>JBLRWQ010000019.1:0-42510 GCA_047921175.1 Nitriliruptoraceae bacterium | reverse complement strand
CGGTAGCCGAACACCACCGCCGGCCCGAGCGTGGACCCCGGTCCGGGATAGGTCCGGCCCATGACGGAGGCGGAGGTGTTGCCGGAGGCGTACAGCCCGCCGATCGGGCTCAGGTCCTCCCGCAGCACCCGCGCGTCGGCGTCGGTGACCAGACCGCCCTTCGTGCCGAGGTCGCCCGGGACGACCTGGATGGCGGTGAACGGTCCGCGGGTCAGCGGGCCGAGGTTCGGGTTGGGGCGGACGAGCGGGTCGCCGTAGTAGCGGTCGTAGACGGAGTTGCCCCGGCCGAAGTCCTGGTCGATCCCGGTGCGGGCGAAGCCGTTGAAGCGGCGGATCGTCGCGATCAGCCGGTCGGCGTCCAGCCCGAGCTGCCCGGCGAGCTCCCGGACGGTGTCGGCGGAGCGCAGCAGCCCCGCCTCCTTGAGCTTGGCCGGCAGCCCCGGTTGGATCGCGAAGCTGCGCAGGTAGCGGCGGGCGTGGCGGGCGTCGGCGATCATCCAGAACGGGCCGTCCACCTGCTTGCCGTGCTCGAGCATCCGGTGGCCGAGGTCGACGTAGGACTCCGACTCGTTGGCGAAGCGCTCCCCGTTCGCATCCACCATGATCGAGAACGGGTAGGACCGCTCGCTGACCAGGAACGACGGGCTCGTGTCGTCCGTCGGTGCCGGGATCGACGCGCCCCACCACGCGTCGTCCATCAGGTCGACCGCGGCGCCGAGTCCCTGCGCCACCTCGATGGCGGTGCCGAGGTCGCCGCGGTTCGCCGAGGAGAAGCCGTCGATGCCGTGGTGCTCCTTGCGCCACTCGGTGCGGTGCGCGAACCCGCCGGCTGCCAGCACGACCCCGCGGCGGGCCTCGACCCGGGTGGTGGTCCCGTCACGCTGGATGACGGCGCCCACGACCCGGTCGTTCTCGACCACCAGCTCGGCCAGCGGGGACGACAGCCACACCTCGCCGCCCTGGTCGAGCACCACCTCGAGGAACGAGGCGGTCATCGCTCCGCCCATCCCGACCAGCGCCTTCCCCGTCGCCGCACCGGCCAGCGTGCGGCCGACGAACCGGGCGCCACGCGCGAACCCGCTCGGGGTGGACCAGGCCCGGCCCAGCAGCCAGAAATCGTCCGTCTTGGCCGGCAAGGGCACCCCGTCCACCGCGGCCCGGGCGCTGTCCCACCAGGGGCCGATGCGCTTGCGGTCGAAGGGTTCGACCTCCAGGGCCCGGCCGACCTTGCCGCCCGGGCGCTCCGGGTAGTAGTCCGGGTAGTCGGCGGCCCGGGCGAAGCGGACCCCGAGTCGCTCCGCCAGCTCCACGAACGCCCCGACCGTGTCGACGAAGGCCTCCTTGCGTGCCCGGGAGGTCGCGGGCCCGGCGTCCCCGACGCGGTCCTCGAGGTAGGTGAGCGCCTCCTCACGGGAGTCGCCAGCCCCGGCGCGGGCCATGAGCGGGTTCGCCGGCAGCCACATCCCGCCACCCGACATCGAGGTGGAGCCCCCCCACCGGTCGGTGCTCTCGACCAGCAGCACCTCGAGGCCGGCATCGCCCGCCGTCATCGCGGCGGCCAGCCCCGCACCGCCGGTCCCCACCACCAGCACGTCCACGCTGCGGTCCCAGGTCCGCATCGTCCGGCCTCCCGTCGCACCTACCGGACAGTTGTGTCCGGTTCTGCGTAGACTGAAGCATGAGCGTGTCGTTCAGCGCAACCAACCGGGGACCCGCAGCTGCGGCCGGCAACCGTGCTGCGCTGCTCGCCGCTGCCCGGCAGCTGTTCGCCGACCAGGGATACCGGGTCCCGTTGAACGCCATCGCGCGTCGGGCCGGCGTCGGCCAGGGCAGCCTGTACCGGCACTTCCCGACCCGGCTCGACCTGGCGCTCGCGATCTTCGAGGACAACTACGCCGAGCTCGAGGCGCTGGCAGCGTCGGACCATGGCGCCGGTGGCTTCCACCGCGTCTGGCAGCGGCTGCTGGAGCTGATGCTGGACTCGGTGGCGTTCATCGAGGTGGCGGTCGACGCCCGGGAGGAGCTCGCGGCGACGGGGCTCGGCGACCGGCTGCGGCGCATCCTCGACGAGCCGCTGTCGCGGGCGCAGGCAGCGGGGGAGGTCGATGGCGGGCTCAGCGTCGAGCAGCTCGGGCTGGTGCTCCGCATGGCGTACGGCGTCCTGGTCACCGAGCCGGACCGTGCCCAGGCCCGGGAGGCCGTTCGGCGGGCGGTCGCGCTGGTGGACCCCGCGCTCACGATGCAGCACCGTGCCGACAGGGAGGACCCCACATGAAGGTCGCAGGCAAGGTCATCGTCGTCACCGGGGCCGGCAACGGCATCGGGCGGCAGGTCGCGCTCGAGTGCATCCGTCGGGGTGCCCGGGTCGCTGCTGTGGACATCAGTCAGGAAGGGCTCGAGGAGACGGTCGCGCTGGCAGCTGCGGGCGACCGCATCGCCGCCTTCACCGTCGACCTGACCGACCGGGAGGTCGTCCACGCCCTGCCCCAGCGGGTCACCGACACCCTCAGCGCGCCGGACGGCGTCATCCACGTGGCCGGGATCATCCAACCCTTCGTCCGGATCGCCGAGCTGGGGTACGACGCGATCCAGCGGGTCATCGACGTGAACCTGCACGGCACGATCCACGTCGTCAAGGCCTTCGTCCCCGTCCTGCTCGAGCGGCCGGAGGCGCACCTGGCGAACGTATCGAGCATGGGCGGGTTCCTGCCGGTGCCGGGTCAGGCGATCTACGGCGCGACCAAGGCCGCGGTCCGGCTCATGACCGAGGCGCTGTACGCGGAGCTGCTGGATACCTCGGTGGGGGTGTCAGTGGTCTTCCCCGGAGCCGTGAGCACCGACATCACGGCCAACTCGGGTGTCGAGGTGTCCCGCGCCATGGCCGATGCCGGTGAGGGAGCGAGCTTCCCGACCACCTCGCCCGAGGACGCGGCGACGCTGATCCTGGACGGTATCGAGGCCGACAAGCTGCACATCTTCGTCGGCCGTGACGCACGGATGATGAACCTCGCCAACCGCGTGGCACCGCGTCGCTCCACCCACCTGATCACGAACAAGATGAAGGACCTGCTGGGCTGAAGCTCCCGGGAACGACGTGACCCGCGCCGGAGACGGCGCGGATCACGGGCGTGGGTCGCTGCGGGGCGAGGTCAGCTGACGCGTTGGATCGGGAAGTCGCGCTGGGTCGGCAGCGGCCGGCGTGACTGCTGGTAGTCGGTGATCGCCATCGGGCTGGAGATGAGGAAGTCCGCGGTCGCGCGGTTGCAGGCCGCGGGGATGTTGCGCAGCGTGGCGATGCGGAGCAGGGCCTTGACGTCGGGGTCGTGGGGCTGCGGCTCCAGCGGGTCCCAGAGGAAGATCAGCATGTCGACGGTGCCCTCGGCGACCATCGCGCCGATCTGGAGGTCGCCACCGAGTGGGCCGCTGTTGAGCCGGGTGACCTCGAGGCCGACCTCATGGGTGAGGACGGTGCCGGTGGTCCCGGTGGCGACGAGGTGGTGGGGTCGGAGGTTCTCGCGGTTGTACGCGGCCCACTCGACGAGCTCGACCTTGCAGTTGTCGTGGGCGATCAGGGCGATGGTCTTGCGGGTGGTGGGTTGGTCGGTCATAGATCACCTTGGGAGAGGGGGAGGACGCGGGGCGTCCGGGTTCGCTGCGCAGCATGGGGCTTGCGCGGCGACACCGCACCTGTCCGCGTCACCACCTCGGTGGTGGCCGGTTGGCTGGTGATTGGACTGGCCAACGGATGCTGAACCGGGCGGGTTGGCCGGTGCCGGCCGTCGCGGCCAGGCGCTCACCCGGAGGTCCGGACGGTCAGCTGCAGGTCACCGACCGTGCCGGGTCGGGATCCCACTCGTGCTCCAGCTGCCGCGCGGTCGCGAGCGCCAGGTCACGGTCGGCGAACCGGTCGACGAGGTGGAGCCCCAGCGCCAGCCCGCTCGACAGCCCCGCGGCGGTGACGATGTCGCCGTCGTCCACCCACCGGACGTCGTCCACCACCTCGCCGACATCGTCGCGGCTGCGCAGCAGGGCGGTGTCCTCGTGGTGCGTCGTGGCGCGGCGACCCCGCAGCAGTCCGGCCGCCGCCAGCAGGAACGCGCCGGTGCAGACGGAGGCGACCACCTCGGTGCGGTCGGCGAGTTCGGCGATCAGCGCGAGCAGGTCGCGGTCGGCGAGCGCGGTGTCGAGGTCGACCAGGCCCGGGATGACGAGCAGGTCGAGGTCATCGAGGTCGTCGAGGTCGTCGAGGTCGTCGAGGTCGTCGAGGTCGGCGGCCAGGTGGCTCGCGGTGAGGCCGAGCCCGCCGTACGCGGTGACCGTCGCCGACGGGGCCACCGTGCGTACCTCGAACGGCGCTGCACCCCCGTCGCGCTCGCGCAGTCGGTTCGCGGTCAGCAGCACCTCGTAGGGTCCACCGACGTCCAGCAGGTCGCAGCCGTCGTACAGCAGCAGCACGGTCCGGATGGGGTGTGCGGTGTCGGTCATCGCTCTTCGCCCTCGGGTCGCCGTGGTCCGATGGGGCGGTGTCGTGCGTGGTGCACGGAACAACGACTATCCGCGGTTCCGTGCACATGAACGGGCTTGCCGAGCGGTCGGGGTGCACGGAACCACGACTATCCGCGGTTTCGTGCACATGAACGGGTCGGTCGGCAGCGGGGTCGTGGGGCTCGCGGTCAGCGGTACTCGGGGTTGGGCGCGTCGAAGCGCTGCCCGGCGTCCCACAGCGACCGCTGGTTGCCGTGGGCGGGGAAGCCGCCGGCGTCCTTCAGCAGCCGTGCCAGGTGCAGCAGGTTCCAGGTCATGAAGGTGGTGTTGCGGTTGGTGAAGTCGTTCTCCGGGCCTCCCGACCCCTCGTCGGCGTAGGACGGTCCCGGGCCGACCTCCCCGAGCCAGGCCGCATCCGCCTGGGGTGGGATGGCGTAGCCGAGGTGCTGGAGGCTGTAGAGCAGGTTCATCGCGCAGTGCTTGGCACCGTCCTCGTTGCCGGTGACCAGCACCCCGGCGGCCCGGCCGTAGTAGGCGTACTGGCCGGCGTCGTTGAGCAGCCCGGAGTTGCCGTACAGCCGCTCGACGACCTGCGTGGCGACCGAGGACTTCTCGCCCAGCCAGATCGGGGTCAGCAGCACCAGGATGTCCGCGGCCATGACCCGCTCGAAGATCGCCGGCCAGTCGTCGCGGTCGGCGCCGTGCTCGGTCATGTCGGGCTGGACGCCGTGGGCCAGCACGTGGTCCACCGCGCGGATCCGGTCCACCTCGACGCCCTGGGCCTCCATGACGGCGATGGAACGCTCCGCCAGCACCGCGGTGTGTGAGAGCTGCGGCGACGGCTTGAGCGTGCAGTTGAGGAACAGCGCACGCAGGTCGTCGTACCGGGCGGGGGGTGCGGTCGTTGCGGGCTCGGTCGGCATCGTGCGGCTCCTGTCGCAGGGGTGGGGGCTCGATCATCGCGCATGCGCCGCGGCAGCGCTCGGTTCGGCGTGTCGGCGTGGTCGTGGTCCACCGGACCGTCGGACCGTCGGACCGTCGGGACAACCCGGTGCGGCCCGCTAGCGTTCCGTCCTGATGGCGAGCCCCGCGCAGGACCAGCGCTTCCGGGAGCAGGTGCTCCCGGAACTCGACGTGCTGTACCGGGTCGCACTCAGGCTGACCGGCTCACCTCCGGAGGCCGAGGACCTGGTGCAGGACACCCTGGTGCGGGCCTTCCGGGCCTTCGACCGCTTCGACGGCCGGTACCCGCGCGCCTGGCTGCTGACGATCCTGCGCAACACCCGGAGCAACGACCTGCGCAAGCGCCGTCCCGATCTCCTCGACGCCGAGGTGGCGGACCGGCTCCCGGACGGCGGTCGCGAGGGGGAGCGGGATGCGACCGCGGCACAGGCTCTCGCCGGGCAGCTCTCGCCGCAGGTCCGCGAGGCGGTGGCCAGCTTGAGCGCGAAGCACCGTGCCGTGGTGGTGCTGGTCGACCTCGACGGACTCACCTACCAGGAGGCCGCCGACCTGCTGGAGGTCCCCATCGGGACGGTGATGAGCCGGCTGCATCGGGCGCGCCGGCGGGTCCGCACGCACCTCGAGACGGTCGGGTTCCTGGAGGTGGACGGATGAGGTGGCGACGCCAGCCGGTGACGCCGCTCCCCGCTGCGCCGTCGTGCGAGCAGGTCGGCGCGGTGCTGCAGGCCTACCTCGACGGCGAGCTGGATCCGGGCGACACCTCCTCGGTGGTGGCGCACCTCGAGCACTGCGAGCGGTGCAGCATCGAGGCCGACACGATGCACCGGGTCATCGCCGCCATCCAGCGTCAGCGGCCCGAGCTCGAGCCCGAGGTGCTGGACCGGCTCGCCAGCGTGGTCGACGACCTCGCGCCGCCACCGGACGACCAGGCCGCGCAGGACCACCAGGAGGCGCCGGTCGACGACCAAGCGCCCCCCGAGGACGACCCGGGCAGGTAGGGCCGTCGGTGTCGGCGGCGGACCCCGGCCTTCCCTCGTGGTGGAAGGTCGCGCGCTCGCCACGTGTTGTCTAGGGCGATCGCGCGTGCCGAGGGCACGTCGCGCCTGCCGGGCCACCTCCCGGCCCGACCACCACCACGGAGCATCACCATGCCAACGACCTACGACGTCATCGTGATCGGCGCCGGCCCCGCCGGGGAGAACGCCGCCGACTACGCCGCCCAACGCGGCCTGTCCGTCGCCATCGTCGAGTCCGAGCTCGTCGGCGGCGAGTGCAGCTACTGGGGCTGCATGCCCTCCAAGGCCCTGCTCCGGCCGACCGAGGCGCTGGCCGCGGTCAAGCGTGTCCCAGCGGCCGCGGACGCGGTCACCGGCGAGGTCGATGTCGACGCCGTGCTCCGCTCCCGCGATGCCTTCACCTCCTCGTGGACCGATGACGGACAGGTCTCGTGGCTCGAGTCGGTGGGTGTCGAGCTGCTGCGTGGCACGGGTCGGCTCGCAGGGGAGCGGATCGTCGAGGTGACCAGCTCGGACGGCACCGTCGAGCGCTACGAGGCGACCCGCGGGGTCGTGCTGGCGGTCGGCTCCCGGGCCGCCGTCCCGCCGATCCCCGGCCTGGCCGAGGCGGCGACCTGGGACAACCGGGACGTGACCGCCGTCAAGCAGCTCCCCGAGCGCCTGCTGGTGCTCGGCGGTGGGGTGATCGGGGTCGAGATGGCCCAGGCCGTGCGGCGTCTGGGCACTCGAGAGGTCACGATCATCGAGGCGCTGGACGGGCTGCTCGCCAACGAGGAGCCCTTCGTCAGCGACGAACTCGTCGCGGCGCTGGAGGCCGACGGCATCACCATCGAGCTCGGGGCCCGGGCGGAGCAGGTCGCCCGTGAGGGCAGCGACGGGCCCGTCACCGTCACCCTGGCCGGTGGCCGCGAGCTGACCGGCGACGAGCTGCTGGTCGCCGTCGGCCGCCGGGCACCGACCGACGACCTCGGGCTGGACTCCGTCGGCGTGGCGCCCGGCCGCGGTGGCTTCCTGGAGGTGGACGACCACCTCCGGGTACCCGGTCACGACTGGCTCTACGTCGTCGGCGACGCGAACGCACGGGCGCTGCTGACCCACCAGGGCAAGTACCAGGCCCGGCTCGTCGGTGACGCGCTGGCCGGGGTCGACGTCGACCCGGCCTGGGCAGATCACCGCGCCGTGCCGCGGGTGGTCTTCACCGACCCGCAGATCGCCGCCGTCGGGCTGACCGAGCAGGGCGCCAAGGATGCCGGCCACGACGTGCTGGCGGTCAGCTACAACCTCGGGCATACCGCGGGCGGTGCGCTCAACGGCAAGGGGACCAGCGGCACCGCGCAGCTCGTGATCGACCGCGCGCGTCGCACGATCCTCGGGGCGACCTTCGTCGGCCCCGGCGTCGGCGAGATGCTGCACGCCGCCACCATCGCGATCGTCAGCGAGGTCACCATCGACCGGCTGTGGCACGCCGTGCCGGCCTTCCCGACCATCTCGGAGGTGTGGCTCCGGCTGCTCGAGCAGGTCCGCGCCGAGGAGCTGTGATCCCGGGGCCCGCCGCCCTTCCCCGGCGGCGGGCCCACCTGCGCTCGCGCCACGGGCCGGTGTCGCGGCTCAGTCGGTAGGCAGCCGCCACGCCTCGATCTGCTGCTCGACCCCGGCGAGCAGCACCGCCACCTCGGTCGGTGTCGCGCCGCCGCGGACCGCGAGGTTGAGTCCGAGCACCAGACCGAACAGCAGTTCCGTGCGCTGCTCGACGGTGTCCGCCGCGATCTCTCCCAGGTCGGCGGCGCGTTGCAGCGCTCGCGCCAATGCGGACCGGACCCGCTGCTGGTAGCGACGGGTCCGCTGGGTCAGTTCGGCGTCCTCGCCATCATCCTCGGCCGCGAGGTTGATCACCAGGCATCCGCGCTTGCCGTCGGCGCTGATCCAGTCGTGCAGGTCCGCGAAGAAGCGCGCCAGCGCCTCGAGGCCGAGCGGTGAGGACTCCAGCGGGGTGACCAGCGCCGCGTCGACGCGCTGCTCGTAGCGGTCGAGGGCCGCGGTCAGCAGCCCCGCCTTGGAACCGAAGGCGTGGTACAGGCTGGACTGGTTGACCCCCAACCGGCTCTCCAGCTCACGCGTGGAGGTCGCCCGGTACCCGTCGCGCCAGAACAGCTCGAGCGATGCGTCGAGGGCCGCATCGAGATCGAAGCTGCGCGGTCGTCCTCGCGCCGTCGTGGCAGCCACGGGTGTCCCTTCCGCTGCAGGGTCTCGAGGTCGGATGGACCCACCGTTGACAAGATAGTGAAGCACGCGCTACAAAGATACTTCTGAAGCGTTCGCTTCAGAACGGCGGTGCTGGTGGGAGCTGGCATCGGGGAGAGGAGAGGACGGTCATGCCACGGTTGCCCTACATCGAGCCGGAGGATGCGGATCCGGTCACCAAGCAGGTCTACGACGACGCCGAAGCACGCTTCGAGATGGTGCTCAACATCTTCAAGATCACCGGGAACGCGCCGGAGATCGCGCGCCCGATGTGGCAGGTGTACTTCGACATCCTGCAGGACGGCCAGATCCCGTGGGTCGACAAGGAGCTGCTGATCCTCAAGTCGACCAAGATGGGGGACTGCCTGTACTGCGTGACCCAGCACGAGGTCGTGGCCGGACGCCTCGGTGTCACCCCGCAGAAGCAGGCGGACATCGTCGGGGTCGAGTACCGCACCTCGCCGCACTACACGCCCGCTGAGGTGGCGATCCTCGACCTGTGCAGCCATGTCGTGCTCGATCCGGAGCGGATCCCGGCCGAGGTGTGGCGCCGGGTCCGGGAGCACTACGACGACGGTCAGATCGTCGAGGTGGTGGCCACCATCGGGGCCTACCTGCAGGTCTCGAAGTTCGGGGACGCGCTCGGCGTCCAGCTCGAGGAGGTCTGGCACGGGCACGAACCCGTGCTCTTCGCCGCGGAGCCGCCGGTGTCGGTGGCGTCACGGCACCACCTCGACCACTTCCTCGCCCAGTCCCCATCCGCCTGAGGAGGCCGCCATGCCAGCTACCGCTGTACTCGACACCCCCACCGCTGACGTCGAGGTGGTCTACCGCGACGCGGAGGAGCACTTCGGGCACGTCCCGAACTTCGTGAAGGTGCTGGGGACCAACCCGGCCTTCTGCCGTTCGATCACCGACCTGACCATCCAGCTGCTGCAGGAGGGTCGGGTGAGCTGGGCGTTCAAGGAGCTCGTGATCCTCAAGACCCTGCGTGCGACCGGTGCCTACTACAGCTACGGCGCCCATGAGCGGCTCGCCGTCGAGCTGGGCAACGACACGTCCAGGATCGGTGACCTGCAGAACGCCCTGTGGCAGGACAGCCCGCACTTCACCCCGGCGGAGCGGGCCGTCTTCGCCTACATCGAGCAGATCGCCGTCGACGCCAACGATGTCGGGGACGAGCTGTGGGAGTCGCTGCACGCCGGCTGGGACCACGGGCAGCTGCTGGAGCTCACGGCGGTCATCACGACCTTCGTGAACCTCGGTCGCATGTTCGACACCCTCGGGGTCTCGGACCCGGTGCTGTTCACCCGTCCGGTCACCTGACCGGCACACCTGCAGGGGAACAGCCGGCAGGCCACGCGGGTTCCACCCGACGTGGCTGCCGGCCGTTCCGCGGAGGTGGTGCCCGATGTCCGCTCCCGCCGCAGTCGATCCGGTCCCCGGACGCTGGGCGGCTGCGCTGCCGCGGCCGCGGGCGTTCGTCTGTAGCGGCGGCGCCAGCCTGGGATCCATGCAGGTCGGCATGTTGCGTGCCCTCGGTGAGGCGCAGATCGGCCCGGACCTGCTGGTGGGCACCTCGGTGGGTGCCCTCAACGCCGCGGTCACGGCCCATCTCGGGCTGGTCCCGGCGGCCGTCACGCGGCTGGAGACGATCTGGCGTGGGTTGCGCCGGCGTGAGGTGTTCCCGGGGTCGGTCGCGGCTCAGATCGTGCATGCCGCCCGGACCGGCTACCTCCATCCCGCGAGCGGTCTGGAGACGCTGATCCGCCGCAGCCTGGGTGCGCGTCGGTTCGAGGAGCTCGCGCTGCCGCTCACGGTGATCGCCAGCGAGGTGCTGACCGGGCACGTGCGTCGGTTGTCGACCGGCCAGCTCGTGCCCGCCCTGCTGGCCGCGACCGCGCTGCCCGGGATGTTCCCGCCGGTGACCGTCGACGGGTCACCGTTGTGGGACGGGGGCAGCGTCGCCAACGTGCCGTTGCGGGCGGCGTTGGATGCCGGCGCACGCTCGATCGTGGTCCTGGACGTCGGGGACGTCTGCCACCTCGACGAGCTACCGAGGGGCTTCCCGGACGGGCTGGTCCTCGCGATGTCCACGGCGATGCGGCAGCGGGTCCTGGTCGAGGCTCCGCTGGTGGCCGAGGAGGTCCCGCTGGTCTACCTGCCCCGGCCCTGTACCCGGAACCGCTCGCTGCTCGATCTCGACAGCAGTGCCGAGCTCATCGAGCCGGCGTACGAGCTGGCTGCGGCGTTCCTGGCCGACGCAGCCGTCCCCGTGGCCGGACAGATGGCCGGCGGCCCCCACGCACACCATCGCTGAGCCGTCGGGCTGGGCGTGCTGCTGGTGGGGGCCGTGACACGGGCGTCCGGCTCAGCGCTTGACGCGGACCTTCCGCTTGTCGAAGGCCACGTAGCCCGTGATGTTCTGGGCCTTCGGCAGCGGCGTCGGGTAGCTCCACGCCGCATCCGTGGTGGTCTCCCCGTCGACGACGAGGTGGTGGTAGGTCGCCGTGCCCTTCCAGTGGCACTGCGTCCGCTTCTGGCTCTCCTGGAGAGCCCCGGCGAGGATGCTGTCCGGCGGGAAGTAGTGGTTGCCCTCGACGACGATCGTGTCGTCGCTCTCGGCGATGACGTGGTCACCCAGCAGGACTCGGGTCATGGGATGCTCCTTGGTGGTCGGATGGATGGTCGGTCCGGCGGTCGGTCAGTCCAGCTTCGGTGCAGCGGGCAGGTCGAGCTCGGCGTAGCCCTCGAGCAGCTCGCGCTCGGTCCAGCCGGCCTCCAGCGCCGCGGACCAGGTGTCGTCGGCGACGGTGTGGACGGGGACACGTGGCATGGGACCTCCGGTTGCGGTTGCGTTGTCAACCAAGGCAACCGGGACCTCGCCCGATCCCTTCCATCGCCGACCTCGGCCGGACGTCGGACGGTGCCGCCATCGCGGCTGCGATGACGGCACCGATGGTGCGACCGACGCCCTCGTCGCGGCTCAGCTGGTCGAGGGGAAGGTCAGGACGTTGCGGATCTCCCCGTTCGGGGTGACGATGCCGCGGGCCTGGCCGGAACCCCAGCGCTCGCTCTCGAGGTCGCAGATGAAGGTCATGGCCCCATCGGCGTTCGCCACGATCGGTCCCGTGGAGAGGAAGCGGATGTCGATGGTCTCGTCGTTGCCGCTGTTGCCCGGACCGGGGATCAGGATGCTGTAGTCCCCGAAGGCCAGCAGCCCGCCGTCCGCGGCGACCTTGCCGTCGTCCCCACCGTAGTCCCCGCCCAGCTCGATGCGTGGCGGCAGCATGACGTTGAAGCTCGAGTCACGCACGACGTAGCCCTCCGGCGGGGTCCAGCGACCGCCGATCGTGTAGGCGCGGTACTCGGTCTCCGGTGCGACGAAGCTCGGGGTCAGCGTCACGTCCATCTTGGTGCCGGGATCGGTGATGGTCTGCACGCCGTACTCGTCGATCACGGCGTCGCTGAAGTCCAGGCCGAAGCGTTCGTAGTAGAACTCGATCGCCTCGGCACGGAACGCTGCGATGTCGTCCGCGTCGCGGCCCCAGACCTCGGCCTGGAACTCCTCGAAGGTCGCGTAGTTCACGACCGTGGGGTTCTCGACGTCGCGGGGCTGCGCCATGTAGGTCAGCTGCTGCTGGAACCCGTCCGGCACCGCGGCGACCGACCGGGAGGGGCCGCGGGCATCCGCGCTCGCTCCGCCGGTCACGAGCACCGCCGCTGCGAGCAGCGCGACCGCCAGCATGGTGGCGATCCACCGGTGGATGTTCCATACTCCTGCGCGTTCCATCCGACTCTCCTTCGTAGGGTTGGCACGGGTGGGACCGGTCGGGGGTGGGGTGCATCGACGCGTGGCTAGACGCGTCGCGTCCCGCCTCCGACCAGCAGCAGGTGTCGCCCGTCCCGTCGGTGCTGGTCGAGTGACATCCGTCCGCTCCTCCCGCGTGGTCTGGCAACCGGGAGCTCGCTGGACTTCTTCCCACCGGTCCGAGGTACCGTGCGACTCCGGGCGGTCGCAGACGTGGAGCGGTGTCGGGTCGTGGCGTGGGATGCACCGACGGTGGAAGGGGTCGCGTCGGTGGGAGGTTCCCGGGGCACGGACCGCACCGCGGGCCGCCACACGCAGGGAGGGACCGATGACCTCGTTCGTCACGCGGATCGCGCTCGGCGCCGTCGCCGGTGCCATCGGGACGGTCGCGATGGATCTCGTCTGGTACGGCCGCTACCGCCGCGGAGGTGGCGAGGACGGGCCGCTGACCTGGGAGTTCGCCGGGTCGGTCGCCTCGTTCGAGGAGGCCTCGGCGCCGGGCCAGGTCGGCAAGCGCCTCGCGGACACGGTCGGGGTGACGCTCCCGGACAGCGCCGCCGCTACGACCACCAACGCGATGCACTGGCTGACCGGTGCCGGCTACGGGGTGGCGCACGCGCTGCTGCTCGACGGCCGGCCGCCGCTGCCCGCCGGCGTGGCGACCGGGGCGGGGGCCGTGGCCAACAGCTACGCCACCCTGGGGGCGATGGGCATCTACGAACCGATCTGGCGCTACGACGCCGCCACGATCGCCAAGGACGTCACGGCCCATCTGGTCTTCGGCGTGGCCACGAGCCTCGCCTACCGGGCCCTGGCCGGCGGGCGCGACCGCACCGTGTGATCAGCTCGCACCGAGCGGCTCGGTCCGCACCGAGCCGGGCGTCACCTCGACGAGGTGCTCCACGGGCACCGGCTGCCACGGGCGCCCGTCCAGGGGCTCCGACGCGATCAGCGCCCCATCGGACCAGGGCGACACGCCGTCCACCAGCGTGTAGAGGCTGTTGTGGGGGCGGTCGACGCTCACCCGACTGCCGACGAGCCGGCGCCCGTCGCTGACCAGCAGGTTCAACGTCGCCGGCTGCCCGAGCTCGGCGCACACCCCGCGCACGTACCGCAGGGTCGCGCCGACGCTGTCGACCAGCGCGCGGCCGGGCTCCTGGCGGGCGGCGAGGTGCAGCGCCACCAGCAGCGAGTCCGACAGCACGGACAGCTGGCCGACCCAGGCCGACGGCAGGTCGGCGAGCAGCCGCGGTGCGACGGTCTCGTGGAAGCCACCGAGCCACCCGTTGTGGGCGATCGCGAGCCCGCCCAGGACGAACGGGGCGATCGCGGCCCGCCCCCCGGCGATGCCGGGGGTGGCGCCGCGGACCGCCGCGATCATCGCGCGGGCGTGGAGGTGCGGCGCGAGCTCCCGGAGGTTCTCGTCCGACCACGGGGGCTGCGTGGTGGCGTAGCGCAGCGGTCCGGGGGCGTGATCGGGCCACCACGCGACCGCGGTCCCGTCGACGTTGACGGTGCCGTCCTGCTGCTCGTGCGGGGCGTAGGCCTGCTCGTGCAGCGACCGCGGGGCGTCGTAGAGCAGCGCATCCACCGTGCGGGTGACCCCGACGTAGCCGGCCATGCGGCACATGGCTCCTCCGGAGGGGTCAGACCGAGAGGTCGTAGGCGACCCGCAGCCCGGCGAAGAGCTGCCGGCGGTACGGGTGGTCCCAGTTGCGGTAGGTCGCGCGCGCCATCTGGGGCCCGATCGCCCACGACGAGCCGCGCAGCACCTGGTAGTCCCCGCCGAGGAACACCTCGCTGTACTCCGGGTAGGGGAAGGCGCGGAAGCCGGGGTAGGGATCGAAGCCGGAGCTCGTCCACTCGTAGACGTCACCGACCAGCTGCTCGGCGCCGACCGCGGACGCGCCCGCCGGGAAGCTGCCGACCGGCATGGGTCCGAAGCGGCGCGCACCGAGGTTGGCCCGGTCGGGCCCGGGGCTGCTCTCGCCCCAGGGGTAGGTCCGGCACGTGCCGGTCGCCGGGTCCCAGCCCGCGGCCTTCTCCCACTCGGCCTCGGTCGGGAGGCGCCCGCCGGCCCACCGCGCGAAGGCCTCGGCCTCGAAGAAGCTCACGTGCTGCACCGGCTCACGCGGGTCCAGGCGCTCGAGGTGACCGAACCGCAGCCGGAGCCAGCCATCGGTGCGGTCGCGCTGCCACCCCTGCGGCGCCCGATGCCCGCTGTCGCAGCGCCAGCGCCAGCCGCGCTCGGACCACAGCTCGGGTCGGTCGTAGCCACCATCCGCGATGAAGGCGGCGTAGCGGCGGGTCGTGACGGGGTAGCGGTCCAGCGCGAAGGCCGCGAGCTCGACGCGATGCCGCGGGCGCTCGTTGTCGTAGGACCAGCCGCGGTCGTCGGTACCCATCCAGAAGGCGCCGGCCGGCACCAGGACCCGCTCGCGGTCGTCGACCCGTCGGCGGACCGGGACCGGCTTCGCCCGTGCTGGGGCGTACGGTCGGTCGGGCCGGAGCCCGATCGACTGGAGCATCGTCTCCTGGTGCTGGCGTTCGTGCTGGGCGATCATCCGGTGCACGGCGCCGTCCGCGAGCAGCGGGGCGTCGGGCGGCAGCTCCAGGCTGTGCAGCACGTCCAGGGTCTCGCTGCGGACATCGTCGAGGTAGCGCAGGGCGTCCGACGGCGGCATCAGCGGTAGCTCGCCTCGGGTCCAGCGTGGGTGCTCGAAGGCGTCGTAGAGGTGATCGCGCTCCGGGTCCCGGGACCCGCGACCGGTCAGCCGCCGGACCAGCCAGAGGTCCTCGAAGCAGGCGATGTGGCCGAGGTCCCAGACCAGCGGGCTGAGGAAGTCCACCGGCTGGTCGTGCAGCACCTCGTCGTCGAGCTCACGGACCAGCCGGTGGGTGTGCGCCCGCCCGCGTTCGAGGGTCCGGGTGAGGGCCCGGTGCAGGTCCGTCGGGCGGGTCATCGTGGGACCTCCTGCGCGTGGCGCTGTGTCGCTGCCGGCGCGACCGCCGGGTGGGACGGCGACGTGGGTTCGGCGGCCCAGCGCAGCGCTGCCGCAGGACCGGCCGCCCGCCAGAGGTCGAGCAGGTCGTCACCGGGGGTGCGTCCCCGCAGGGTGAAGCGGTCGAGGAACCGCTCGGCGTTGCGCAGGTCGTCGTGGCCGAGCGCACCGTCGGGGAGTCGAGCGGCCCCCTCCAGGGCGAAGGACCACACCTCCACGGCGAGCGCGCACCACGACGGATCGGAGACCCCGACGACGGCGGCGTGCTGGAGCTGCTGCAAGGGTCCCTCGGCACGTCGGCTGAGGACCTCGAGGATGCGGTCGCGTGCGCGCGGGTCGTAGGTCGCACCGAGGTAGAGCACCGCCGGCACGTGGCGCCAGCGGGCCGGCACCGCGTCGATCGAGCGGATCTCGAGGTAGCCGCGGGGACGGACCTCGGGGAACAGGGTCGTGAGGTGGACCGCGAGGTCCGCCGCCGTCGGCCACCCGAGCCGGGGGTCGCCGTTTGCCAGCCAGTCGCCGAACCGCCAGCCCGGCCGCCCGGGGAGCACGCTGCCGTCCGGCCGGATGACGAGGAGGACGTCGGCCTCCAGCGCGAACCGTTCCAGCTGATCCGCCAGGCTCGCCCCGGGGTCGTCGTCGGCGACGAACCCGGTCCGGCTGGGATCGAGCTGCTGCCAGGCTCGGCTGCGGAGCGACCGGATGCGACCGTCCGCGGACGGGCTGGTGGCGAAGGTCGCCGTCGCGACCGGAGCGAGGAGGTTGGTCACCGACCAGCGCGCGCGGGCCTCCTGGCCGTCCGACAGGTCGAGGTTGAGCTGCAGGGCCGCGGTATCGCGCATCATGGTCCGCCCCGCGGGGCCGCGTTCGGCGAGGTAGTGGCCCATGGCGGGGTACCGGGGCGCCGTGCGCTGCTGCGGGACCGTGCCGGGCGTCCAGCGGTCGATCCCGACGGCGACCAGACGGGCATGCGGCGCGAGCGCAGCCGCGAGGACCGCGGTGGCGTGGTCCGCGCTCGCGAGGGCCTCGGCCGGGCGCGGCCGGTAGCAGCTCGAGATCTCCAGCTGCCCACCCGGTTCGAAGGTGATCCGTGCACCGTCGGCGCCGCCAGCCCACCAGCCGTCCTCCTCAAGCCGCGCATCAGGGCCCAGCGAGGCGTGCACCGACGGGACGGCCGCAAGGCGCGCGAGGGTGCCGTCGCCGGTCGAGATGGGGAGGCGCCGGAGCGCCGGTGTGGTCGCGAACGGCAGCAGCTCGACCTCCACGCCGAGCCCTGCGGCGCCGTGGGCGCCGGTGGTCGCCCGTTCGACCTGCGCCCGCAGCGCGGCGGCGTCGAGGGCTGCGCTCGGCAGGTGGGTCGGCATCGCCGTTCCTCCCTCGATCGGGGTCCTGTGGCGGGTCAGGCAGGCCGGGCGAGCACCACGGCGAAGCGATCGCGGTCGTCGGTGACCACCTGGCTGACACGCAGGCCGACCAGGAGTAGCTCCCGGCGGAGCTGCTCGATCCGGAACTTGTGGGAGTGCTCGGTCACGATGTGCTCCCCGGACCGGAACTCGAGGTCCAGGTCGATGGCGGCCAGCCGCGCCCGCACGGTCGTCGTCGCCACGAGGTGCATCTCGATGCGTTCCGCGGCCCGGTTCCACACCGCGCGGTGCGCGAAGCTCTCGACGGGGAGGTCGCCGTCGAGCTCGCGGTTGATGACCTCGAGGACGTTGCGGTTGAACGCGGCGGTCACCCCGAGCGCATCGTCGTAGGCGGGGACGAGCTCGGACGCGCTCTTGACCAGGTCGACCCCGAGCAGGAGCCCGTCGTCGGGAGCCAGCACGTCCGCGACCGAGGACAGCAGCACCTCACGTTCGGCCGGCGCGAGGTTGCCGAGGGTCGAGCCGAGGAAGGCGATCAGCCGGGGACCGAGGCGCTCGATGGCTGGCAGGTCGTGGTGGAAGTCGCCGACGTAGCCGTCGATCGACAGCCACGGGTGCCGGGTCTCGAGACGCTCGATCGCGCCGACCAGCGCCGCCTCGGAGATCTCCAGGGCGGCGTAGCGACGCCCCCCGGAGCGCTGGAGCGCGGCGAGGAGCAGGTCGGTCTTCGCGGAGGAGCCCGAGCCGAGCTCCAGCAGTTCGCAAGGGGCGATCGCGGCGACGAGGTCGTCGGCGTGGCGGGCGAGGATCCCTCGCTCGACCCGGGTCGGGTAGTACTCCTCGAGCTCGGTGATGCGCTCGAACAGCTCGGAGCCTCGGGCGTCGTAGAAGTAGATCGGCGGCAGCCACTTGCGGGGCCCCGTCAGCCCGCGTCGCACGTCCGCGGCGAGCGCCTCGCGCAGCGGTCGTGGCGGGGTGAGCCGGGTGAGTGAGACCCGTTCGGTGGAAAGCACGCCGCTCATACGGGCCCTCCACCGCGCAGGACCCGCCGGAGCTGGTCCGTCGTCGGTGCGCCCTGCGGGCCGTCCGGGGTGTCGTAGACGCGGCAGGCGAGCCCGGCGGGGTCGGCGTCGGTTGCGAACGGGTCGGTGCCGTCGATCAGCAGGCTGGGCGAGCCACGGAACCCGACCCGCTCGGCCTCCTCCGGCGTCTCGACGCGGTGGTAGGCGATCGTGAGATCCAGCTCGGCCTGGAGGGCGGTGAGCCGCTGGTCGGCCAGCTGCCAGTTGGGGCAGCCATCGAAGTACTGCAGGGTCACGTCCGGCATGGTCGGCCTCTCCTCGTCCTCGCTGGGACAACCGACTGCCAGGCGGAACCCTTCCCTTCCGATCGTGCGCCGCCGGTCCGCAGCGTCGTCCCGTGACCGCGGTCGCTGTCCAGCGAGGGGCCCAGGCAGCGACGATGCTGTGGGAGGGGCGGGGAGAGCCCGAGGTCCCGCGTCCGCGACGGCCTCCGACAGGGTCGCCGAGGGCGACGGCGGAGGTGGACGGGAATCGAACCCGCCAGAGGCGGATGGTTCCGCCTCTCGCCGGTGTTGAAGACCGGGGGCCCCACCAGGGAACCGGACACCTCCGAGCACGGTCGTGCCCGCGAGCACCGTACCGGCTGACCGTGGCGCCTTCGCCGCTCCGACGGCCCGCGGGCGGGCGGGACATCGGCGGACCGCGCCCGTAGAGTTCCCGCCGACCCCGCCACGAGATCGAGGACCCATGCCGAACCCCGGGGACCCGCCCGTGCGGCTGACCGCACTGAGCCACGGTGCCGGCTGCGCCTGCAAGCTGAGCCTGGACGAGCTGACGGGGATCCTCGGCGGGGTGCGCTGGCCGGCGCACGAGGACCTGCTCGTCGGGCTCGCGAGCGGCGACGATGCGGCGGTCTGGCGGCAGCCGGGCGGTCGCGTGCTCGTCGCCACCACGGACTTCTTCACCCCCCTGGTCGACGATCCGGGCGACTGGGGTCGGATCGCGGCGACCAACGCGGTCAGCGACGTGTACGCGATGGGGGCGACACCTCGACTGGCCTTGAACCTGGTGGGGTGGCCACGGGAGCTCGACGCCGACCTGCTGCGCGAGGTGCTGGAGGGTGCCGTCGAGGTGGCCGCAGCCGCGGGGTACGTCATCGCCGGCGGTCACTCGATCGACTCGGTCGAGCCGTTGTTCGGCCAGGTCGTGATCGGCGATGCCGACGAGGCCCAGCTGCTGACCAACGCCCGGGCACGCCCCGGGCAGGCGATCGTGCTGACCAAGCCGATCGGGACCGGGGTCGTGACCACGGCGCTCAAACGGTCGGCGCCGCTGACCGGCGACCGCGACGCCCCGCTCGCCGTCGCCTACCGCGCGGCGGTCTCGGAGATGACCCGGCTCAACCGCGACGCTGCGCGCATCGCCAGCGACCACCACGCCACCGCCGCCACCGATGTCACCGGGTTCGGGCTGCTCGGCCATCTGCATCGGCTCGCCAGCGCGAGCGGCATCGCGGCCAGCGTGGAAGCGGCACGGGTGCCGTTGTTGCCGCAGGTCGGCGCACTGCTCGACGCGGGGTTCGTCCCCGGCGGCTCACGGCGCAACGCCGAACAGGCTGCTCGCTACCTCACCGGACCCCTGCCGTCCGATCGGACCCGGCTGCTGCTGGCCGACGCGCAGACCTCCGGCGGGTTGCTGTTCACCGTCGATCCCGATCGTGCCGCCGCCGCCGTGGACGCCCTCACCGAGCTCGGGCATGCCGCCGCACGGATCGGCACCACCTCGGTGGGCGAGCCCGGCAGCGTCCAGGTGGTCGAGGGATGAGCGACCCGCGACGTGCGGTCCCCGCCATCGGTCGCGTGGTCAACCGACCGCTCGTGGTGGAGGCGATCGCCGAGCACGGCCGTGAGCCGGTGCTCGCCTCGTTGCGAGCCGTCCTGGACGAGGCGCGAGGACGTGCCGCCGCCGGGGGCACCATCGACGACGAGGACCTGCTCGTCGCCCGGGCGGTCGCCGCGGTCGCCGACCGAGCGACACCGCAGCTCACAGAGGTCATCAACGCCACCGGGGTGCTGCTCCACACCAACCTCGGTCGTGCCCCGCTGTCGCCCGCGGCCGTCGCGGCACTCACCGCAGCGGCCGGGACCGTCGACCTGGAACTGGATCTGCGCACCGGTGAGCGGGGCGGCCGGGACGCGCCGGTCCGGGACCCCCTGGTCCGGCTGACCGGCGCCGAAGCGGCCTTCGCGGTGAACAACGGTGCGGCCGCCCTGGTGCTGGCGCTCACCGCGCTGGCCGGTGACGGAGGGGTCGCGGTCAGTCGCGGCGAGCTGGTCGAGATCGGCGGATCCTTCCGGATCCCGGACATCGTGCGGTCGGCGGGCACCACGCTGATCGAGGTCGGCACGACCAACCGGACGCACGTGCGCGACTACCGGGAGGCGGTCGAGGCGGGGGCGAGCGCGATCCTGCGCGTCCACCCCAGCAACTTCCGGATGGACGGCTTCGTGCACCGCCCCACCACCGCCGAGCTCGTCGAGGTGGCAGCGGCGGCCGGGGTGCCCTTCATCGATGACCTCGGCTCCGGGTTGCTCCGCGCGCATCCCGCGGCTCCCGACGAACCGGCGGCTCTCGAGGCGATCGTCGCCGGCGCCTCGGTGGTGGTGTTCTCCGGCGACAAGCTGCTCGGCGGTCCCCAGGCGGGCATCATCGCCGGCCGCCAGGAGCTCGTCGACCGGTGCCGACGGGCCCCGTTGGCACGGGCGCTCCGGCTGGACAAGCTCCGTCTGGCCGCGCTCGCTGCGACCCTGGCCAGCTACGAGCGGGACGCCGCCGACGAGCTGCCCGTGTGGCGCATGGCCGAGACGGACGTGGCGGCGCTGCGCGGACGGGCCGCGGCCATCGCCGACGCCTGTGCCGGCACCGACATCGAGGTGGCCGCGCTCGAGGCCGTCCTCGGCGGCGGTTCGACCCCGGGGGCCACGTTGCCCAGTGCGGGGCTGGTGCTCGCCGGCCCCGCGGACCGCCTGGCCCGGCTGCTCAGGACCGGGAGCCCGGCCGTCGTGCCGCGGATCGTGGAGGGCCGGGTCGTGCTCGACCTGCGCGCCGTGCCCCCGGAGGCGGACGGCCAGCTCGCCACGGCGATCCGCACCGCCACGGCGATGGCGCAGGCCCGGGCGTGATGCAGGTCGTCGCGACCGCGGGGCACGTCGACCACGGCAAGAGCGCCCTCGTCCGCGCGTTGACCGGACGCGAGCCCGATCGGCTCGAGGAGGAGCGTCGGCGCGGACTGACCATCGAGCTCGGGTACGTGTGGACCGAGCTGCACGCGGGCGGGCAGACCATGACGGTCGCCTTCGTGGACGTGCCGGGCCACGACCGCTTCCTGACCAACATGCTGGCCGGGGTCGGTGCGGTGGACGAGGTGCTGTTCGTGGTCGCCGCGGACGACGGCTGGTCGGCCCAGTCCGAGGAGCACCTGGAGATCGTCACCGTGCTCGGTCGGCGTCTCACCGCTGCGGTCGTGACCAAGGCCACCCCGGCGGGTCCGGTCCGCACGGCGGCGGTCGTCGCCGACGTTCGCGAGCGGCTGGCCCGTGCCGGGGCGGTCGCGGTCCCGGTGGTGGCGGTCGACGCGCTCGATGGGTTCGGTCTGGACGAGCTCCGAACCACCCTGGTGCAGCGACTGTCCCGGTCGTCGGATACCCCGTCGGTGGCCGGGGCGGTGGACCCCGATCGTGACCCGGCCCACCTCGTCGACGGGGCCTTCCCCCGTCTGTGGGTCGACCGCGTGTTCTCCGTCGCCGGCGCCGGGACCGTGGTGACGGGCACCTTGACCAGCGGGCAGCTCCGGCGCGGGGAGCAGGTCGCCGTGCTTCCCGGTCCGACCCGTGGACGCATCCGCGACCTGCGCAGCCTGGAGGTCCCGGTCCCGGTGGCGACCGCGCCGGCACGGGTCGCGGTGGCGCTGGCCGGTGTCGACGGTGACCGGGTCGATCGTGGGTCCGCCCTGGTCGGGCTCCGCACCGGGGGTGCGCCCGCCGGGGTCGTGAGCGAGGCCCTGGACGTCTGGCTCGAGGTCCTCCAGCACGGCGGGGTCGGGCACCGGGGCGCATGGCAGGTGCATCTGGGGACCGCGCACCGGGTCGCACGTGTGCTCCCGCTGCTCGGGGAGCTGCGGCCCGGTGAGCAGGGCCCGGCACGGCTGGAGGTGGAGGGTCCGCTCCCCGTGCGCATCGGCGACCGGTTCGTGCTCCGGGAGGTCGGCCGACGCATCACCGCAGCCGGGGGCACGGTCCTGGACCCCGCTGCCGCCCGGAGCCGACGGGGCGTGACGGAACGCCTCGTGCACGCCGAGGCGCTCGAAGCGGTCCTGGGTGCGGTCCGTGACGCCAGGAACGGCGCGTCCCCGGCCGACGCCGTGGTGGCGCTGCGGGGAGGCATCACGGGCCTGCAGGAGCTCGAGGGAGCGCTCGGACGGCCCCTGGTCCCGGCGCTGGACGACGACCCGAGGCTCGTGGTGCTCGACGGTGAGGTCACCGAACGGCAGCGGCTGGCCCGGTGGCGGTCCGTTGCCGTCGAGGCAGCACGGGAGCTGGCCGCCGACGACCTCGTGGTCACCCACGACCAGCTGCTCGCCGCGGTCGAGTCCCACGGCTGCCCACGCACGCTGTGGCCGGCCGTGCTGCGCGCCGTGCTCGCCTCCGGCGAGGCGGTCGAGGTCGGTGGGCGGGTCGTGCACCGTGACCATCTCGACGACTACCGGGCCGGCCGGCGCGAACGGCAGGGCCAGCTGCTGGCCGAGCTGGAGGGCCCCGGGTTGGTCGTCGTCGACACGGCCCGGGTCGTCGATGGGTACGGCATGGCGCGCTTCGAGCTCCAGCCGCTCCTGGACACCGGACGGCTGGTACAGCGCGATGGGCTGCTGTTCGCTCCGGCCACGGTCGAGCGGGCGGTGGAGGCGCTCGACGCCGGCCCAGGTGCGGGCGGGGCCGCGTTCACCGCCTCGGATGCGCGACAGGTGTGGGGACTGCCACGCCGCCACGCCGTGCCGCTCCTCGAGCACCTGCGCGCGACCGGGCGCACGACCTTCGACGGCACGCACCACCGTCGCGCGACGGGCTGACCTCGCGGCGGGTCGCCGATCGAGCCCGCGGCGCGTCGCCGACGTTCCGGTTCCTCGGTTCCGGTCGCAGAGCTGGCGGGAGGCTCAGGCGGTCGGCGGGAAGCGGCGCACGGTGGCACCGACGGTCGCGTCCTCGAGCAGCTCGAGCGCCGCCTCGACCACGGCGCGCTGGCGTGGCCGGTCGCCGACCGGGCCGATCGTGCGGCCCATCAGGTGTGGGGTGACCAGCGTACGCGGGACCTGCAGCTGCACCGCGCGGTGTTCGAAGGCCCGGACGAAGACCGACACCGTGGCGATGCCGATGGCCTCCAGGGCCCGTGCGACGAGTCCGACCGACCCGTGGCAGACCGGTCAGGTGGCGACCAGGAAGCACACGTCGATCTCGCGCGCGGCCATGTGCTCGGCCCAGCGGGGTGCCACCTGCTTCTCGAGACGCCGCTGGGAGGTCGCACCGGTGAAGGCGTAGTGCTCGTCCGCCAGCTTCACGCGGCCCTCGGCGGCGATCGCACGCAGGTGGGTCAGGGGGAACACCGTGTCCGGGTCGCGTTGCGCCGTGCGGGCGTCGTAGCCCGGATGGCGGGCCGTCAGCCGGTCGGGCGGCGTCCCGACGGCGATCGTCGACAGGGTCGGGGTACCGCGGAGGAAGTCCTGGATCATCGACAGCGACTCGGCCTGGGATGGTCCGTCGGGGCCCATCGGGTCGTCGTCGCGATCGAACACCCCGCCGGCGGTGAGAAGCGCGAGGCGCTGCTCGGCGAGCGGGCCGCCAAGCGGGGCGAAGGGGGCGTCCTCCACGGTCGGCTCGACCGGGCCGTCCGGCGCGTACGCGGCCACCTGCAGCGCGAACAGCCTCGCGCGCAGCACGTCGAGGTCGCCGGTGTCCACCACCTCGCCGACGGTGGCCAGCACCGCGGCGATCGCCTCGGCGGCCCGTGCGTCATCGAGCCTGGCGAGGTACTTGAACTGCATGTCGGCGTGCTCGCCGTAGTAGAACGACTCGCGGAACCCGGTCATCGTCATCGGCGGGTCATCGGGGCTCGCGCCCACCTCACCATCGCGGTGCTCGTCAGCCTCGGGCACGCCAGATCTCCTCGGCTCGTCGGAACTCGTCGTAGCTGCGGGGTCCGTTGCGGCGGAGCCGCTGGTCGAACGCCTCGCGGTCCTGATCGCGGTACTCGAGCTGCTCGCTGACGTACGGCGACCGGCCACCACGAGCCGGCCGGGTGCGTCGCTGCTCGTCGTAGCGGGTCAGGAACGAGGCGACGTTCGCCGCCGAGGTCCAGTCGGCACGGTAGATCAGGCGGCCGCCACGCCCGATCACGTAGGTCATGTTGGGGAGCAGCCCGTAGGCGTGATGCGCGGTCCCGGCCAGGTCGTCGAGCAGGATCGGACGGCGGATCCCGACCTCGTCGCGCAGCAGGGTCGCGTTGTGCCGCTTGACCTCCAGCGACGTGTGGTGGCCGACGTGCTCCCCGGGGTGCGCCTCACGCGTGTACAGGAAGTACCAGGCCACGTCGGGGTGGCGGTCGGCCGCAGCGTCGAGCAGAGGACCCTCTGCTGAGCAGTAGGGTCAGGTGAAGGAGCCGAACTCGACCACGACGGTGCGACGCTTCCAGATCGAGGACAGCGCGACCCGTTGCCCCGAGTCCAGGCT
Organism: Nitriliruptoraceae bacterium; assembly: GCA_047921175.1. Lineage (GTDB taxonomy): Bacteria > Actinomycetota > Nitriliruptoria > Nitriliruptorales > Nitriliruptoraceae > T1Sed10-7. The sequence continues at coordinate 17,827 of JBLRWQ010000019.1, read as the reverse complement.
GCTGGCCACGATGTCGGGGGCGGGTTCGCCGACGTGGAGCAGGTTCGGCCACGCCGCGAACTCGCGTTCCTCGGCCCCCGAGGCCACGTAGCCGTCGAAGGTCGCGTAGTTGTACGCCTCGACCGCCGTCGTGGTCATCGTGGCCTCCGGGTCATCGCGAGAGCGTAGCTCAGCCGGTCCGGGCTCAGGCCAGGGCGCCGTAGACGAGCGCGACCACCAGGCCGAAGAGCACGTGGCCCATCACGAGCCCGACGGGGGTCATCGGGCCGTAGTTGCGCGCGAACAGCCCGGGTGCCACCAGCGTCGGTTCGCCCCCGGTCAGGGTCGCGACCGCGCCGTCACGGGCACCGGACATCGCCGCCGGGGCGACCATGCGCGGGTGGATGCTGCCCATCATCGTCATCGCGAGCCCGGCGGCGATGCCGTGGGCGAGGCCGAGCACGGCACCGGTGGCGAGGCTGGCGTCATCGAGCAGCGTGAAGATGCCCGCGTAGCCGAGCCCGAAGACCACGGTGCCCATCATCACGACGTGGGTCAGCGCCCCGATCCGTTTCGCCCGCTCGACGTCGTCGGTGAGCATGAGCCCCTGGATCAGGGTCATGGATGGCATGCGGGTCATGCCGATGGCGGTCGCGGCCTGCATCATGGCGGTCATCGCGATCGTGCCGGCGAGTCCGGCGAGGAGCGCGGTGACGGGATCGAAGCTGATCATGGTCGTTCTCCCGTGCGTTGGGGTCGGAGGTGGCTGTGGGGTCGGTTCCCCGGCTCGCTCGCCGGGGAGCCGACCCCGAGGCCGTCGCTCCGGGTGGAGGCGACGGCTGGCCCGGCACCGCGCCGGCTCGCTGCTCCGTTGACGGAGGTGTGCGGAAAGGACGGGGCAGCGAACGGGGATCGGAGCGAGGATCCCGTCGCGGCGCGGTGCGCGGGACGTCGGGGTTCAGATGCGGCTCGGCGCCTCCTGCTCGGCGCCGGCGAGCCGCTGGTAGACCACGCCGGCGATCACGCCGAAGAGCACGTGGCCCATGAGCGACTGGAGCTGCGTCTGGCCGATCTGCAGCGCCGGCATCCCCAGCATGAGCGGCATGGCGACGAGTGCGCCGGCGACCCAGGCGACCATGCCGTAGACGGCACCCAGCCCAGCTGAACGGGCGGTGCTGGTCGCCAGCGATCCGAGGACCACGGCGAACCCGATGCCGAAGCCGACGGAGATGACCAGGTGGACGGCCCACCCGACGGCGAGGCTGCTGGAGTTGGCGAGGCCCGCGACCATGTCCATCATGCCCATGGCGGACATCATGATCCCGAACATGAGGCCGCCGGCCAGACCGCCCGCGATGCCTGCGGTCAGCGAACGTGTGGTGAACGACATGTAGCTCCTCCAGAGCCAGGTTGGTGGGGACACCCTGGCAACCGATGGGCCTGTCCAACGCTTCCATCCGGTCCGATGCCGGTCGGGTCAGGTCAGGCGCTGGCCGGCGACCCGGACGATCGGCGACTCGGCGAACGGCGCCGTGACGCGGAGCCCGAAGCGGTCGTAGACCCACGGCGGGACGGAGATGTCCGCGGCGAACAGCTCGCCCACCACCGACACCTCCTGCAGCCCACGCTTGGGGAGCGCGAGCGTCAACGTCGCGTCGGCGCGGATGCAGGGGGTGCCGATGCGCCCCGTGGTGAGGTCCAGCCCGCTGGGGCTGTCCAGGGCCAGGATGGCGCCCGCCTGCTTACCGGTCCAGGCGATGAGCTCGGCGGCCCGACCGTACGGATCCCCGCGACCGCTGTAGCCGAGCAGGGCATCGAGCACCAGGTCCGCGCTGCGTGGGGTCTCCTGGATCGGGACACCCATCCGGTGCAGGATGTCGAGCTGGTGTGCCGGCACCTCGGTCATCGCGTCGGGTGCGGCCAGCACCACCTCGACGTCGACGCCGCGGTTGGCCAGGTGGCGGGCGGCGACCAGCCCGCCACCACCGTTGCCGCCGGGGCCGGCGAGCACCGTGCAGGTGCGGGGGTGGTGGCGGTGGATCGCGAGCTGCGCGAGGTGACGGCCCGCGTTCTCCATCATCTGGACCAGGCCGATGTGGAGCTCGTCGACCATGATGCGGTCGACCTCGCGCATCTGGTCGGTGGTGAGCTCCGGCAGCTCGACGAGCGGGAACGGGGGCTGGGTCATCGTGCGGCTCCTCGCGGCAGGCGGCGGCCCTGCAGGAGGCGTCGGGCGCGCAGCAGCTCGGCCACCGACCAGGCCTGGAACGGTGCCCCCGTCGCGTCATGGGGGGCATCGCCGTCGGCCGTCTCCGACACCGAGCCGACACCCCACTCGGCGAGGTGCCGCTCCAGCGGCTCCAGCAGCGTCGAGGCGTCGATGCCGGTACGCCGGCAGGCGTCGACGTACGGGCCGAGCAGCCAGGGCCACACCGTGCCCTGGTGGTAGGCGCGGTCGCGGGTGGCGCCGTCACCGCGATGCCGGCCCTGGTAGGCCGGGTCGTCAGGGGCGAGGCTCCGCAAGCCCAGCGGCGTGAGCAGCGCACGCCCACAGCGTGCCACGAGCTCCCGATCGCCCAGCGGCGCGTGGGGGAGCGAGAACGCGAGCAGCTGGTTGGGTCGCAGCGCCGCGTCGTCGCCATCGGGGCCGTCGACGACGTCGAGCACGCGGCCGTCCACGACGAAGCGTCGTCTGAGCGAGCGGGCCGCCCGCTCCGCGGCAGCGTGCAGGTCGCCGGCATCCTCACCGACCAGCTCGGCCAGCAGCGCGGTCGTGGTCAGCGCGTTGACCCACAGCGCGTTGACCTCGATCGGCTTGCCCGGGCGTGGGGTCACCGGGACGCCGTCGATGCGGGCGTCCATCCAGGTCAGGGCCACCCCCGGGGCGCCCTGGGTGAGCAGCCCGTCCGCGGGGTCCACCGCGATGCCGTACCGGGTCCCGTCGCGATGGTGCGCCACGATCGCCCGCAGGGCCGGCAGCAGCTCGGCGGCCAGGTCGGTGTCGGTGGTGGCTGCGACGTGCCGGCCGACCGCGTGGACGAACCACAGGGTGCCGTCCACGGTGTTGTACTCGAGCCGGCCGGTGTCGGCGGTGTTGGCCAGCATGCCGTCCGACAGGCTGGCCGCTGCCCGCTGGAGCAGCCGCCGTCCCTCGTCGGCCCGGCCCGTCCACAGCAGGAGCCCGTCGTAGCTCAGCATCGTGTCCCGCGACCAGTCCCCGAACCACGGGTAGCCGGCGACCACGGTCGGTCCGGCCGTGAGGAAGGCGTCCGCGGCCAGCACGAGCTGCCCATCGATCGCATCGCCGGGATCGGCGTCGGCGCGGCGCAGCAGCACCTGGGCGCGGGCCCGGGCGGTGTCGACCACCTCGGTGGCGGAGGGTGGCTCGTCCGCGAGCTGGTCGGCCCAGGCCCGGACCTCGACCACCTCGCCGACCGCCGGGTCGGCGACGAACCGCCCGGCACGGAAGAGGTCCTCGGTGGCGGTGAGCCCCCGGGCTGCCTCCTCGTCGTGGCGGACACCGAGGTACCAGGTGCCGTCGGGGACGAAGCCCGGGCCGGCGACGCGGAAGCGGTCCTCGAACACGAACCCGTCCGCGGTCGCATCCAGCGTCGGCGTGGACGCCGCGGTGCGTTCGCCGTGGACGTCCCGCCAGGTGCACAGGACCTCGAACTCGAGCCGGACGGGGCCGTCGGCGGCAAGCAGGCGGTGGGTGATGGCGACCGCGGGACGCCCGTGCACCATCGCGATCTCGCGGTCCAGGACCACGCCGCCGACCTGCCAGCGCCAGCGCGGGATCCCGTCGGTCAGCGTGAAGCTGGCGAGGTGGTCGTGGCCGGTCGGTGCCAGCGTCCCGTCCGCCCAGCGATGCGTGGCCAACGGCACACGGCGGTCGCCGAGCACGAGCACGGGGTCGAGGGAGGCCAGCGCCAGCATCCGGCCGCCAGGCGGGTCGGTCGCGACCACCAGCAGGCCGTGGTACCGGCGGGTCCTGAGCCCGGCGACGGTGCCCATGGCGTAGCCGCCGAGCCCGTCGGTCACGAGCCACTCCCGGCCCGCGCCCGCGCTGCGGTGGGCGATCGTCTGTGGACCGAAGCCGATCGTGGTCATCGGTCCACCTCGGTGCTGGCGGCAGGGGCGGCCGGGGATGGGCCAGCGTGGCGGCCGATGATCAGGTCGATCACGAGCCCGGTCCAGCCGGTCTGGTGCGAGGCGCCGAGCCCGGCGCCGGTGTCGCCGTGGAAGTACTCGTGGAAGAGCAGGCGCTCGTGCCAGACGGGGTCGGTCTGGAGCCGGTCGGTGTCACCGAAGGCCGGTCGGCGGCCGTGCTCGTCGTCGAGGAACAGCGCGACCAGCCGCCGCGACAGCTCGTCGGCGACCTCGCCGAGGTGGGCCTCGTGGCCGGAGCCGGTCGGCAGCTCCACGGTCCAGTCATCGCCGAGGAAGCGGTGGTAGCGGCGCAGGGACTCGATCACGAGCTGGTTGACCGGGAACCACACGGGCCCCCGCCAGTTGGAGTTGCCGCCGAACAGCCCCGTCGTGGACTCGCCCGGCTCGTAGCCGACGGTCGCCTGCCCGCCGGCGAGCTCGAGGGTGAAGGGCTGGTCGCGGTGCTCGCGGGACAGCGAGCGCAGCCCGAAGGGGGACAGGAACGCCTCCTCGTCCAGCATCGTGGCCAGGATCCGGCGCAGCCGCTCCGGCGAGGCGATCGAGAGCATGCGGCCCTCGTGCTCACCCAGCTGGCGGACGTGGCCGACGGCCTCGCGGTACTGCGGCTTGTGCTCGAGGAACCAGGCGAAGTGGCCGGCGAAGCTGGGCAGGCGTTCCAGGGTGGCCCGGCCAAGGGTGGTGACGGCGTAGAGCGGGATCAGCCCGACCATCGAGCGCACCTGGACGCTGGCGGTGCTGCCGTCGTCACAGCGCAGCTGGTCGTGGTAGAAGCCCTGGTCCTCGTCCCACAGGCCCTGCTCGTGCATCGCGGTGGCGATGTAGGCGAAGTGCTCGTTGAACTTCACCGCCAGATCCTCGTAGGCCGGGTCGTGCTCGGCCAGGATGAGGGACATCTCCAGCAGGTTCAGGCTGTACATCGCCATCCAGGCGGTGCCGTCGGACTGCTCCAGACGGATGCCCGCCGGCAGGGTCGCCGAGCGGTCGATCGGTCCGATGTTGTCGAGCCCGAGGAAGCCGCCCTCGAACACGTTGGAGCCGTGGCTGTCCTTGCGGTTCACCCACCAGCTGAAGTTCAGCAGCAGCTTGTGCAGGATGCGGGCGAGGAAGGTGTGGTCCTGCGAGCCGTCGATCTCGAACACCCGCAGCGCCGCCCAGGCGTGCACCGGGGGGTTGACATCCCCGAAGGCCCACTCGTAGGCGGGGAGCTGGCCGTTGGGGTGCTGGTACCACTCGCGGCACAGCAGGATCAGCTGCTCCTTGGCGAAGGTCGGGTCGAGGTGGGCCAGCGCCACGGTGTGGAAGGCCAGGTCCCACGCCGCGAACCACGGGTACTCCCACGGGTCCGGCATCGACAGCACGTCGTGGGTGTTGAGGTGGTGCCAGGCGGCGTTGCGGCCGTGCCGCCGCCCGGCGGGTGGCGAAGGCTGTCCCGGATCGCCGTCGAGCCAGCGTTCGACGTCGAGGTGGTAGAACTGCTTGCCCCACAGCATCCCGGCCGCGGCCTGGCGCAGCACGTCCCGCTCCTGCGACGGCGCGGTCGGCGCCAGCTCGGCGTAGAACGCGTCCGCCTCCTGCTCACGGGTACGCATCGTGTCCTCCCACGACGCGCCGAGATCCGGGCTGGGGTCGCTGCTGAACCGCAGGCGCAGCTCGGCCGTGCCACCCGCCGGCACGTGGATCCGGTAGCGCAAGGCCGCCTTGGTGCCGGTCTGGCCCGGGTTGACCGTCGCCGCACCGTGGACGACGTGGTCGTTGATGCCGTCCTTGGGGTAGGTCGGGCCGTCGACCCCCCACAGTCGCCGCGCGTTGGTCTCGTTGTCGCAGAAGAGCGACCCGGCGGTCCCGTCGCCGGTGAGCGTCATCGTCGGCAGCTCGGGGTGGGTGGCGACGATGCGCTGCCCGTCGGCGCGAAGGCGCGGAGCGGGCGCGTCGTCGTCCCCCCAGGACCAGGTGTTGCGGAACCAGATCGTCGGCAGGACCTCGAGGGTGTCGTCGTCCGGCCCGGCGTTGACGACCGTGACCCGGATGCAGACGTCGTCCGGTGCGGCCTTGGCATGGTCGACGGTCACGTCCCAGTGGCCGTCCTCGAGGACCCCGGTGTCGAGCAGCTCGTACTCGGGCTCGTCGCGTCCGCGCGCGGCGTTGGTCGCGACCAGCTCCTCGTAGGGATAGGCCTGCTGGGGGTAGGCGTACTGCCAGCGGGACCAGCTGTGGGTCGGCGTGGCATCCCGGTACCACCACAGCTCCTTGACGTCCTCGCCGTGGTTGCCCTCGTTGCCCGTCAGGCCGAACAGCCGTTCCTTGAGGATCGGGTCGCGCCCGTTGTGGAAGGCGAAGGCGACGCACAGCCGTTGCTGGTCGTCGGACAGCCCGGCGAGCCCGTCCTCGCTCCAGCGGTAGGCGCGTGAGCGGGCGTGGTCGTGCGGCAGCGCCTCCCAGGCCGTGCCGTGGGGGCTGTAGTCCTCCCGGACCGTGCCCCACGCCCGTTCGCTCAGGTACGGGCCCCATCGACGCCAGGCGCCACCGTGCGGGCCGGTCAGGCGCCGCCGCTCGGGGTCGGGCTCGCTCGCGGTCACGGTCGTGTCGGTCGCGGTCGTGCTGGTCTCGCCATGCATCCTGGCTCCTGGGTCGCTGCGGGCGGGACCACCCCAGCGGTGTGTCCCGGGAACCATCGAGGCGCGACGTTGCTTCCGCGTCGCGGGCAGTCGCCGACGCCACCTGGTGGCCGGTGGAAGCCGGGGCACGGTCGTGGTGTTCCCCGGGTCGACCGCGATGCGCCGCACCGCTGCAACGACGAGGAACGCCGGCCGTGACTGCTCCTGCGCCCAGACCCGATGCTGCGCCCGATCCCCAGTACCTCGCCGCCTCGCGCGTCGTCGACGGCATGGCCGCGTTCGGGCGCGGCCGGGTCGCCGAGCTGACCGCGCCCCGGATCGTGGTCCTCGCCCTGCTCGGCGGGGGCTTCATCACCGCCGGGGCGCTGTTCTCGGTCCTGCTCGGCACGGGCATCGAGGTGGTGGGCACCCGCAAGCTGATCGAGGGGTTCGCGTTCAGCGCGGGCTTCTTCTTCGTGGTGCTCTCCGAGGCGGTGCTGTTCACCGAGGCGAACGTCGTGCTGCCGGCGACGCTGCTCGACGATCGGCGGATCTGGCCCCGGGTGCTGCGGTTCTGGACGCTGGCCTGGATCGGCAACCTCGCAGGCGCCTGGCTGTTCGGCAACCTGATCGCGGTGGCGCAGCTGTACCCGGCCGAGGTCGTGACCACCCTGAGCGAGGTGGTGGACGGCAAGCTGGCCTACCGCGAGCTCGGTGGCGCGGCCAACTGGTGGCGGCTCGTGTTGTCCGGGGTGCTGGCGAACTGGCTCGTGGGCATGGCGGCGTTCTTCGCCTTCATGGGGCGGACCATCATCGGCAAGTACGTGCCGGTGCTGCTGGCGGTGATGCTCTTCGTCGCCGCGGGGTTCCAGCACAGTCCCGCGAACATGGGCTACTTCTCCCTGTTCATCGCCCACGGCGGCGAGCTCAGCTGGGGGACGGCGCTCGGCTGGAGCATCATCCCGGCCGGCATCGGCAACATGATCGGCGCCGCCACCCTGGTCGCGATCCCGTACTGGTACGTGTTCCGGACCCCGCCGGCCGATCGGCGGTCGTGATCGGCTCCTGGGTCCTGCTCGTTCGGTCCCGGGAGAGGCGAGCGCCGAGGTGGGGCTCTTGGCCCGGGGGTCGGGACCTTCGGCCCTCACCCGTCGCGAGGTCGGGAACAAAGGTTGGCCTCCAACGATGTTTGGAGTGTTGCTATGGGTCCCTCGGGCGACCAGCCCGGGCTACCGCAGGCGCAGCGACTTCTTCGGACGGGGGTGGAGCCGCAGGACCTCGGTGGTCCCGAAGCGGATCGTGAACGGCTCGTCGCCCTACTGGTCGATGCCGGCGTCATCGAGGAGACCCTCGAGGGCACGCTGCGGCTGACGGGTCAGGCGGCGGCCGAGCTGCGATCCGCGGTCGCCTCGATGGTGCCGTGCGGCCTGGAGGTCGCACGTACCGCGCTCGAGGGTGGGGTGGCTGGCGATGCCGAGGTTGTCTCCCGCCTCCTGGACGAGTGGGCGAGCCCCGTCCGCGTCGCTGCGGCGACGGTCGTCCGGAGCCGGGTCAAGCTGGGCCCGGGCGCCCTGATAGCGGGCAGCGAGCTCACCGCCCGGCTGGCGCTCGCGGGGCTGTTGGGGTCGGTGGTGACCACCGGTGGCACGGGCGTCGCCGGTGAGCCGTTCGCCGAGGTCGACCCGGATCAGCTGCTGTCGCTGCTGCTGTTCTCCGGCATCCTGCTGGAGCGAGAGGATGGCGAGCTCGAGCTGACGGATGTCTTCCTGGCCTTCCGTGACCGCCAGCGGGTGCTCGCAAGAGGCTGGAAGGCCGCCAGGCGTCGCGAGCTGCTCGGACAGCTGCTCCTGGTCGAGGGCGGGGAGCTCTCCGAGGCCTTCCGGCTCGCGGGGTTCCCCGACTCGGTCGCGGAGCTCGTCACGCTCCACCGGTTCGCTGCCGTCGCCTCCTTGCCGCTGTGGACCGCGTGGCAGACGCTCAGCGCCTTCGACCGTCCCTTCGAGGACGTCTCGGGCGACGGCATCGACGACTGGATGGTGGGCGAGGTGATCGTCATGATCAGCTCGCCGTCCTCCTCTCCGGCCCAGCAGCTCGAGGCGGTGCTCGCCGAGGCGGTGCGGGGGCAGGGCCTGCCGGTCGCGGTCGTCAACGCCGACAACGAGCGTGCGCTGTGTGAGCGGTTCGGTGTCGACCGGCCACCGATGCTCCTGCTCCTGCGTGATGGGCAGGAACTGGCCCGGACCGTGTGGTCCCCCGCACCGCTGGCGTTGCGGGCCTTCATCGACGAGACGTTCGGTGGCAGCGGCGCCACACGTCGTGAGCACCTCCCGATGGTGCAAGCCTGACCTTTGATCAGATGACACGAACCCAGGAGGAAGGGACGCAGATCATGGCAACCGATGAGCGCAGGGCACAGAAGCGGGGGGTGTCGCGCCGAGACTTCTTCCGGTTGACGGGAGGCACCGCCGGGGTGGTGGCGGCGAGTGCAGCTATCAGCAAGGGTGCGAGCTCACCGGCGTTCGCGCAGGGCCTGGACGAGGCGGCGCAGGGCGCGAACGGTGGCGACTCGATCCACAAGCGGCCCTGGTGGGTCCGGACCGTGGACGAACCGACGACCGAGATCCGTTGGGGCGAGAAGGAGCGCATCAGCGAGATGACGCGCACGGTCCGAGGACCGGGACTCGCCGGGTACGTGGGCGAGGAGCGCGTCGAGCAGATGGGCGCGATCTCCGCGGAGAACAAGCTCCGTCGCATCCTGGACAACGAGCCCGGCTATGGCCTGCGCGACTGGTCGCTGAACGCCGCCAACGGGGGCACCGCCCGGGTCCCGATGACGTTCCTGCCCCCGCGGGAAGGCATCGACACCCCGGAGTCGCTCGGAGTTCCGCGTTGGGAGGGCACCCCGACCGAGAACGCCAACATGATCCGTGCGGCGTTGCGTCACATGGGGGCGGCCACGGTCGGCTTCGTGGAACTCGACCCGGACACGACGGAGAAGCTCATCTACTCGCAGGACCCGGACGGGAAGGTGCTCGAGTTCGAGGACGTCGACCTCGGCTACGAGACGGACGACAAGCGGGTGATCCCGCTGTCGGCCCGTTGGGTGATCACCTACACGGTCCAGATGTCCGAGGAGACGATGCGGCTGTCACCCACCCCGATCGGTGGGCAGACCACCGGAATCTGCTACGCCAGGTTCACGCAGATCCAAGCCATGCTGCAGCGCTTCCTCGTCGGGATCGGCTACGAAGCGCTCGGCGAAGCGAGCATCAACGCGCTCGGCATCTCGCCAGCCTTCGGGGTCCTCGCTGGGCTCGGGGAGATGTCGCGCCTGAACCGCATGATCACCCCGGAGTTCGGGCCGATGGTCCGGGTCTTCAAGCTCGTCACGGATCTGCCGCTGGAGCCGACCAAGCCGATCGATGCCGGCATCATGCGGTTCTGCGAGACCTGCAAGATCTGCGCCGAGGAGTGCCCGAGCGACTCGCTCAGCTTCGAGGACGAGCCGTTCTGGGAGACGAGGGGCGACTGGAACGAACCGGGGCACAAGGCCTGGTTCGAGGACTCGCCGTCCTGCATGGAGTACTGGCGCACCGGCCCGGGCACCAACTGCGGCATCTGCTTCTCGGTCTGCCCGTACGCGAAGAAGGACGAGACGCTGGTCCACGGCCTGGTGAAGGCGACGTCGGCGACGACGGGGCTGTTCAACGGGTTCTTCCGCAGCATGGACGACGCGTTCGGCTACGGGGAGCGCGACCCGGCCGAGTGGTGGTCGCTCGACCTGCCGGAGTACGGCATCGACACGCAGCGGACCGCGACCGTCCAGGCCTGAGCGGCTCGACCGAACCGAAACGGAGACGGATATGTTGTGGTTGATCGTTGGGATACTCGTCGGAGCCGGGGTGCTGATGGCCGTGCAGTACAGCCGTCGTGAGGAGGTGAGCGTCCCCTGGTACAGCTGGCTGCTGGGCGTGGTCGCGGTGGTGTTCGTGCTCATCGGGATCGAGGTGTTCGCGGGGTCGATGGTCGAGTCCGAGCCGCGGGCTGCGTGGCTGGGTCTGGCCGCGTTCGCCGTTCCCGGGGTGATCGTCGGGGGGCTCGCGGTCTGGCTGTCGGGGCGTCGGTCCGGTGAGCGTGACGCGGGGAGTCCCGCGGGCACGGTGGAGCACGCATCGGCGTGAGCCGTCGCTGGTGCCCGCCGGGTACCGGAGGTGTTGACCGCCCGAGCGCAGGTGCGCTCGGGCGGTTGCTCGGTGATGGTCGGGCGGTGTTCGCGTCCTTCGACGGAGGTGGGAACGGATGTTGAGCGTGCTGTCGGCCATGAAGTGGTCGGCGATCTACCTCGCGGCGGTCGTGGCGCCGATGTTCCTGATGTTGGTCGGTGACGGGCCGTCGGGTCGTGGCTGGTGGGCGGATCTGTCGATGGGGATCGGGTTCGTCGGGCTCGCGATGCTGGGGCTCCAGCTCGCGTTGACGGCCCGGTTCCATCCGGTGGATGCGCCGTTCGGCCTCGATGCGGTCCTGCGTTTCCATCGCCAGATCTCGTTCGTCGCTCTCGCGCTCGTGCTGGCGCACCCGGCCATGCTGCTGGTCCAGGACCCGAGCTGGTTCCGGTTGTTCGTGCCGTCCACCACGACGACGGCGGGGGTGTTCGGGATCGTCTCGGTGGTGCTGCTGGCCATCCTGATCGGCGCGTCGGTGTGGCGTCGGCGGCTGCGTCTGTCCTACGAGCTGTGGCGGGTCACCCACGGGCTGCTGGCGATCGGTGTCGTCGCCACGGCGCTGGTCCACATCGAACGTGTCGGCTACTACGTGTCGGGGCCGTTCCGGCGCTTCGTGTGGTTCGCGATGTCGCTGGGGCTGATCGGCCTGCTGCTCTACGTCCGGGTGCTCCGGCCGCTGCAGCTGGCGCGGCGGCCCTACCGGGTCGCTGCGGTCGATGCGATGCCGGGAGACGCGTGGCGGTTGACCCTGGTCCCCGACGGGCACGGCGGGCTCCGGTTCATCGCCGGACAGTTCGCCTGGTTGCGTCTCGATCGTCCGCCGTGGTCGGTCCGGGAGCATCCCTTCTCGTTCTCCTCCAGTGCCGAGCGGGTCGAGGAGTTGGAGTTCACGATCAAGGAGCTGGGTGACGACACCCGGCGGTTGCGTGAGCTGGAACCGGGTGCCCGGGCCTACGTGGACGGCCCGTACGGTGCGTTCAGCTACGCCCGGAACCAGGCGGCCGGGTTCGTCTTCATCGCCGGGGGGGTGGGCATCTCCCCGATCATCTCGATGCTGCGCACGTTGGCGGACGTGGAGGACCAGCGGCCGATGCTGCTGCTCTACGCGAACGCGACGGCTGACGACGTGATCTACGACGCGGAGTTCGATGAGCTGCGGTCACGCCTCGATCTGCAGGTGGTGAGGGTCCTCGAGCGGCCGCCGGAGGACTGGCCGGGTGAGACGGGGGTCGTCGATGCCGACCTGCTCGAACGGTGGTTGCCGGCCAGGCCGGCCCGGTACGCCTACTTCGTGTGTGGCCCGCCGGCGATGATGGACGCGGTCGAGCCGCTGCTCCTCGACGCGGGGATCCCGCGGGAGCGGATCAGCTCCGAGCGGTTCGACCTGATCTAGCCGTCGCATCGCGGCCGTTCGTGGCCAGGAGGGACCACCGTGCGTCACCATCTCATCGACCGGCTGGTCGTCATCATCAGCGCATCGCTGGTCGCTGCCAGCCTGGTGTTCGCGCTCGCCGCCAACAGCACCGGCTCGAACCGGGTCGATGAGGTCCTCGGGCTGGACCCGGACCTCGACCGTGGCCGTGAGCTCTACATCACCTTCGAGCCCTCCTGCGCCTCGTGCCACTCGTTCCGCGACGCTGGCGCCAGCTCGATCATCGCGTCCGACCTCGACGAGCTCCAACCGAGCGCCCGGGTGAGCGCGCAGTCGCTCCTCGGCGGCGGGATCGCCGGCCACGACCGGGAGAACTACGAGCACATCCTGTCGAACCAGGACATCGCCGACGTGGTGCGCTACATCGAGGAGTACGCCGACCGATAGGCACCCGTCGACAGCGATCGCTGGAGCCCCGCGCTCTCTTGGGTTCGGTGGCCGGTGGGCCGTCGGGAGGCGTCAGCTCGGACCGGTATCGAAGGTGATGGGGGTGTCGAACGCGGCGCGGCGTCCGGCACGCCGGAGCGCCCGGAGGATCGGCCGGCCGGTCAGCAGCACGAGCGTCGCCGTCACCACCGCCCGGGGCACGTCGAACCCGAGGGAGGTGACCAGGGTGAAGGCCAGGAACCGGCCGAGGTTGGCGAGCAGCGGGTCCCCGGCGGTGAAGGCGATGGTGCTCTCGGTCCCGATGAGGAAGGGCCAGAACGACAGGTTGAGGGCGAGGCCGTAGAGCAGGCCGGCGATGGCGGCGTAGCCGGCGAGCAGGGCCAGTTCCCGGCGTCCGTGGGCGCGAGGGAGCAGGCCGGCGCCGGCACCGACCCAGGCGGCGCCGAGCATCTGGAAGGGCAGCCAGGGTCCGACGCCGGCGGTGAGCAGGGCGGAGGTGAACAGGGTCATGGCTCCGAGCACGAACCCGAACCCCGGCCCGTAGGCGCGGCCGGCGAGGACGAGGAGGAAGAAGACGGGTTCGAACCCGGCGATGCCGGTGCCCAGCGGGCGCAGCGCCGCGCCGACCGCGGCGAGGACGCCGAGCATCGCGACGGTCTTGGCGTCCATGCCGCCCTCGGCGAGCTGGGCGAGGACCACGCCGAGCAGCAGCGGGAGCAGCAGCGCGAACAGCAGGGGGGCGTCGGAGGCGTGGGCGAGGCCGCTGTCGGGGCTGGCGAGCAGTGGCCAGCCGAAGGCGATGACCCCGATCAGGCTCACGAGCAGCAGTGCCGCGACCGACCGCCAGCCGAGCCGGAGCTGGCTGCGCGTCCGGCGGGTCGCTGCTCCCGGACCGGTGCTCTGCATCTCGGCGGGTTCGATGGTGGTCATGACGCCACCTCGAGGCTGGTACGGACCTCGGCGACGGTGAGCCAGGGTAGGGGCGCGAGGATCTTGGTGACCTGGGGGGCGAAGGCAGGGGAGCCGACCACGACCTCGTGGGTGGGGCCGTCGACGACGATCTCGCCGTCGGCGAGCACGATCGTGCGGGTGGACACCGCAGCGGCCAGTTCCACGTCGTGGGTCGCGAGCACGATCGTCCGCCCGCGGGTGGCCTGCTCGCGGAGCAGGGTGCTGAGACGATGCTTCGCGTCGTAGTCGAGCCCGCGGGTGGGTTCGTCGAGCAGGAGCACGGGCGGGTCGCCGACCAGTTGGATGGCGAGCACGAGCCCGAGCCGCTGCCCTTCGGACAGGTCGCGGGGATGCTGTGCCGGGTCCAGGCCGGGGACGAGGCGTTCCAGCAGCGTTGCGGTCGTGCCGTCGGGGAGCCCGGTGTCGTGGTCGGCGGCGGCGCACTCCGCGGCGACGGTCTCGGCGTAGAGCAGGTCGGCAGGTTCCTGGGGGACGAGGGCGACGTGGCGGATGAGGTCGGCGGGGGAGAGCCGGGCCGGGTCGTGTCCCTCCACGGTGACCAGCCCGCGGGTCGGTGGGGTCAGGCCGGTCCAGGTGCGGAGCAGGGTGGACTTGCCGGCCCCGTTGCGGCCCATGACCGCGACGATCTCGCCGGCCGCGACGGTCGTGTCGATCCCACGCAGCGCAACGTGCGAGCCGTAGGTCACCGACAGGCCCGCCGCCCGGAGCACCGGGGGGGTGTCGGGTACGGGTCTGACGGGCCGGGCCGGCTGTGGGAGGTCGGTGAGCTGGTGGCGCAGATCCTTGGCCTGTCGTCGCGCGTCCCGGATCGTCAGCGGCAGCGGGACCCAGCCGGCGAGCCGGCCGAGCTCAACGATGGGCGGGGCGACGGGGCTGGTGGCCATCATCTCGGCGGGGCTGCCGACCTGGATGGCTGCGCCGTCGCCAGGGAGGTGGACGATCCGGTCCGCGAACGGCACGACCCGTTCGAGGCGGTGTTCGGCGAGCACCACGGTCAGCCCGAGGTCGTGGACGAGCCGGTGGAGGGTGGCGAGCACCTCCTCGGCGGCGGGGGGGTCGAGCGCCGAGGTGGGCTCATCCAGGACCAGCACTGCCGGGTGGGCGGTGAGGACCGAGCCGATCGCGACCCGTTGGCGTTCCCCGCCGGACAGGGTGTCCAGCGCTCGTCCGCGTAGGTCGACGAGGCCGAGCAGGTCGAGGGTCTCCTCGACGCGTCGGCGCATCACGTCGGGTGCCAGGCCGAGGGACTCCATGCCGTAGGCGAGCTCGTCCTCGACCACGTCGGTGACGAACCCGGCGCGGGGGTCCTGGGCGACCATGCCGACCAGGTCCGCGAACTCCCTTGGCGGGTGGGTCGCGGTGTCGCGCCCGTCGATCGTGACCCGGCCGTGCAGCGTGCCGCCGGTGAAGTGCGGGACGAGGCCGTTCAAGGTCCGCAGCAGCGTGGACTTACCGGAACCGGTCCGCCCCACGACCAGGCACAGCTCGCTCTCCTCGATGGTCAGGTCGACCCCCCACAGCGCCGGCCGGTCGGCGCCGTGGTAGGTCACCCCCACCTGCTGGAGCTCGATCATGCGGCCGCCTCCTGGCTCGTCGTCACCCGGGCGGTGGTCTCGGCCGGTTCGGTGCCGTGGGGCGTCGCGGCGGGGCGACGACGACGGGTCGGGTCGCTGGCGGTCCGCGGGGGCGTGGGGGTCAGCCAGGCGGGGAGCAGCGCGACCAGGATCCCGATGGTGGCGACGGCCGGGAGCGGCACCGCGAGCAGCGGCCAAGGGGCCGGGTCGAGGGCGGCGGGTTCCAGCAGCGAGGTGGCGATGGTGCCGGCGGCGGCGGCCAACCCGGCGGTGGCGGTGACCCATTCCGGGCCGATCCACGGGTCGGGCCGGTAGCGGGTCCGGGTGACCCCCGCCCCTGCGGTCCTGAGCGACGCGGCGGCGACGACCAGGCCCGCCAGCAGGACGGGCATTCCGAGCACGGCCGGGCCGGTGCCGTCGAGCAGCCCGTAGAGGCCGACCAGGGTGCCGGCCAGGCCGGTCAAGGTCAGGGTGGTGGTGAGCCGCCGGGTCCGGGCCGGCACGCTGGCCCGTCGGCCGTAGCCGCGGGAGTCCATCGCGGCGGCCAGCGCCAGGGAGCGTTCGAGGGCGTCCTCGAGCACCGGCATGGCCACGGTCACGATGGAGCGCAGCCCCCGGTCCGGGCGGCCGCGCAACCGGCGGGCGGCCCGGATGCGCTGCACCGAGGTGACCAGCGACGGCGCGAACGACAGCGCGACCACGACCGCGACCCCGACCTCGTAGAGCGCCGCGGGGACGCTGGCCAGGAGGCGTTTGGGGTTCGCGAGCGCGTTCGCCGCCCCGATACAGGCCAGCATCGTCGCGAGCCGCAACCCGTCGACCAGGGCCGCGGCCAGCGCGACGTCGGTGATGGGCCCGCCGAGGGTCACCCCGGCGGCCCAGGCCGGCAGCGGCACCTCGGGCAGGTCGACCAGGACGGTGCCGTCCACCGTGGCCCCGAACAGGGTCTGGGCCACCACCCGGATCACGATGACGACCAGCCCGAGCTTCAGGAACACCGCGAAGGACCGGGCCCAGGGGGCATCGCTCCGTCGGGCGGTCACCACGTACCCCGCGACCGCGAGCACCAGCAGCAGCAGCCACGGGTTGGTCGTCCGGGACGCCGCGGTCGCCAGCCCCAGCGCCCACAGCCACCACGCACCGGGATGCAGGGCACGCGGCACACCCGTCGGCCAGCCGCTCACGCCACGGCCCGATCCCGCCGCCGATGCTGCCACCACGTCAACGCTCCGAGCCCGGCCAGCAGCCCGACAGCCAGCACCGGTTCGATCGGTGCGGGACCGGTCGGATCCTCGCTCGCGCTCGCGGCGAGACTCGCCCCGTCGACCTCGGTGCTGTCGGTGACCTCGCCACGGGTCGCCACCCGATCGTCGCTGGGCGGTTCCTCGGCAGGAGCGTTCCCACCCGTTGCGGCCGCGTCGGCGACGGGGGCTGTCGGACGGGGCGTCGGCAGCGACGGGGACACGCGCGGGTCGAGGAGGTGGTCCCGCGTGCTCGCAGCCTCGGTCTCCTCGATGCCCGGATCGTCCTCCGCGGGGTCGGTCGGTCCGGAGCGGTCCCCGGTGCCCGTCGCCGCTGCCGGTGGCCCTGCTCGCGAGACGCCCGGGTCCTGCCCGGGTGCCGCGGTATCGCCGCGGTCGCCGTCGTCGGGAGCGGGCGGGGCCGGGTCCTGCGAGGGCGGGTCGGGCTCGGACGGCGTGGGTGTCGGGGCCGGCGCCGGCGTGGGTGCCGGTGCCGGTGCCGGTGCCGCCGCAGCTGGCGGGGCGATCCCGGGCGGTGCGGTGCCGTCCCCGAACCGCCAGCCCTCGACGCTGCCGGGGGAAGGATCCCGGGTCCGTGCGCCCGTGGTGGCGTAGGTCCAGGATCCACCCGCCTCGGCGTACCAGTAGGACCAGTAGGCATGTGCCGGGGCGCTGTTGCACGGGTCCGGGCGCGCGTCGATGGTGCAGACCATCCCTGGGATGCGGGGCACGTCGGTCACCTCGTGCCCCGCGTCAAGCAGCGCTGCCATGCCGCTCGACGGATCACCCGGGGCGCAGCGGGTCGTGATCGTGCCCCCGGCGGCGCGGGCGTCCACGACCACCCAGACCCCGTCGCAGCTGTCGGCCGCAGCCGGGGTCCCGCCCGGGCCGGCCAGCAGCACCATGCTGGCCAGCGCCACCACGAGGGTGACGGCCCGGGCGGTCCGGGGTCGCGACGTCATCGCTGCTCGGACCGGGCGCGCAGCCCGACGATCAGCCCTACGGCGAGCAGCAGCGCTCCCAGCAGGCCGGCCAGCATGCTCCCCACCGGCAGCGAGGGCGATAGCCCTGCGTTCACCGCCGTCGGCTGCGGGACGTCCGCCTCGGCCGGTTCCTCGACCGGTTCCTCGACCGGTTGCTCAACGGCGGTGTCGCTGTCGTCGACGTCAGGGCCTGGCGCGGGGTCGGGCTCGGGTGCAGTGCTCACCCGGAGCTCGAGTGTGGCCAACCCCTCAGCGCCGAGCCCATCGACCTG
>JBLRWQ010000018.1:0-42741 GCA_047921175.1 Nitriliruptoraceae bacterium | reverse complement strand
ACGGATCCGCCGCGTGCGCCTGAGCGAGGTCCTGGCCTACCGCGAACGGATCCAGCGCGAGCGCGACGACACGCCCGCGAGCAGGATGTTGTCGATCCGTTGTCACCGGCATGCGAAACGCCCCCGCGGGTGGCGAGGGCGTTCGAGCGATTCTGGCGTCACGGGCCGCTAGACCGGCCTACGAAGGTGGTGGGCGAGGGGGGACTTGAACCCCCATGTCCATAAGGACACACGGACCTGAACCGTGCGCGTCTGCCAATTCCGCCACCCGCCCGGGTGAGTCGCGGACGGTACCACCACGCTCAGCAACCGGCCAACGCACCAGCTGCCAGAGCGCCGGGACCACCTCCTACGACCCCGTTCGGACGGGTCGGATCACCAGCCTGCTCGGCTACGCTCGCGGCCGGCCAACGCCACACGGACCACCGTGTCGGCGGACGGTCGCCGGGTCTGCCGGCGCGAGGGCGCCAACGGCGGCCCGACCCCGCGACAGCACCGGCACGGGTGGAGGTCCATGGGCGTGCTCCAGGAGTTCGAGCGGCGCCTCGAGGGCGCCGTCGAGGGCTTCTTCTCGCGCGCCTTCCGATCCGGCATCCAGCCGATCGAGCTTGCCAAGGCGGTGCAGCGCTACGCCGAGGACAACCAGCACGTCATGGCCGACGGCGTGGTGGTCCCGAACGTCTACCGGATCACCGTCGGGACGAAGGACCACGAGCGGCTCGAGGGTTTCGGCGCGTCACTCCCACGCGAGCTCGCGGAGGTCGTGGTCCGTACCGCTGCCGAGCGGGGATGGCTTCTGCGCGGCCCCGCCAAGGCCAGGATCATCGTGGATGACGAGGTGAAGCTCGGCCGTTTCCGCCTCACCGGCCGGGTCGAGGCGGTGGATGCACCACCGACTGCTGGACCCGCGGCGCCGTCGGCCCGGGCGGGGGCCCCGCCCGCCTCCCCGCTGGGTCCCCCGGCCGGAGCGCCGTCGGGTGGTGCACCAGCGCCGGGGCACCCCCAGCAACGCAGCGGCTTCGACCAGACCCAGGTCGTGTCCGGACCCGCGGTCGCCGGACTGCACCTCGTCGTGCGACGTGCGCAGAGCAACGTGGGGACCACCCTGTCGCTGCAGGGCAGCCGGCTCACCGCCGGCCGGCTCGACCGCTGCGACCTGACCATCACCGACAGCACCGTGTCCCGCGAGCACGCGGCCTTCGTGCGCCGCGGCGAGCGCTGGTGGGTCGTCGACCTCGGCTCGACCAACGGCACCCGGGTCAACGGCCGCCGTGCCGCCGAGCACCCCATCGCCGCCGGCGACCAGGTGGAGCTCGGCGACGCCCTCCTCGAGCTCGTGGGGGGCTGACGTGCCGATCGAGCTGCTCACCCTGCTCAAGTTCGGGCTGCTCATCCTGCTGTACCTGTTCGTCGCGCGGACCGTACGGGTCTTCGCGAACGAGCTCGCGCCCGCGCGCCGGACCTCCTCCTCCCCCGCTCCACGGCCCGCCGTCGCCGCGCCGTCCGAGCCCAACCGGCGATCGCGTCGCATCCCGAAGGAGCTCGTCGTCCACACGCAGAACGGCAAGCCGGCGGTCATCCCCCTCTCCGGGCACGGGGTCGTCCTCGGCCGTGGGCCGAGCGCTGACGTCCACCTCGAGGATGTCTACGTCTCCGACGAACACGCCGAGGTCCTCCCGGACGACGGCAGCTGGTCCGTCCGCGACCTCGGCTCCACCAACGGCACCTTCCTCAACGGGGCCAAGGTCACCCGTCCGACCCCGCTCGCGGTCGGCGACCACGTCCGGGTCGGCAAGACCCGCATCGAGGTGCGTCGATGAGGCGGCTCGTGGCGACGGGACGCAGCGACGTCGGCAAGGTCCGTGAGGGCAACGAGGACGCCCTGCTGGTGCGTGACAGCGTGTTCGCGGTCGCCGACGGTATGGGCGGCCACCTCGCCGGTGAGGTCGCCTCGGCCACGGCGCTCGAGCCCGTGGAGCAGCTCGACGGACGCATCTTCCCGGACCACGCGGCGGCGGTGACGGCGCTGCGTGCCGCGGTGGTCTCCGCCAACGAGCGGGTGTCCGAGCTGGCCGCCGCCAACCCGAACTACCGGGGCATGGGGACGACCCTCACCGCCGCGCTGGTCGAGGGCCGCCGCCTCCACGTCGCCCACGTCGGCGACTCCCGTGCGTACCTGCTGCGCGAGGGCCACTTCAGCCAGCTGACCGACGACCACACCCTCGTGCAGCACCTCGTCGACGAGGGCCAGATCACCCGCGAGGAGGCCGCCCGTCACCCGCAGCGCTCCGTGGTGACCCGCGCCATCGGCGTGTCCTGGGACGTGGACGTGGACTCGATGTCGCTGGAGCTGCAGGCCGGCGACCAGCTCCTGCTCTGCTCCGACGGCCTGACCGGCGTGGTCGAGGACGAGGTCATCGCCCGCACGCTCGAGGAGACCGAGGACCCGGACGAGGCGATCAGTGCCCTGATCGACCGCGCCAACGAGGCCGGTGGTCCGGACAACATCACGGTCCTCCTGCTGCGCTACGACGATCCGGACGCCGCCGAGGGTCCCCGACACCCCACCATCACGATCTCCAGCCGGGTCGACTCCGACGACCGGCCCTGGGCCGGCGAGATGGGCCGCTACGCCTCCCTCAGCCGGGACAGCCCGCTCCGAGGCGAGCAGGAGGAGGACGACGGTCGCTCGGTCGGCGCGATCCTGGGCAAGGCCGGTGCCATCGTGCTGGCGCTCGTGGTCATCGGCGGGCTGCTGTTCGGCGGGACCCAGTTCCTGCTGTCGCGCAGCTACTTCGTCGGGCTCGACGGCGCCCAGATCGTGATCTTCGAGGGCATCAACCGCGAGCTCGGCCCGATCGAGCTCTACCGGGTCGCCGAACGCTCCGAGCTGACCCTCGATGAGGTGCCGCTGTGGTACCGGACCCAGCTCGAGTCGGGCCGGCCGGCTGCAGACCTCGGCGATGCCCGGGCCATCGTGCGCAACATCCCGCTGCGCGAGGCGGAGGACGACGAGGCCGAGGACGAGGAGCCGGACGACGAGCCGGACGACGGCGCATGACGGCGGCGTCGGTGGTCACCGGGGACGGTCCACGAGCCACCGAGGCGAGGCTGCTCGCCGGTGCCGTGCTCGTCTCCTCCGCCGCCGGCGTCCTGCTCGGCTGGTCCCGCTCCAGCGAGCTGCCGCCATCGGCGCTGATCACCGGCGTGGCGATGGCGGTGATCGCCATCGTCGCCCACCTGACGGTGCGGACCATGGCCCCGGACGCGGACCCGACCCTGCTGCCGATCGCGTTCCTGCTGAACGGGCTCGGGCTCGTGTTCGTCCAGCGCGTCGATGTGGCCACCGGGAGCGAGCTGGCAGCGGCCCAGGCGGTGTGGACCGCGGTGTCGATCGGGGCCTTCTGCCTCGTCCTGCTGCTCGTGCGCGAGGTCCGTCGTCTCGGGCGGCTCCAGTACACCTTCGGGCTCGCGACCATCGTGCTCCTGCTCGCCCCCCTGGTACCGGGGCTGACCGCCGGGGTCATCAACGGCGCGCAGCTGTGGATCGACGTGGCCGGGATGCGCTTCCAGCCGGGGGAGCTCGCGAAGCTGACCATGGTGGTCTTCCTGGCCGCCTACCTGGAACGCAACCGCGCGCTGCTGTCGGTGGCGACCTACCGGTTCGGGCCGGTGCTGCTCCCGGCACCGCGCCACCTCGCACCGCTGCTGGTGGCCACGGGCACGGCGCTGGTGATCATGGCGGGCCTGCGCGACCTCGGCTCGGCGCTGCTGTTCTTCGGCACGTTCATCGCCATGGTGTACGTCGCGACGGGGCGGCTCGCCTACCCGGTGCTCGGCGCCGTGGCCTTCGCGATCGGCGCGACGATCGCCTACCAGCTGTTCGGCCATGTCCGGGTCCGGGTGGGCATCTGGCTCGACCCGTGGACGGACGTGTCCGGCGCCGGGTACCAGCTGGCGCAGAGCCTGTTCGCCCTGGCGACGGGTGGACTCACGGGGACCGGGCTCGGGTTCGGGCGACCGCAGGACGTGCCCTTCTCGGCCACCGACGCGATCTTCGTGGTGATCGGAGAGGAGCTGGGCCTGCTGGGCGCAACGGCGGTCCTGCTGCTGTACCTCGCGCTCGCGATCCGTGGGCTCCGCATCGCGCAGACGGCCCATGACGAGTTCGCGACCCTGCTCGCGACCGGGCTGACGGTGCTCCTCGCCTTCCAGACCTTCGTGATCATCGGCGGGCTGACCCGCCTGGTGCCGCTGACCGGCATCACCCTGCCCTTCGTGTCCTACGGCGGGTCCTCGTTGCTGTCGAACTACCTGCTCATCGCGCTGCTGCTGCGCATCAGCGACGAGTCCCGTGGTGCCGCGCTCGGGCACTCGGCCGGTACCGCCACGAGCCGGAGGTCACGCTCGTGAACCGGCAGATCCAGCGCATGGGTGTCGTGGTGCTCGTGCTGTTCGGCGCCCTGTTCGTGAACCTGAACGTCATCAGCCTGCTGCAGGCCGACGAGCTCGCGAACCACCCCGCCAACCGCCGCGTGATCATCCGGGAGTACGCGATCGAGCGCGGGCCGATCGTGGTCGGCGAGGAGGCGATCGCGCGTAGCCTCCGCACCGAGGAGGGGCAGTACCGCTACCTGCGCCGCTACGCGGAACCCGAGCTGTACGCCCACATCACCGGCTACTACTCGATCGTGCTGCAGCGCTCGGGCCTGGAGCGCGCCCTCAACGACGAGCTCACCGGCCGCACCACCGAGGTGGTGGCCCAGAACCTCGGCGAGCTGCTCGGGGGCTCGCAGCGACCGGGGAACGCCGTGGAGCTGACGCTGGACCCCGCCGTGCAGCGCGCCGCCCGGGACGCGCTCGGCGGGCGTGAGGGGGCCGTGGTGGTGCTCGACCCGCGCAACGGGGCGGTGCTCGCCAGCTACGCGAACCCGACCTTCGATCCCAACCCGCTGTCCAGCCACGACACGCGCGAGATCAACGAGGCCTGGGCGCCGCTGCGGGACGCGCCGGATCGGCCGCTGGTGGACCGCGCCACCGGCGAGCTCTACCCCCCCGGATCGACCTTCAAGGTCATCGTCGCCGCAGCCGCGCTGGAGGCCGGCAGCGACCCCAGCCGGACCTTCCCGAACGAGACCACCTTCGACGTGCCCCAGACCACGCAGGACATCTCGAACTTCGGCGGGGCGAGGTGCGGCGACGGGGACGACGCCACCCTGCAGACCGCGTTCCGGCGCTCCTGCAACACCGTCTTCGCCCGGCTCGGGATCGAGCTCGGCGACCAGACCCTGGCCGACCAGGCCGAGGCGTTCGGCTTCAACCGCGCCCCACCGCTGGAGCTCCCGGCCGCGGCCAGCGCGATCCCGCGCGAGCAGGACGTCCCCGCGACGGCACAGAGCGCGATCGGCCAGCGCGACGTGCAGGCCTCCGTGCTCCAGATGGCGATGGTGGCGGCGACCGTCGCCAACGGGGGGCAGCTGCTGCGCCCGCACCTCGTCGCCACCGTCCGCGACCCTGACGGCCGCATCGTCCGCGGCGCCGACATCGGTCGCTGGGAGACCCCACCCGGCGACGGCCGACCGATCTCGCCCCGCACCGCCCAGCAGCTGCGCGCCCTGATGGTCGACGCCGTGGAGGGTCCCGGCGCCACCGGCGGGGCCGCCCGCATCGACGGTGTCGAGGTGGGGGGCAAGACCGGCACGGCGCAGACCGCACCCGGCGCGCCCTCGGTGTCGTGGTTCATCGGGTTCGCCGGCGACGAGGTGGCGATCGCCGTCGCCGTGCCGGGAGCGGAGGGCACCGGCACCGCCGTCCCGATCGCCCGGCAGGTGCTCGCCGCCGCCATCGCCGGGGCGAGGTGACCCGTTGCTAGCCTCGACCGACGCCTGAACACCCCCCGGAGGCACCACGTGAGTGAGGGACGGATCCTGGCAGGCCGCTACGAGCTGCGCCGGGTCATCGGGCGCGGCGGCATGGCCGAGGTCCACGCCGCCTACGACCAGACCCTCGGCCGTGAGGTCGCGATCAAGCTGCTCCTGGAACGCTTCCGCGAGGACGAGAGCTTCACGCGACGGTTCCAGGACGAGGCGCGACACGTCGCCCGGCTCAACCACCCCAACCTCGTCGCGGTCTACGACACGGGCGCCGACCAGGGCCAGCCCTACATCGTGATGGAACTGGTCGAGGGCCGCTCCCTGCAGCAGGCGATCGCTGCCGGCGGGCTGACCGAGGAGCGCGCGCTGGAGGTCGTCGCCGACGTCTGCTCGGCGCTGTCCTACGCGCACGAGCGGGGGCTGATCCACCGCGACATCAAGCCGGGGAACATCCTGCTCGCCGACGACGGCTCCGTGAAGGTCACGGACTTCGGGATCGCGCGCGCGATCGGCAACGAGACCGTCACGCGCACCGCGGCGGTGCTCGGCACCGCCGCCTACCTCAGCCCGGAGCAGGCGCAGGGCCTCGACGTCGACCCGCGCAGCGACATCTACTCCCTCGGCGTCGTCCTCTACGAGGCCCTGACCGGGCGTCAGCCCTTCGCCGGCGACTCGCCCGTGACCGTGGCCTACCAGCACGTCCAGGAGCAGCCGCGGCCGCCGCGGCAGCTGGACCCGGCCATCTCGCCGGCGGCCGAGGCCATCACGGTGCGGGCGCTGGCGAAGAACCCGGCGAACCGCTACCAGGGCGCGGACGACATGCGCCGCGACCTGCTCAGCGCCGGTGCCGGGCAGCCCGTGGCCGCACCGGCCGTGCTCCCCCCGGACGAGACCGCCCTGCTCACTGCCGACCCGGTCGCCCGCGGGGCTCGCTCGCACGAGCAGGAGCGGCGCCGGCGCGGCCTGACCGTCGCGCTGCTCGTCGTGCTCGCGCTGCTGGCCCTGGCCGGTGGTGGGGTCCTGCTGGCCAACCTGCTCGCCGGCGAGGAGGAGGTGCTGGTCACGGTCCCGGACGTCACGGGCGAGCTGCTCGACGTCGCCGAGGTCCGGCTGACCCGGGCCGAGCTGGAGCTCGGCACCGTCACCACCGAGCCCAGCGACGAGGTGGAGGAGGGCCGGGTGATCCGGCAGGACCCGACCGCCGACACCGAGGTGGAGGCCGGCAGCGCGGTCGACCTGGTCATCTCCGCGGGCGAGGAGCTGGTCGCCGTCCCCCGCCTGGTGGGCCTGAGCGAGAACGACGCCCTGGCGCTGCTGCGCGAGAACGACCTCGTGCTCGGTGACACCACCGAGGAGGAGGACGCCGACAGCAACCCACGGACGGTCCTCGACCAGGACCCGCCGCCGGGGGAGGACGTCGCGCCCGGCACCGCCGTCGACCTGGTCGTCAGCGTCGGGGTGGCCCAGGTCCGCGTCCCGCGGGTCGTGAACTTCTCCGAGGACAACGCGCTGGACACGCTGCGCAACGCCGAGCTCGAGCCGGTCATCGACGACCGGATCTTCTCCCCCGCGGTCGGGGCAGGGTTCGTGATCAGCCAGGACCCGGCCCCCGGTGAGCAGGTCGACCCCGGGACGACGGTGTCGATCGTGATCTCGCTCGGCCCGGAGCCGGAACCGGAACCGGAACCCGAACCGGAACCACCGGTGGTCGAGCCGGAGCCCGAGCCGGAGCCGGAGCCCGAGCCGGAGCCCGAGCCGGAGCCGGACGATCCCGAACCCGAGCCGTGACCCGGCCAGGGTGAGCGCGGGGACTCAGCCGCGCTCACCCGCGAGCCGCACCCGGGTCTCGGCGAGCTCGCCGAGCAGCTCGGCCACCTGCGGATCACGCTCCTCGTCCTGCCCGACGAGGGCGGCGTCGAGGACCTCGACCGCCTCGCCGGTGCGGTCCTGGTCCAGGAGCAGCGCGGTGCGCTCCTGCGCCGCGGCGGCCAGCTGCAGGCGGGTGGCCTCGTCCTCCTCGGTGACCGGGGCCAGGTCGGCGAGCACGGCCAGCGCGGCCTCGACGCGGCCGAGCAGCCCGAGCGCCGTGGCCTCGACCCGGGCCGCCATGACGTGCTGCTCGCTCGAGAGGACGTCGCGCGGGTCGAGCTCCGCGCGGACCTCGGCGGCGAGCTGCGCGGCCTCGGCCGGCCGGTCCGTCGCCAGTAGCGCGGCGGCATGGTTGACCCGTGCGCGGGCGACCTGGTCGGCGGTGACCGGATCATCGGCGTCGCGGAAGCGGTCGACCAGGCCGGCGTAGACCCGGACCGCCGCGGCGTGGTCACCGACGGCATCGAGGCAGATGCCCTGGTTGAGCGCGGCGAGCGCGATCTCGTGCCGCTGGTCCGGGTCCTCGAGGTCCGCGGGGGTACGGGCGGCCAGGCCGTACGCCGCCTCGGCGGCGTCGAGGTCACCGAGTTCGGTCAGCAGGACGGCATGCTCGAAGCGTGCGGCGAAGAGCGACTCGCGCAGCACCGGATCGGCCAGCTCCGCGCCCTCGAGGTCGGCGAGCAGGGCGCGGACCTCGCCGAGCGCCTCCTCGAGCTCCCCGGCCTCGTGCAGCTCCATCACCGCATCGGCGCGGGCACGTGCCTGTTGGGGCGTCATCCGTTCACCACCGCAGCAGCGCCGCCACACCCTCGTGGTCGGCGAGTCGATCCGCAGGAGCCGGCGCCAGCGGCGTGATCCGCGCCGAGGTGGCCAACGCACGTTCGATCATGCGCTCGACGAAGAGCCGGTCGCGCGCGAAGGTGAGGTCCTCAGCGCTCGCCGCCAACCCCTCGATGCGAGGGTGCAGGGTCCCGTCCGAGGCGACGTAGCCGTCCAGCACGAGCCGGTCATCGATGAGCAGGTGGTCCACCCGCCCCGCGTTGAGTGCCTCGCAGACGTGCCGCAGCCCGAGCGCCCCCGGGCCACCCGACAGTGCCCGCTCCAGCACGTGGTCGGCCAGCTCCTGCTCGCGGTCCAGGTGCACCGACCGCAGCAGCTGGAAGGCGTGCTGCGCGATCTCGTGGGCCGGCGCCGACTCCCACACCTGGTCCGCGACGAGCACGCGAACGCCCTCGTGTGCCGGCACCAACGTCTTGACCTCCTCGCGCAGCTTCGGCGGCGCGGACAGGACCATCCGGTCGATACGGTCGCTGGCGGCCCGGTGCACCACGTCCTCGAGGACCTGCTTGAGGAAGCGGCGCCGGTGTTCGTCGAGCCGCTCCTCGTAGCCCTCGCGGTCGGAGCGGGCGTACATGGCACGCTGGGGGTTGCTCGTCGACGGCCCGCTCGCGTCGTCGCGGAACAGGTCCTCGTCCTTGACGAAGCGGGCCTCCTCGACCTCGGCGGCCTCGCCGGTGGCCCAGTGCAGCACCCGCACCCCGGTGCGGGAGACCACGACGATCAAGGCGGGTCGGCCCTCGTCCAGGGCGGTCACGAGCGGCCGGACGTACGCGGTGCTGTCGTGCAGCACCCGCTCACGGAAGGGCAGCTGCAGGCTCACGCTGCGTTGCTCGCCGGAGGCGACGCCCACGAACAGCGCCCGGCCCTGCCCCGGTCGCTTGGGGTCCACCAGCGCCTCCAGCGGCCCATCCAACCTGGCGAGTCGGCTCTCGATGGCACGGACCAGGTCGCGGTCGGCTCCCTCGAGCCGGGAGCGCAGGGCCTTGAGCTGGTTGCGCAGCTCGATCGGTGCGGTGGGCTGCCGGTCCGCGGCCTGCGCGGGGACATGACCCGCGTAGAAGGACAGGACCCCGTGCTCGTCGTCGAGCGCCAGCAGCTCTCGGATCGTCGTGTCGTCGATGCTCATCTGCCCTCGTCGTCCTCGGTCGTGCGGGGCCGCTCCGGACCTCGACCCACGGTAGACCGCCACATCGTGGCGAGGGAAGCCCCGACCCCTGGCAGGTGGACACGGCAACCAAGCGCTCCCCGGTACCGTCCACCGCATGCAGACCCGCACCCTGCCCTCCTGGCACCTCGCCGGGATCGAGATCCGCCTCGACCTGTCCGTGCTCGTCCTCGTCGGACTGGTGACGTGGGCCTTCCACGGCGTGTTCCGCGCCGACCAGGGCCCGGTCGCGGCGCTGGTGATGGCCGGCATCGGGGCGCTGCTCGTGGTCGCGACGACCCTGGCCCATGAGCTCGGGCACGCCCTCGAGGCGCGGGAGCGCGGCATGCAGGTCGACGCGATCACCCTGCTGCTGTTCGGCGGTGTGACGGAGATGCACGCGGACGGGCAGCATGCCCGGGACGAGCTCGCGGTGGCCGCGGTCGGGCCCTGGATCAGCCTCGTCTGCGCCGCCGTGTTCGGACTGGTGGCGACCTTCGCCGACATGCTGGTGCCCGCAGCCGCCGCCCCGGCGGTCGGGCAGCTCGCCGGGGTGCTCGGCTGGTGGAACCTGCTGCTGGCGGCCTTCAACCTCATCCCGGGCGCCCCGCTGGACGGCGGGCGGGTGCTCCGGGCCCTGCTGTGGATGCTCCTCGGCGACCGGCTCCGTGCGCTGCGTGTCTCCGTGCGCGCCGGGCAGCTGCTGGGCCTCGCGCTGCTCGGCGTCGGCGCGGCCACCCTGGTGCGGGGTGGGCCCCGGGCCAGCCTGGTGGTCGCCGCCTTCGCGCTGTCCGGGGTGTTCCTGATCCGGGCCGCCGCCAGCGAGCTCCGTCACGCCGAGCTCCACGCCGCCCTCGACGGTCGACGGGTGGAGGAGCTGGTCGCGGCGGCGCCGGCCGCCTCCCCCCCTGCGGTCGGTCCCCTGCCCGCGGTGCAGCTCGACGACGACCTGCACACCCTCATCGACGCGTTCCAGGGCGACCACCACCACGTCCAGGTCCTCCAGGGTGACGAGCTGGTCGCTGTCCTCGCGGAGCGGGACGTGGCGCGGCTCATCGCCGAGCTCCGGCGCAGCAGACCGGGCCGCCGGTGACCCGCCACCCGTCACGCCGCCGGCTCGCCCGCTCCGCCTTCTACGCCGCCACCGCCGCGGTGGTCGCCTGGGCCGCGTTCGTCGTGCCGCTCCCGCTGGTCGAGTACGAGCCGGGGACCGCCACCTCGATCCGTCCGCTGATCGAGCTCGACGGTGTCGAGGTGACCGAGCTCGACGGGGACACGCGGCTGCTGACGGTGGTGCCCCGACAGCGGACCACCACCTCGGCGCTGGGAGCGGCGCTGGACCGGGACCGGGTCCTGCTCGGCTACGAGGAGGTCTTCCCCCCGGACATCGACCGCGAGGAGCGACGGCTGCTCGAACGGGAACGGTTCGCGCGCCAGTTCGATGTCGCGGTCGCCGTCGGCGCAGCGGCCACCGGCGTGGAGGTCGAGCTGGTCACCGAGGTGGTCGTCGTCCAGGTCCTGCCGGGCAGCCCGGCCGACGGGGTGCTCGCGGTCGGGGACGTGGTCGAGGCCGTGGACGATGCACCGCTGGCGTCCGCGGAGGAGCTGCAGGCGATCACCCGGGCCAGCACGGTGGGGGACACGCTGCGGCTGACGATCCGGCACGCCGGCCAGGCGCGCGACGTCGACGTCACCGTGACGGCCTTCGGTGGGGTCGCCGCGCCCCGGCTGGGCATCGCGATCCAGACGGCCGTCGACGAGGCCCGGTTGCCCTTCGACGTCTCGCTGACCGAAGGCACCCGCATCGGCGGGCCGAGCGCCGGGTTGATGATCGCGCTCACCATGGTCGACCTGCTCAGCGACGAGAACCTGCTCGACGGTCGCCTGGTCGTCGGGACGGGCACCATCGACGCCGACGGCCGCGTCGGCGCCGTCGGCGGGGTGCCGGAGAAGCTGCGGGAGGCCGCCGCCGTGGGCGCCGACCTCGTGCTGGTTCCCGCGGCCCAGCTCCCGCAGCTCGACGGCCGCGTCCCCGAGGGACTCGAGGTCGTCGGGGTGAACCACCTCGACGAGGCGCTCGCGGTGCTGCGCGCGAGCGACCCGCCGGCCTGAAGCCGGTGCACCGGAGCTCGGCGCTCGGGTGGTCGCTCGGGTCGGTCAGACGCCCCGACGTGCGCCCGCGTCGGCGACCGGGGAAACCGCCGGACGGGACGGGTCGAGGCGGTGGCGGGCGCAGCGATCCAGGAAACCGCCGAGCAGTTGCAGGCCGGCGCCGGTGAGCACCGACTCCGGGTGGAACTGCACCCCCTCCACGTCGAGCTCCCGGTGGAGCAGCCCCATGATGAGCCCGTCAGAGGTCTCGGCGGTGACCTTCAGCACCGTCGGCAGGGAGCCGCGATCCACGATCAGGGAGTGGTACCGGGTCGCGTCGAAGGGGACCGGCAGCGTGGCGAAGACGCCCTCGCGCCGGTGGTAGATCGGTGAGGTCTTGCCGTGCATCAGCACGGGCGCACGCACGACCCGGCCGCCGTAGACCTCCCCGATGCACTGGTGCCCGAGGCAGACACCGAGCAGCGGCCGCACCCCGGCGACGGCGCGGATCACGTCGTTGGACAGCCCGGCGTCCCCGGGGTCCCCGGGCCCCGGGGAGATCACCAGCCCGTCCGGCAGGTCGGCCAGCAGCTCGGCCACGGTGAAGGCGTCGTTGCGGACCACCTCGATGTCGGCGCCGAGCTCTCCGAGCTCCTGGGCCAGGTTGTAGGTGAACGAGTCGTAGTTGTCGACGATCAGCAGCCGGGTGCCCGCGCGCTGCGGGGCGTCCGCGGCTCCGCCCTGGGTCGGCATGGCCCTCACCTCTCGGCCAGCAGCTCGCGGAGCGCGTCGCGCGCCACCTCACCGGCATCGTTCTCGGGGAGCTCGTCCACCAGGACGACCCGGGCGGGCACGAGCTGCACCTCGAGCTGCTCCTGGCAGGTGGCCCGGAGCTGGTCGGGATCCGGACGCGGCCGACGGCGCGGCTGGACCGCGGCCACCAGCGCACCGGTCGTCGCGTCGGTCGTGACCCCGGCCCGGCGCACGCCCGGCTGCTGGGCGAGCACCACCTCGACCCGCCGCGGCGAGACCAGCGTGCCGTCCGGCAGGGCCAGGACCTCGTCGGCCCGCCCGACGTGGGTGAAGACCCCCTCTTCGTCCACCGTCACGAGATCCTCGGTCAGCAGCCAGCCGTCCACGAAGCGTTCGGCGGTCGCCGCCTCGTCATCGAGGTACCCGGCGGCGACCTGCGGGCCGGCCAGCGCGAGCCGGCCGACGGTACCCGGCGGGACCAGGCGGCCCGGATCGTCCGGGTCGACCACGATCGCGATGGTGTCGGTCACCGGCAGCCCCATGGTGCCGGGGATGGTGCGGCCGTAGACGGGCTGGGCGTGGGTGATCGGCCCGGCCTCCGACACACCGAACCCCTCGCGGACCCGGGCGCCGCCCGTGCGGCGTTCCAGGTCACGGGCCAGCTCCGGATCCAGTGGCGCCCCCGTGGCGAGCACGACCCGGAGCGACGACAGGTCCTTCCGCCCGCCGTCGCGGTCGAGCAGGGCGGCCACGGCGGTGGGCTCCAGGATGGCGAGCGTCGCGGCCTGGTGCGCGATCGTGCGGGGCAGGCGCTCGGCGTCCTCCGTGGCCACGAGCTCGACGCTCGCCGCTGCCAGCAGGCCGGCCAGCCAGCCGAGGACCAGCGGGCCGAGGGCGAGCAGGTCCCCGCAGACCACGACCCGCTCCCGTCCCGCCTGCACGTCCGGCACCCACAGCCGGGTCTGGAAGGTCGAGGCGACCAGGTTGGCGTGGCTGAGCACGATCGCGCGACGCTCTCCGCCGCGCCAGCGGGGTACCAGCAGTGCGGCTCGCTCAGGGGCGACAGCCGCGCCATGCCGCGTCACCGGCGCGGACGCCACCTCCCGGATCGCCGCACCGAGGGCGCGCACGGTCGCGTCGCCCCCGCGCCGGCGCCTCGGTCGCGGCGGGGTGAACCGGCGCCGGGGGGCGAGCCAGCCCTCGTCGCTGCTGTCGAGCGCCCAGGCCACGGCCAGGCCGGCCGCGGTCAGCTCGCTCAGGCGCTCACGGGTCGCGACGACCCCCGCGACGTCCGCCGCGTCCGCAAGCTCGACCGCCCGGGCCGCCCGTCGTGCCCGGTCCCGTCCCGGTGGCAGCGGGACCGCCACGGCCCCCAGCCGCCACAGGGCGAGCAGCACCACGGGGGTCGTCAGGGTCGTGCCGGTCGCGACCAGCACCCGGTCGCCCTCGTCGACGCCGAGGTGGCGCAGCAGCGCGGTCACGTCCACCGTCCGGTCGCGCAGCGCGGCGTAGGTCAACGCCACCCCGTCGGCGCTGAGCGCGGGCTGCTCGGGGAAGTCCCGCACCGCGTCGTCGAGCAACCGTGGCAGGGCCACGTCCGGCATCCGGTAGGTCGGCGGGACACCGGGCGGGTAGCGACGGACCCAGGGGCGGTCGATGGACGCCTGCTGCGGAGGCCGCGCCACCTGCCCGCCTCCTCGTTGGATCCAGGTCCTCGACCGGACGAGCCTAGCCCTCCGTGGGCGGCCGGTACGGTGCCGGCAGCCGGCGAAGGGCACCACCTTGACCGCCACCGACCCCGGTCCTGCACCCGACGCGCCCCCGGCGCTCGCGGGCCTGCGTCCGCGTATCGACGCGGCGCTGGACACCGCCCTGGCCGAGGCCCTGCCGCGCCTGATCGCAGCGCATGCCAGCCTCGCCCCCCACGCCGAGGAGCTCCGGGCCTTCATGGCCGGCGGCAAGCGCATCCGGCCGGCGCTGCTGCTGCTCGGGTTCCAGGCGGCCGGCGGCCAGCGGCTCGACAACGTGGAGGGCCCGGCTGTCGCGCTGGAGCTCCTGCACGCCTGTGCGCTGCTGCACGACGACGTGATCGACCAGGCCCCCCAACGTCGCGGACGCCCCAGCGCGCACGAGGCCTTCGCCGCGCAGCACCGCGCCGCCGGCTGGGTCGGCGATCCGGAGGCCTACGGTCGGGCCGTCGCGATCCTGCTCGGGGACCTGGCCTTCGTGCTGGCTGACGAACGGTTCCTGACCGCCTCGGTGCCACCCCCGGCGCTGCTCGCCGCCTTCCGCCGGTTCACCGTGCTGCGTGAGGAGGTGATGGTCGGCCAGGCCCTGGATCTCCACGCCGCGACCGCCCGCCTCACCGACCGGGGCCTGGCGCTCGAGGTCGCGACGCTCAAGTCCGGCCGCTACTCCGTGGCCCGGCCGCTCGAGCTCGGGGCCGTGCTCGGTGGCGCCGACGAGGCCCTCGTGGCCGGCCTGCTGGCCTTCGGGGACCCCCTCGGCCGGGCCTTCCAGCTCGCGGACGACCTGCTCGGGGTGTTCGGCGATCCCGCTGCCACGGGCAAGTCGACCTCGTCCGACCTCGCGGAGGGCAAACGCACGCTGCTGATCGCGGAGGCCGCCGCACGCCTCGATCCCGCCGGTCGGGCTGAGCTCGAGGCCGCGCTCGGGCGCGCGACGCTGGACGAGGCGACGGTCGAGCGTGTCCGGGACCTGCTGCGCGACAGTGGTGCGGTCGACGCGGTCCGCGGCGAGATCGACCGATCGATCGCGGCAGCCCAGCGCGCACTGGCCGGCATGTCACTGCCGTCGGCGGCCCGCAGCGCGCTGGCCGAGGTGGCCGACTACCTCGGTACCCGCAGGAGCTGAGCGCCGAGCGTCGGGTTCTGGGTCAGCTCCTCCACCCAGGGGAAGACCCAGGTGAACAACACCACGACCGCCGCCGCGATCAGCACGAGCAGCACCAGCACCCGCAGCAGGCGACGTACCGCCGACCGCTGCGGCGGGCCGCCGCTGGTCCACGTCGGGAACCCGTCCTCGCTCATCCCGCCACCTCCCGCGCGATCTCGACCGCGTCCGTGGACCGTGCCATCGTCGGCAGCGGCTCGCCCAGCAGCTCGCCGAAGGCGATCAGCCGCTGCGCGGCGCTCCCGATGGGGTGGCAGCTGGTCAGCGTGATGGTCGGCGCGCCGCTGCCCAGCGGGTCGTCCCCCACCACCCACAGGTCGGTCGGCTCCACGATCACCTGCTCGCGGTAGGCGTAGACCCACTCGCGGCCCTGCCGGTCCACCACGTGGATCGTGTCACCCTCCGTGAGCCGGTCGATGGCGTAGAAGGGGCCGCCGTAGGGCCCGCGGTGTCCGGCGACAGCGAAGTTCCCGGCCCCGCCCGGCAGGTCGGAGAGGGGATAGTGGCCGGGGCCGGACTTGAGCGCGTCCCAGGTCGCCCCGTTGACGACGAACTGGACGTCGTCGGTGATGATCAGCTCCCCGTCCCGCTCGAACCACAGCGCCGCGATGGCGTCACCGACCTCGGGCTCCTCCTCGTCCTGCGCGGGCTCGACGTCGAGGTCGAGGTCCTGCGGGCGGTCGGGCACCGCGAGCTCCCACTGCTGCCGGAGCTCCTCCTGCGCACGCGCGGTCTCCAACCCCGTGAACCACTGCAGGTAGACCACGTAGAGCAGGACGACGGCCCCGGCCACCACCAGGGTCCAACCCAGCCCCCGTGCCACCCGCGCCACGCGTCCCTCCGACCTGGTCCACGCTCACCGCGAGCGTTGCCGAGCGCCAAGGGTAACGACGGATGCCAGCGACGCACGGGAGCCGCGCGCACGCCCGGCGCCGGACGCACTGGCGACGACACGCGACCTCCGGCACCCCCGGTAGAGTCTCGGGATCATCCGCAGCAGCGCGAGGGAGCTCGATGCCGAAGAGCAAGCACCGGCGGGGTGGCAGGACCCGGCCGCGTGCGCACCAGACCCACGCACCGGAGCGCAAGCCCGATCCGTCCCCGCCGTGGGTCCCCACGGTCGGCGGTGGCCTCCTGGTCGTGGGCGTGGCCATCATCCTGCTCGGCTACCTGCCGGCGGTGCAGTCGGTGACCACCACGTGGATCTGGCCGGGGTCGAACTGGGGGCTGCTGGTCGGTTTCCTGGTGCTCAGCGTCGGGTTCGGCGTCCTGACCCGCTGGCGCTGACGGCTACCCCACCGCAACCTTCCGCGCGCGTTCGGACGCACCGATCGCGCGCTGAACGCTCGTTCTTCCGCTGCCACTGTGGAGAAGCGCCGGGTCATCCCCAGTTGTCCACAGCGGGGGTCCACAGCCCTGTGGGCGAGGTGGATCACCCGTTCTCGAGGATCTCCGTGCGTTCACGCATCCGTTGCCCGCAGTGGCTGGGTGCCCGGGTGGTGCCGCGGACGAGCAGGAGCAGCTCCGTACCGCATTCCTCGCACCAGTACAAGGTGCGCTCGTCGCTTGCCACCGGTGCGGCTGCCACCTCGTCGGAGGCGAGGTGCTTCGCATCGGTCACGAGCACCCTGAGGCTCGCCAGCGACCACCGCAGCAGCGCGTAGGCCAGCAGGGGCGCGAACACCCACTGCCACCCCAGGTTGACCCCGAGCACGACGGCGACGGCCACCACGGGGAGGAGCAGCAGGATCATCACGAGCCTCGTCGATGCGGCCGGCGATCGCCGGCCGGCACAGGGTGCCACGTCGCGTGCGCCGGTGGCGTACCGGACGGTCCAGACCACGGGACACCACTCAGGCGTGCTCGCGGGTCGCGGCACCGACCCGCCCACCTCGCCGGGGATCGCCGACACCGCGCCCGTCCGCGGTGACCACGTGCACCCCGCCGAAGTACAGGTCCTGCACGCTCCACCGGTTGACGGGCCAGTGCCGCTCGAGCGCATCGAGGACGGCTGCGTCGACGCCGGGCTCGACCTGCAGGACGCTCCCATCCCAGTGCACGCGCGGCGCGAGCACCGCGGTCTCGAGGTCGAGGCGGTCGTCGAGGAGCCCGAGCAGCACCTGGGTCAGGGCACTGCGGATCCGCTCGCTCCCACCGGAGCCGAGCACGAGCGCCGGGCCGGTGTCGGGCAGCACCACGCTCGGCGCCATCATGGAACCGACCCGCACCCCGGGCGGCGAGCGGTGGAACCCGGCCGGGTGCAGGTCCGCCTCCCCCATGATGTTGTTCGCGAGCACCCCCGTACCACCGAGCGTGATCCCGCTGCCGCTGCCGTTCGAGGTGGTCATGGAGGCGAGGTTGCCCGCCGCGTCGGCGACGCTGACGTGGGTGGTGCCCTTGCTGGCCCGGGGGCGCGGGAGCGCGGGTCCCTCGGCGGGCTCCGTCAGGTGGACGCCGACGCCGACGTGCGCCGCGGTGACGTCGGCCAACACACGGGCGAGCTGGTCGAGACGGGCGAGGGACCCGGGCCGCCCGGCCAGCCCCTCGTCGGCGACCATGGCCAGCGCCCGGGCGATCAGCGCGCCGCCGAAGGACGGGACGGGGTTGGTGACCACGGTGGCACCGGCGTGGCGGACCACCAGCGGGCTGCGTTCGACGACCTGGTAGCCGGTCAGATCCTCGACGGTCAGGACCCCACCGCCGGCCTGGTTCGCCGCGGCGAGCTCGCACGCGAGGTCGGGGTCGTCGAACCCGGTGACGGCACCGGTCGCGATGGCGTCCAGGAAGCCGGCCAGCTGCGGGTTGCGGACCACCTCGTCATCGGCGAAGGGGCGTCCCTCAGGCACGAACAGCGCCCGCGCCTCAGGGGTGCGGGCGAAGATGGGCTCGAGCAGGCGGACCACCGCGGCCTGGTCGGCGCCCAGCTCGACCCCGGCCAGCGCCAGATCCCGGGCCGGCGCGACCACCTCGGCGAGCGGCAGCCGGCCGAGCGCGGCGTGGACGTGCAGGTAGCCCGGCAGGCAGCCGGGGACCGCGACGGAGGCCTGCCCGACGTGGAAGACCTGGTCCGCACCCGGGAACCGGATCGTGACCGGGACGAGCGCGGGCTCCAGGTCGGCCGGTGCGCCGCGTCCGGGGGTGTCCACGAAGAAGTCGTACAGGAGCGGCTCGCCATCGACCGGGTGGGCCAGCAGGAACCCGCCACCGGCCAGGCTGGACAGGCACGGCTCGGCAACGGCGGCGGCGAACCCGGCCGCGACCGCCGCGTCGAAGGCGTTCCCGCCGGCATCGAGCACCGCGACCGCCGCATCCACCGTGCAGCGGTGCCCCCCGGCGACCACGCCGCGGTGGCGGCCGGCCTCGACCACCTCAACCACGACCGACCTCCGCGACGGTGCGGGCCAGCCCCTCGGCCAGCGGGGTGGTCGCCTCCCAGTCGAGCAGGCTGCGGGCCCGCGAGAGGTCGGGACAGCGGACCTGCGGGTCGTCGACGGGCCGATCCACCGGGACGATGCCCGGCCAGCGACCGACCGCGGTCATCACCGCCTCGGCGACCTCGGTGATGGTCACCTCGGTGTCGCTACCGAGGTTGACCGGACCGGTCACCCCACGGGTGATCATGCGCAGCAGGGCGTCGATGAGGTCGTCGACGTAGCACAGCGAGCGGGTCTGGGTGCCGTCACCGTGGACGGTGAGCGGCTCACCCGCCCGGGCCTGGCGGATGAAGGTCGGCACCGCGCGACCGTCGTCGAGGCGCATGCGGGGGCCGTAGGTGTTGAAGATCCGGGCGACGTGGACATCGACCCCGTGGGTGCGGTGGTAGGCGAAGGTCAGCGCCTCCGCGAAGCGCTTGGCCTCGTCGTAGACCCCCCGTGGGCCGATCGGGTCGACGTTGCCGCGGTAGGTCTCCGGCTGCGGGTGCACGTCCGGGTCGCCGTACACCTCCGAGGTGGAGAACAGCAGGAACGCCGCGCCGGCGTCCTTGGCCAACCCGAGCGCGTTGTGGGTCCCGAGCGAGCCGACCTTCAGCGTCTGGATCGGCAGCTGCAGGTAGTCGACCGGCGACGCCGGCGAGGCGGCGTGCAGGACCACATCGATCGCCCCGTCGACGTGGATGTGCTGCGTGACGTCGTGGCGCTGCAGGGTGAAGCGGGGCTCGTCGTCGAGGTGGGCGAGGTTGCGCAGCGTCCCGGTCACCAGGTTGTCGATCCCGAGCACGCTGGCACCCGCCGCCAGTAGGGCGTCGGTCATGTGGGACCCGAGGAACCCCGCGGCGCCCGTCACCACGACGCGGGCACCGTCGAGATCGCGCACCTGCTGTGCCTGCACGGCCGGCTCCGGGTCGGGCGACCGGCCGGGTGCCGATCGCCGCCAGCGGCAGCCTACGCCAGGCGTCGGAGGAGCTTCCGGCGGCCCCTTCCGGTCACCCTCCTCGCGGGTTACGGTGAGGGCACCGCTACGACGCCTCGGGACCGGTCGGTCGACCAGCCCGGGGTCGGACCCGGACCGGTCGTCTCCTCCGGTCATGCCCCGAGGCGGGGCGGCGTCCTGCGGCCGTCTGGCCGCGGTGGTCCCGTGGAGACCGACCATGGAGGCATCACGCAAGGGGTTCCGACCCGTCGTACTCATGCTCACCCTCGCCCTGCTCGCGCTGCCGGCCCTGCCGGCCTTCGCGGCGCAGGAGGAGATCACCTCGTCCGGCCCACTCGAACGCATCATCATCAGCGACGACCTCAACTGCCAGGTGCAGTACACCGGCGATGCCGACTTCGCCTTCTACCCGCCGTCCGACGAGGTGGGCGCGTGCGGGACGTTCGTCGTCGTCGACGACATCCTCTACGGCCCGGACGACGTCCCGGCCGGGTCGGCCGCCAGCCCTCGAACGGCGTTCACGCCGGTGAGCCAGACCGGCGTCTTCGGCAGCGGCACGGCCGCCGAGCCCTACTGGATCTGGACCGTCGTCCGGCTCGGGGACAGCGGCTTCCAGCTCTCGCAGGTCGACTCCTACGTCGTGGGGCAGGAGGCCTACCGCACCGATGTCGGCATCTACAACGGCTCCGGGAGCCGGGCTGACGCCCTCGTGTACCGCGCGGCGGACTGCTACCTCGGCGACTCCGACGCCGGGTTCGGCCGCTACGACCTCGAAACCGGTGCGGTGGCCTGTGTCACCGGCCTGGAGCCGACCGCACGGATCGAACAGTGGTTCCCGCTGACCGCCGGCAGCCGCTACCTGCTGGACGGCTTTGACGAGGTCTGGGAGGCGGTCGGGTCGCGGCAGCCGTTCCCCAACACCGTCCGAGGGAGCGCCGGTGCGTTCGACAACGGCGCCGGCCTGAGCTGGGGCCCGGTGAGGTTCCCCGTCGGGGCCGAAGTCGTCTTCTCGCACCTGACGCAGTTCGCCCCGCTCGGCCTGAGCGAGCTGACCACCACGAAGACCGCCGCAGAGCCCGAGTCCGACCCCGGCGGCACCAACGCCTACACGATCACCATCACCAACCCGAACGTCGGGGCGGTGACCCTCACCTCGGTGGTCGACACCCTGCCGGAGGGCTTCGCCTACGTGCCCGGGTCGACCACCGGGGCGACCGGCACCGACCCGGAGGTCGACGGGCAGGAGCTGACCTGGGGCTTCCCGCTGCAGATCGGCGGCGGGGGCGAGCTGAGCCTGACCTTCGAGGTCACGGTCTCGACGGTCCCCGGGACCTACTACAACCAGGTGACCGGGACCGCGGAGGGCCGGACCGTCGTCGGCACGGGGCCGACCGCGCCGATCATGGTCGGTGACGTGGTCTACCCGCCAGCGCCGATCTCGCCCCCCGCACCGGTCGCCCCGCCGACGCCGCCCGAGGTGCTCCCCGAGGCGACCCCGGCGACACCGGTCCCGTCGAGCCCGAGCTACACCGGCTGAGCACGACCCGGTCGGGGCGGCGGTCTCCAGGAGCCGTCGCCCCGACCGGCGTGCCGTCCCGCGCTCAGGTGACGCCGAGCAGCAGCCTCGACCCGACCCAGCCGAGCGCAGCGGTGTGGAGCAGGGCGACCGCCCCGAGCGCCGCGACCACGAGCACCAGGGCCAGGCGCGCGACCACGTGGCGGTCGGCGAGCCAGGTCAGCGCCAGCACCAGCGCGACCGACCACACGGTGCGCAGCAGCAGCCCGACGCCGTCCCCGTACGCCTCCATCACCGAGGCCACGAGCGGGTTGCCCTCCACCGCGATGCCGGTCCGGACCCACACGTAGGTCGCCACGGAGTCGAACACCACCAACGCGACCAGCAGCAACCGCACCCGCGGTACCCGGTCCCGCGGCAGGACCCGGTCGGCCCAGCGGGCCCGTACGGGTCGGGCATCGAGCGACGGCTCGACCTCACGATCCATGTGTGGTCGCCTTCGGACGGGTCCTCTACCCTACGCCGCGCCCGTCGCCTGCGGATGGCGGGCGGGACGGGCCCGTAGCTCAGCCTGGCAGAGCGCTGCCCTTGCATGGCAGAAGTCGTCGGTTCGAATCCGATCGGGTCCACCGCAGCACGCAGCCGTGCGCATCGCACCGAGGAGCCGCCCGTGGAGACGCGTCGCATCGGTGAGCTCGAGGTCTCCGTGGTCGGCCTCGGCTGCAACAACCTCGGCAGCCGTCTCGACCTCGCGGGCACGCAGGCGGTCGTGGACGCCTGCTTCGACGCCGGCGTCACGCTGTTCGACACCGCCGACGTCTACGGCGACGGCGCCTCCGAGGAGCTGCTGGGCCGCGCGCTCGGCTCCCGGCGGGACGAGGTGGTGGTCGCCACGAAGTTCGGCATGCGGCTCGACGACGAACGTCGCGGCGCCCACCCCGACTACATCCCCCGGGCCTGCGAGGCCAGCCTGCGTCGGCTCGGCACGGACCACCTCGACCTGTACCAGCTGCACACCCCGGACCCCGAGGTGCCGATCGAGGAGACGCTGGGGGCGCTGGACGAGCTGGTGCAGGCCGGCAAGGTCCGCGAGCTCGGGCACTCGAACCTCTCGGCTGCGCAGGCCGACGAGGCGGAGGCCACCGCACAGCGGCTCGGCACCGCCCGCTTCGTCGCCGCGCAGGACCACTGGTCCCTGCTGGCCCGCGAGGTGGAGGACGACATCCTGCAGGCGGTCGCCCGACACGACCTGAAGGTGCTGCCTTTCTTCCCGCTCGCGTCCGGGCTGCTGACCGGCAAGTACACCGCCGAGGGTGAGCAGGATCCGACCTGGCGGCTCAACTGGCTGCCACCCGAGCGCCGCGACCGCTGGATCACCGAGGAGCGGCTGGCCACCACCCGGGCGCTGGAGGCCGTCGCCACCGACGCCGGCCACAGCCTCCTGGAGCTCGCGGTGTCGTGGTTGGCCTGCCAGGCACCGGTCGCCTCGGTGATCGCCGGCGCCACGCGACCGGAGCAGGTCCGCGCCAACGCGGCGGCGGCCGGCTGGCGGCTCACCGCCGAGGAGCTGGCCGAGGTGGACCGGATCACGGGCCGGTGAGCGACGTGGGTCGGGTTCGCACGGTTGTCCCTGTCGTCTCCCGCGACCGCACGACCTCGCCCTAGCGTCCGCCCGCGTCCGGAACCGACCGCACACCACCCGAGCCCATCCGACACCGGGGCCGCACCCCTGAGGAGCCCGACCGTGACCGCAGACCCGTCCACCTGGTCCTTCGATACCCGCCAGATCCACGCCGGTGCCGTCCCCGACCCGACCACCGGCGCCCGCGCGACGCCGATCTACCAGACGACCTCCTTCGCGCTCGGCGACACCGAGCGGGCCGCGAACCTGTTCGGCCTGGCGGAGTTCGGCAACATCTACACGCGGATCATGAACCCGACCACCGACGTGGTGGAGCAGCGGGTCGCCTCGCTGGAGGGCGGGGTCGCGGCGCTGGCGGTGGCCTCCGGGCAGGCCGCGGAGACGCTGGCGATCCTCAACCTCGCGGAGGCCGGCTCCCACGTGGTGTCCTCGGCCTCGCTCTACGGCGGGACCTACAACCTGTTCCGCTACACCCTGCCCAAGCTCGGCATCGAGGTCTCCTTCGTGGAGGACCCCGATGACCTCGACGCCTGGCAGGCCGCGGTCCAGCCCAACACCAAGGCGTTCTACGGCGAGTCGATCGGCAACCCCAAGATCGACATCCTGGACATCGCCGGCGTCGCCGAGGTGGCGCACCGCAACGGGGTGCCGCTCATCGTGGACAACACCATCGCCACCCCCTACCTCATCCGGCCGCTCGAGCATGGTGCCGACATCGTGGTGCACTCGGCCACGAAGTTCCTCGGCGGCCACGGCACGGCCATCGCCGGGGTGGTCGTGGACGGCGGACGCTTCGACTTCGGTGCCCACGCGGAGCGGTTCCCGGGCCTGACCACGCCGGATCCCTCCTACCACGGGCTCAACTACTGGGAGGCGCTGGGCAACGAGGGCGCCGCCTACGCGATCAAGCTCCGGGTCCAGCTCCTGCGTGACCTGGGCCCGGCGCTCAGCCCGCACAACGCGTTCCTGCTGCTGCAGGGCATCGAGACCCTGAGCCTGAGGATGGACCGCCACGTCGCCAACACGCAGGCGGTCGCCGAGTGGCTCGAGGCCCACGACGACGTGGAACGGGTCTGGTACGCCGGGCTGGCCTCCAGCCCGTGGCACGAGCGCGCCGACCACTACGCCCCGAAGGGTGCCGGCGCCATCGTGTCCTTCGAGCTGACCGGCGGGGTCGACGCGGGCAAGCGGTTCGTGGACGGCGTGTCGCTGTTCACCCACCTCGCCAACATCGGCGACGTCCGCAGCCTCATCATCCACCCGGCCTCCACGACCCACTCGCAGCTCACCCCGGAGCAGCAGCTGACCACCGGGGTGACCCCGGGCCTGGTCCGCCTGTCGATCGGGCTCGAGGGCGTCGAGGACCTGCTGGCGGATCTTCAGGCCGGCTTCGCGGCCGCGGCAGGGGGTGCGGCACCGGCGTGACCCGTCCCCGCGCGACCGGAGCCTGGCGCGACGGCGACCCCATCGGTCGCCGTCGTTTCGCCGCGGTCGGGGACGTCCCGCTCGAGAGCGGGGAGACGATCCCCGAGGTCCGCATCGCCTACGAGACCTGGGGGCGGCTGGCACCGGACCGACGCAACGCCGTGCTCGTGCTGCACGCCCTGACCGGCGACAGCCACGTGGTCGGCGAGGTGGAGGCCGGCCATCCGACCCCGGGCTGGTGGCAGGGCCTGATCGGACCGGGCTGCCCGCTGGACACCGACCGCTGGTTCGTCGTGGCGCCCAACATCCTCGGGGGCTGCCAGGGCACCACCGGCCCGGCCTCGCTCGCGCCGGACGGCCGGCCGTGGGCGTCGCGCTTCCCGCGGGTCACGATCCGCGACCAGGTGCGCGCCGAGGTGGCGCTCACCGACCACCTCGGTATCGACGCCTGGGCGGCGGTCATCGGCGGGTCGATGGGCGCGATGCGGGTGCTGGAGTGGGGGGTGATGCAGCCCGGGCGGGTCCGGGCCATCGCGCCGCTGGCCGTGTCCGCCAGCGCCACCGCCGATCAGATCGCGCTGCAGTCGATCCAGATCCAGGCCATCGTGGACGACCCCCACTACCTCGGTGGCGACTACCTGCTGGCCGCGCACG
This sequence comes from Nitriliruptoraceae bacterium, assembly GCA_047921175.1. Classification (GTDB taxonomy): domain Bacteria; phylum Actinomycetota; class Nitriliruptoria; order Nitriliruptorales; family Nitriliruptoraceae; genus T1Sed10-7. The sequence goes on along the minus strand of JBLRWQ010000018.1, from coordinate 17,650 downwards.
AGGACCCCGACACGCCCGGTCCCCACGCCGGACTGGCGCTCGCGCGCCGGCTGGCCCACTGGAGCTACCGCTCCCGCGAGGAGCTGGGCCTACGGTTCGGACGCGAGCCGCAGGACGGCGAGGACCCGCGGTCGGGTGGGCGGTACGCGGTCCAGTCCTACCTCGACCATCACGGCGGCAAGCTGGTATCGAGGTTCGACGCGGCCAGCTACGTGCTGCTCACCGAGGCCATGAACCACCACGACGTCGGCCGTGACCGTGGCGGGATCTCGGCAGCGCTCGGCACCGTCGACGCCGAGGTACTGGTCGCGGGCGTGGACTCGGACCGGCTCTACCCGCTGCTGCAGCAGCACGCGCTGGCCCACCAGCTCGGGGTGCCGGGCGACCGGGCCCACGTGATCCGCTCGCCGTACGGCCACGACGGGTTCCTGATCGAGCTGCGGCAGGTCCAGGCGCTGGTCCGTGGGCTGCTGGACCGGGTCGCGGCGCGCGAGCGCTGAGCCCACCGAGCCGGCGCACGACGGGTGCCGGCGGACGTCAGCGCAGCAGCGCGGTGCGGACGTGGTCGAGCCGGGCGGGGGGGACCGAGGCGAGCGGGGGGACGCACCACCGCTCCGCGAGCACCCCGTCGAGCTGCAGCGCCGCCTTCAGCACCGCCGGCGTGGAGGCACCGACCTCGCCGATGCCGCGGGTGAGGCGGACCAGAGCTTCCTGGAGCCGGGTCACCTCGTCGGTGTCCTCTCGGGCGACGGCGGCGTGCAGCGCGACCACCTGCCGCAGCCGCAGGTTGCTCACGGCCAGGATCGAGCCATCCGCCCCGGCCTGCAGCGCCGCGGCCAGGGTCGGGGCGTGGCCGGTCAGGACGCTGCAGCCGGGCTGGTCACGGGTCGCGGCCACGATGGCCGCACGGCGCTCGACGTCGGGTGAGGAGTCCTTGATGCCGACGATGCGCTCGTGGCGGGCGAGCTGGACGACGGCCTCCGGCGTCAGCGGCGAGCCGGTCAGCTGCGGGATGTGGTAGAGGAGCGTCGGCACCTCGGCACGCTCGGCGACGTCGAGGTGGAGGGTGACCAGCTCCTGCGGCGTCAGCGGCTGGAGCGGCGGCGGCAGGACCAGCACCAGGTCCGCGCCTGCCTCGGCCAGCCGTGCGACGTCGGCGTGGAGCGCCCCCAGGGTCGGTCCCGAGGCGCCGACCACCAGGGTGGGAGGTGTCCCTGCCAGGGTCGTGTGCCCGGTCAGCGCCGCCCGGGCCAGCCGGGTCAGCTCGACGCGCTGCTCCGGGTCGAGCAGCGAGCCCTCCCCGGTCGTGCCGGCGACCAGGACCCCGCTGGCCCCGTCGTCCAGGGCCCGGTGGATCAGCGTGGTACAGCCGGCCGCGTCGATCGTGGACGGGTCGACCAGGGGGGTGACCAGGGCGGGGAGCGCCCCGGTCAGGGTGCGGGGCACCACGGTGTCGGCACTCGCGGCCGGACCGGGGTGGGCTGGGCGCGTGGGCGGGTTGGTCATGGGGGGCTCCCGGGGGTGGGTATCGTCGCGGGGATGTTGCGACGTACGCTCCTGCGGGTCTACCGCATCCCGGCCACGCCGACGACCCCGACCCCGACGGCGTTCGGGCTCGGCGCCGAGGACGTCCACCTCGACGCGGTCGACGGGACGCGGCTGCGCGCCTGGTTCCTGCCGGGTGCCGGGTCGGCACAGGCCACGGCCGATGGAGCCCGCCGACCGGCGGTCGTGGTGCTGCACGGCTGGGGGTCGAGCAGCGCCGACCTGCTGCCGGCCGCACCGGGGCTGGTCGCTGCGGGCCTGCCCACGCTGCTGCTCGACGCCCGCGGGCACGGCCGCAGCGGGCCGGCCACGTTCATGTCCATGCCGCGCTTCGCGGAGGACCTGGAGGCGGCGGTCGCGTGGCTCAGGCGCGCTCCGGGCATCGACCCCGACCGCATCGCCGTGCTGGGCCACTCCGTGGGGGCGGGAGCCAGCCTGCTGGCTGCGTCACGCGACCCGCGGCTGGCCGCGGTGATCGCGATCAGCGGCATGGCCCACCCGGCCGAGCTGATCCGGGCCTCACGCGGGCTGCGCCAGGCACCCGAGCCGCTGGCCACCCGGGTGCTGACCACCATCGAGGACACGATCGGGCACCGCTTCGACACCTTCGCGCCGCTCCACACGATCCGCACCCTCGAGATGCCCGTCCTGATCGTGCATGGCACCGCGGACCGGACCGTGCCGGTGCGTGACGCGGCGCGCCTGGTGGACGCGGGCGGCCCGAACGTGCGGCTCCGGCTGGTCCCCGGAGCGGGCCACCGGTCGGTGCGGCCCTTCCTGCCCCTGGTCGGCGAGCTGGCCGGGTTCCTGACCACGTCCCTGACCGAGCGGGCCCGGCTGCCCTAGCCTCTGGCCCGGTGACCGCTGCCCGGACCGGGAGTGAAGTGGATGAGCGCGCTCTACCGCGTCGGCTCGGCGCTGTTCCTCGGGGGCTTCCGGACGCTCGGCGTCGACCTCCGGGTGCACGGCGCCGACCGGATCCCGGCCTCGGGTCCGGTGGTGCTCGCCAGCAACCACATCGGCTACCTCGACTTCGCCTTCGTGATGCTCGCGCCACCCGCGCCCCGCCGCGAGGTCCGCTTCCTGGCCCGGGACGACTTCTTCCACAACCCCGTGCTCGGGTTCCTGCTGCGCCGGCTCGGCCAGATCCCGGTCGATGTCCACGGGGACCCCATGCAGGCGGCAGCCGCCGCGCAGGCCTGCCTGGAGGACGGGGAGATCGTCGGCATCCACCCCGAGGGGACGATCAGCCCGTCCTTCGTCCCGCGCCGTGGCAAGACCGGCGTCGTCCGCCTGGCCGACAGCGTGGAGGCGCCCATCGTCCCGGTGGCGCTGTGGGGGTCACAGCGCCTGCTCACGAAGGCGCGACGGTTCCGCCCCCAGCGGGGGACGGCGGTGGTCGTACGCTACGGCGAGCCGTTCCGGCCCACCGCCCGCACCTCGATGCTGCGTACCCAGCAGGTGATGGAGCGGATCACCGCGGAACTGACCCGTGCGCAGGCCAGCTACCCCCAGCGGCCCGGCCCGCCACCCCACGACTGGTGGCAGCCCGCGCACCTGGGAGGCTCCGCCCCGACACCGGAGGCGGCCGACGCCGCCATCGCCGCCCAGAACGCCGCCCGGCGCGAACGCCGGGCGCAGCGTGGCGCACTCCCCGGCGATGGCCCGGGACCGGACCACCGGGCCGACGGGGTCGCCTGACGCAGCACCTGAGGCAGCATCCGGGCCGCTCGGCCCCCCGTCGAGGCTCCCACCACCCCAACGTGCGCCCACCGCACAGTCTGCGGCGGCGGGCGGGCCGGCTCACTGCAGCCACCGAAGGCGGGAGAGAGCAGCCTGTGGACAGAGCTGTGGGTGTGTGGATACTGCCAGGGGTGGAACTCCACAGGTGGAACCACAGCTGTGGGGTTCACCCCGCGTCGAGCCCGGTGTTGTCCACAGGCGAGAGGACCGTGCCGCCATGACGCCACCGACCGAGGACCCCTCGGCCCGAGCGATCGTCGAGCTGCTGCAGCAGCTGGGCTCACACATGCATGCCGTCGGGACACGCTTCGCCGCCCGGGAGGCGCTGCACGGCACCGACGTGCAGGCGCTGTCGGCCTTGGCGATGGCGGGCGGCCACCTCGGTGCCGGGGAGCTGGCACGCAGCCTGGAGCTGACCTCCGGCGCCACCACCCGGCTCATCGACCGGCTCGAACGGGTGGGGCACGTGGCGCGGACCACCGATCCGGCGGACCGTCGCCGGCGCGTGGTCACCCTCACCACCTCGGCGCAGACGACGGCCGGGGCCTACTTCGGCGCGATCGCGACCACCATCGCGGCAGCCCTGGAGCCCTACGGGCCCGAGGAACGCGAGGTCGTGCGGCGCTTCCTGGCCGACATCATCGAGGCCATGGAGACGCACGAGGACCGCTGAGCCACCGACAGACCCGTGGGGGCCGACCTGGTGGTGGCCCCCACGGGATCGGTCGTGCAGGTCGCTCAGATGGAGCGGGGCTCCTCCCAGAGGGCCTCGTCGAGCTCCTGGTCGCGCTTGCGCTTCAGCACGAACGCGGCCACGCCTGCGCCGGCGGCCAGCAGGAACGCGAAGACGCCGACCTTGGAGCCCTTGTCGTCGTCACCGCTGATCTCGTCGCTGAGCTCGTCGATGCGATCCGAGGCCTTGGACTGCAGCTCCTTGCCCTTCTTCTCCGCCTTCTTGCGCAGCTTGTCGGCTTCCTTCTCGAGCTTGTCGACCTTCTTGGCGATCTTCGACCGGCCCACGGGGACCTCCTCGCGTCGGCTAGGGGACGTCGGGACGTCGACACCGGCACCATCGTCCGTCCGGTGCCGGCTCGACCTCCCCCGACCATAGCGGTCGTGACAGGCCGCTGACCCGGTCGTCGGACCCCATCCGCACCCGAGGACCTCCGGTGACCAAGTCCCCTGCCTGGCGGGGCAGACGCTCCGTAGGGTGAGGGACGTTGGCGCTACGCGCCGCCGTGGCGCCCGGGAGGTGCGTCCATGCGCCCGCCAGCTGGGACCGGCGCGACCACCGTGTCCATCCTCGATCAGGACCGCTTCGCGTCCTTGCTGGATGCGCTGCGGGACGACGGCTTCGACGTGGTGGGACCCACCGTGGTCGACGGTGCGATCATCCACGGCCCGATCACCGAGGTGGACGACCTCCCCCAGGGGGTGGGCGACCGCCAAGGGCCCGGCCGCTACCGGCTGGTGGACCACGGCGACGACACCTGGTTCGCCCACGCGGTCGGCCCGAGCAGCGCCAAGCGACGGCTCCTGCCACCTCGGCATCCCCTCTGGAACGCCCGCGCCCGGAACGATGCGAGCTTCGCGATCGAGGAGGCCGAGCGGGAGCGCCCGCGGACCGCGTTCGTCGGCCTCAAGCCCTGCGAGGCCGCCGCGATCGCGGTGCAGGACCGGGTGTTCCTCGACGGCGTGGTCGAGGACGAGGTCTACGCCGCCAACCGGGCGGACGTGCTGCTGGTCGTCGTGGAGTGCGAGACGCCGGCGGCCACCTGCTTCTGCCCGTCGATGGGCACCGGCCCGGGCCTCGAGCTGCAGGGCAGCGACGCCCATCGCGCCGCCGGCATCGCGGACCTGGTGCTGACCGAGCTGACCGACCCGCACCGCCTCCTGGCCCGGGCGGGTACCGAGGCGGGCGTGGCGCTGCTGGAGGGCCTGGCGGCGCCGGAGGCGACCGCCAGGGACCTGCGGGCCCGGGAGCAGCTGCTCGAGCGGTCGACCGAGCGCATCCACCGCCACCTCGATGCCGACGGCGTCCACGACCTGCTGCTCGGCAACCTGGAGCACCCACGCTGGGACGACATCGCGGAGCGGTGCCTGGCCTGCGGCAACTGCACGCTCGTCTGCCCGACCTGCTTCTGCACCACGGTCGAGGACCGCACCGACCTGGCGGGGACCAGCGCCAGCCGTGAGCGACGTTGGGACTCCTGCTTCAACCTCGACTTCTCCCACACCGGGCCGTCCAGCGTTCGCTCCACCACCCGGGCCCGCTACCGCCAGTGGCTGACCCACAAGCTCGCCACCTGGATCGACCAGTTCGACACCTCGGGCTGCGTCGGGTGCGGACGCTGCATCACCTGGTGCCCGGTCGGCATCGACCTCACCGAGGAGGTCGCGACGATCCGTCGCACCTCGGAGGACACCGGCACCGACTGGCCGCTCGTGCCGAGCGGGCTGCGCGAGGGGTGAGGACCATGACCCTGCTCGACACCCTGCCCGAGACGACGACCCGCGGGGCGCTGACCAGCCGCCCCTACCAGGTCACCACCGTCCGGCACCAGACCCACGACATCGTCACGATCGACGTCATGCCCCAGCAGCACCCGATCGCCTTCCAACCGGGCCAGTTCGACATGGTCTACGTGTACGGCATCGGCGAGGCGGCCATCTCGATCTCCTCCGACCCGGCCACCCCGGGCCTGCTGTCCCACACGATCCGGGCCATCGGCTGGGTCACCAAGGCCCTCAACGACCTCCAGCCGGGGACCACCATCGGGATCCGTGGACCCTACGGGCGGCCCTGGCCGATGGAGGAGGCCGAGGGCAAGGACCTGGTCATCGTGGCCGGCGGCATCGGGCTCGCGCCGGTCCGCCCGGCCATCGTGCAGGCACTCAAGTACCGGGAGCGCTACGGACGCATCGTGCTGCTGGTCGGCGCCCGCAGCCCCCGGGACCTGGTCTTCCGCGACGACCTCGAACGCTGGAACAGCGACCGCGGCATCGACGTGCACATCACCGTGGACAGCGCCGTGCGTGGCTGGGGTGGCCGCGTCGGGGTGGTCACGAAGCTGATCCCGCGCATCCCCTTCGACCCGGAGCACGCGGTCGTGCTGACCTGCGGCCCCGAGGTGATGATGTGGTACGCGGCCCAGGCGCTGCTGTCCCGCGGGGTGCCGGCCGAGCGGGTCCACGTGACGCTGGAACGCAACATGAAGTGCGGGGTCGGGACCTGCGGGCACTGCCAGCTCGGCCCGGTCTTCCTCTGCCGTGACGGGCCGGTCTTCTCCTGGCCCGAGGTCGCCGGGCTGCTGGACGTGCGCGAGCTGTGAGGAGGTGGGCGTGATGGAGGAACGCATCGGCCGGCCGAGCGTCGCGGTGTGGAAGTTCGCCTCCTGCGACGGCTGCCAGCTGTCCCTGCTGTCCGCCGAGGACGAGCTGCTCACCATCGCCGGCGAGGTGGAGATCGCCTACTTCCTGGAGGCCACCCGGGAGGTCAAGGACGGCCCCTACGACATCTCGCTCGTGGAGGGGTCCATCACGACCCCGGACGACGCGGAACGGATCCGTCGCGTCCGGGAGGTCTCGACCACCCTGATCACGATCGGCGCCTGCGCGACCGCCGGTGGCATCCAGGCGCTGCGCAACTTCGGTGACGTGGACGCGTTCCGGTCGCTGGTGTACGCCCGCCCGGAGTACGTCGACACCCTGGCGGAGTCCACCGCGATCGCCGAGCACGTCCCCGTCGACCTCGAGCTGCGTGGCTGCCCGATCGAGACCCACCAGCTGGTCGAGGTGCTCAACGCCATCCTGGCCGGTCGCAGGCCCGTGACCCCCACCTACTCGGTCTGCGTCGACTGCAAGCTGCGCGGCAACCGGTGCGTGATGGTGGCCGACGGCACCCCGTGCCTGGGCCCGGTCACCCAGGCCGGCTGCAACGCCCGCTGTCCCGGCGTGGACCGGGGCTGCTACGGCTGCTTCGGTCCGGCGGAGACCGCCAACACGGGCTCCTTGGCGGGCTGGCTCGAGGAGCGGTTCGCGTATCAGCACCCGGACCTGGTCCGGCTGTTCCGCACCTTCAACGCCGACACCCCCGCCTTCAAACGCGAGGCCCGTGCCCACGAGGAGGTGGCGACGTGAGCCACACCCACGACCGCACCATCTCCGTGGAGGCGCTGGCCCGTGTCGAGGGCGAGGGCGCGATGCACGTCGAGGTCGCGGACGGGCGCGTGGAGAAGGTCGAGCTGCGCATCTACGAACCTCCCCGCTTCTTCGAGGCGTTCCTGCGCGGCCGCACCTACCTCGAGCCGCCGGACCTCACCGCCCGGATCTGCGGCATCTGCCCGGTCGCCTACCAGCTGTCGGCCATCAACGCGATCGAGTCGCTGTGCGGGGTGGACACCCCGGACGGTCCGGCGATGCCGGACGGGATCCGGCAGCTGCGCCGGCTGCTGTACTGCGCGGAGTGGATCGAGAGCCACGTCCTGCACATCTTCCTGCTGCACGCGCCGGACTTCCTCGGCTACCAGGGCGCGATCGAGATGGCGGCGGACCACCGCGAGCTGGTGGAGATGGCGCTGCGCCTGCGCAAGGCCGGCAACACCCTCCTCGAGGTGGTCGGCGGCCGGGCCATCCACCCGATCAACGTGCGCGTGGGCGGCTTCCACCGCGCCCCGACCCGCCCCGAGCTGGATGCGCTGGTCGAGGAGCTGACCTGGGGCCGGGACGCCGCGATCGAGGCCACACGGCTCGTCGCCGGGTTCGACTTCCCCGAGCTGACACAGGACCACACCTTCGTGGCCCTGCGGCCGGAGCTCGACCGGCTGCCACCGGGGTCGACGGGCTACCCGCTGGAGGGCGGCCGGCTGGTGGCCACCACCGGGCTGGACATCGGCATCGAGGCCTGGCCGGAGCACTTCCACGAGGAGCACGTGCCGCACTCCACGGCCCTGCACGGCCGGATGCGCGACGGTGGCACCTACCTGGTCGGACCGGCGGCCCGGTTCACCCTGAACGCCGACCGGCTCCCGCCGGACCTGCAGGCGCTGGCGACCGAGGTGGACTGCGTCGGTGCGGTGCGCAACCCGTTCCGCAGCATCGTGGTGCGGGCGATCGAGACCGTCTACGCCTTCGACGAGGCGCTACGGCTCATCGCGGCCTACGAACGTCCCGACCGGCCGGCGATCGAGGTCACCCCGGTCGCAGGCGTGGGGCACGGCGCCACCGAGGCCCCGCGCGGGATCCTCTACCACCGCTACGAGCTGGACGCGGAGGGGCTGGTCACCGACGCGGTGATCGTGCCGCCCACCTCCCAGAACCAGCCCGCGATCGAGGAGGACCTGCTGGACTTCGTCCAGGCCCACCTGGACCTGGACGACGACGCACTGCAGTGGCAGTGCGAGCAGGCGATCCGCAACTACGACCCCTGCATCTCCTGCTCGACCCACTTCCTCGACCTGACGGTGCGACGGCGATGATCTCCCTGGTGCTGGGCGTCGGCCATCCCGACCGCGGCGACGACGCGGCCGGGCCGCTGGTGGCCAGCGCCCTCGCCGCGCTCCAGGGCGTGGTCGCCCGGAGCGTCAGCAGCGACCCGAGCGCGATCCTGACCGAGCCGCTGTGGGACACCGCCGACCGGGTCGTGCTGATCGACACCGTGCGGACCGGTCGGCGCCCCGGCACGGTGCACCGCTGGGCCGGACAACGGCTCCTCGACCACCTGCCCGCCACCGGCGGTGGCACCCACGACCTCGGGGTCGCCACCACCCTGCACCTGGCTGCGGCCCTGGACCGGCTCCCCGCGGACCTCGTGGTCATCGGGATCGAGGGGTCGTGCTTCGAGGTCGGCGATCCCCCCAGCCGGCCGGTGCGCCACGCCATCACCATGGTCAGCGTGGCGCTCGCACGCGAGCTCACGGGCGACGGCCGCGAGGTGCTGGAGCTCGCGGTGCGGATGACCGATCTAGCCGTCGAGGTCGGCGAGGACCGACAGGTGCGCCTCGAGCAGCCGTGAGGTCGCCTCGTCGTCGTGGATCGTGGCCGGCAGGTCACCCCGCTGTGGGCCGTAGCGGCCGAACTGGGCGTGGTTCATGCCCTCCACCTCGACCATGATGGCGTCGTCCGGCAGCAGCGGTCGCCGCTCGGCGATGTCGGTCGGCGTGGACAGCCCGTCGCGGGACCCGGACACGGACAGGACCGTGAGGTCGTCGCGGTCCGCGAGCCCGGCGCCCTCGGTGGCGTAGGCGCCCCACAGCACGAGCCCATCGAGGTCGCCGGGCGGCTGGTCGCCGGCGAAGGACGCGGCCATGGCGCCACCGAGGGAGTGGCCACCGACCCACCAGGACTCGATCTCCGGGTGGGCCTCCATCAGCGACGACGCCCGGTTCTGCCCGAAGATGGCCAGGTTCAGCGGCATCCGGGGGATCAGCACGAGGGTGTCCGTGGCGGCCACGATCGGCGCCCAGGTCGCGATGTAGGCGTCCCGGTGGACCCGCGCACCGGGGTAGAACACCACCGCCTGCGTGGGGGGACCACTGGCCGGCCACAGCTCCACCACGGGTCCCTGCACCACACCGAGGCCCGGATCGGCGAGGGCCGCCTCCAGCTCACCCACCTCCGCGGGCGCGGCCAGGCTGGCCCAGACGACGAACGCGATGCTGGTGGCGAGCACCAGCGCCACGACGGTCCACAGGGCGGTGCGCAGGCGGCGCCGGGGGCGCGGCGGCACCGGTTCAGCCACCACCTCGCCGGTCATCAGCAGATCCTCGGCAGCTGCTCCCCGAGGGGGAGGTCGACCACCCGCTTCGCGCCGAGCCCGGTCCGGGCGACGACGATGCCGTGGTGCTCGTCGACGACCTCGCCGACCCGGACGGCCTCGTGCCCGTGCTCGTGGGCACGCATGGCCTGAAGCACCGCGTCGGCGTGCTCGGGGGCGACGACCGCGACCAGCTTGCCCTCGTTGGCGACGTGCGTCGGGTCGAGCCCGAGGAACCCGCAGGCCGCCGCCACGTCCGGCGGGACGGGCACGTCCCGCTCGACGTACTCGATCCCGGCGCCACCGGCCTCCGCCAGCTCGCAGAGCACCGCCGCGAACCCGCCCCGGGTCGCGTCCCGCAGCGCCCGGACCGCGCCGGGAGCGACCGCGAGCATGGTCTGGACCAGCCCGGTCAACGGTGCGGAGTCGGTGCGCAGCTCGGACTCGAACTCGAGCCCCTCCCGCAGGCTCATGATGGCCATGCCGTGCTCCCCGATCGGCCCGGACAGCAGGACCTGGTCGCCGGGCCGCACGTGGCGCGGCCCGAGCTCGACCCCGTCCGCGAGCACGCCGAAGCCGGCGGTGGTGATCGTCATGCCGCTGCGCTCGCGACCGCGCGCCTCCACGACCTTCGTGTCGCCGGTGACGACCGCGACGTCGGCTGCCCGGGCGGCCCGGCCCATCGCCTCGGCGATCGTGCCGAGGGTGGCGAGCTCGAGGCCCTCCTCGAGGATGAACGCGGCGCTGAGCGCCACGGGGACGGCCCCGGACATCGCGAGGTCGTTGACCGTGCCGTTGATGGCGAGGTCACCGATGCTGCCGCCGGGGAAGAGGAGCGGGGTGACGACGTAGGAGTCGGTGGAGAAGGCCAGCCGGGCGCCACCGGTGGGCACCGGTAGCACGACCGAGTCGTGGGACGGATCGTCCGGTGCCGCACCGAAGGCGGGCCGGAACAGGTGGTCGATCAGCTCCTGGGAGAGCCGCCCACCCCCGCCGTGGCCGGTCACGATCCGGTCGAACTCCCGCAGCGGTAGCGGGCAGGTCCAGGCGCCCGGCTCCACCGCCACGTCCAGGCCGAGGTCGATCTCGCTCACGTCACACCTTCTCCGCCAGATCCAGCCGGCGGTACTGGTAGTAGGCCGCGCAGGCGCCCTCGGAGGAGACCATGGTCGCCCCGAGCGGGTTGCGCGGGGTGCAGGTGGTGCCGAACTGCTCGCACTCGTTCGGCTTGATCAGGCCCTGCAGCACCTCGCCGGACCGGCACAGCGGCGACTCCTGCACCTGCAGGTCCACCACGTCGAAGCGGTGCTCGGCGTCGTAGTCGCGGTAGCGCTCGGACAGCCGCCAGCCGCTCTGTGGGATCATCCCGATGCCGCGCCACTGCCGGTCACAGACCTCGAACACCTCGGTGAGCACCGCCTGCGCGGCCCGGTTCCCGGCCGCCTGCACCGCCCGCGGGTAGGCGTTCTCCACCTCGGCGCGGCCCTCCTCGAGCTGGAGCAGCGCCCGGCGGATGCCCTCGAGGACGTCCAGCGGCTCGAACCCGGTCACCACGATCGGGACCTGGTAGCGCTCGGCGAGGGGCTCGTAGTCCTCGGTGCCCATGACGACGTTGACGTGGCCCGCGGCGAGGTAGGCGTTGACCTGGGTCAGCGGCGAGGACGCGATGGCCTCGATGGCCGGCGGCACCAGCACGTGGCTGACGAGCACGGAGAAGTTCGTGATCCCGCGGCGCTTGGCCTCGAGCACGGTCATGGCGTTGGCGGGCGCGGTGGTCTCGAACCCGATCCCGAAGAACACCACCTGCTTGTCCGGGTTCTCGGCCGCGATCTTGACCGCATCCAGCGGCGAGTACACGACCCGCACGTCGCCGCCGCGGGAACGGATCGTGAACAGGTCGTCCCGGCTGCCGGGCACCCGCAGCATGTCGCCGAAGGAGCAGAAGATCGTGTCGTCCCGGGCCGCGATCGCGAGCGCCTTGTCGATCGTCTCGAGCGGGGTGACGCAGACCGGGCAGCCGGGACCGTGGATCAGCCGGACCCGGTCGGGCAGGAGCTGGTCGATGCCGTTGCGCACGATCGAGTGGGTCTGCCCGCCGCAGACCTCCATCAGGGCCCAGTCGCGGGTGACGATGCGCTCGATCTCCGCGAACTGCTGGGCGGCCAGCTCCGGGTCGTTGAACTCGTCGAGGTACTTCACGGCCTCCCTCCACCACCCGTCGCGGCGACCTCGCGCGGATCCGGGTCGACGTCGGGGTCGGCCGGTTCCATGCCGAGCTCCTCGGCGAGGTTGCCGATGGAGCGGATCAGCTCGAGCGTCTCCAGCGCGGAGGCCTCGTCGATCCGGGTGATGGCGAAGCCGACGTGGACGAGGGTGTAGTCCCCCACCTCGGCCTCCGGCAGGTAGGCCAGGCAGACGTCCTTGCGGATGCCGCCGAAGTCCACGCTGGCCATCGGCGTGCCCTGGTCGTCGCGGATCTCCTCGATGCGTCCGGGGACCCCGAGGCACATGGTGGTTCCTTCCGTGGTCGATCGCGTCAGTCGCTGTCGGATGCGGTCAGCCGGGCCGCCACCGCCGCGAGCTGACCGTAGGCCAGCCCGCCGTCGTTGGGGGGCACGAGCCGGTGGGTGAGCACCGGGTGGTCGTGGGCCGCGAGGCGCGTGCGGGTGCGGGTCGTCAGCCAGGCGTTCTGGAACACCCCGCCGGTCAGGCCCACGGTACGTGGTCCCCCGTCCGCCGCCACCCGGTCCGCCACCTCGACGATGGCGTCGGCGACGGCGAGGTGGAACCCGGCGGCGATGGCTCGGCGGTCGGTCCCGGTGCGGAGTTCGGCCACGATGGCGCCGAGCAGCGGCGCCGCATCGAGCGTGATCGGCGAGCGGTCACCGACGTCGAGGTGGTAGCGGGGGGCGTCCTCGTCGCGGTATCCGGCGGTGGTGAACGCGTCGGCCAGCCACTCGAGCTCGATCGCGGCCTGGCCCTCGTAGGTGATGTGCTGGCGGACACCGAGCAGGGCGCTGACGGCGTCGAACAGCCGGCCCGCGGAGGAGGTTGGCACGCAGCCGAGGTCGCGCTCGAGCTGTCGGCGCAGCAGGTCCTGCTCGGCACGGGTCAGCGCGGCCGTGCAGGGCAGGTCGGCGTCCCAGTCGAGCCCCGCCGCCCACAGGGCCGCGAGCGCCATGCGGGCAGGGTTGGCGACCGCCGAGTCCCCGCCCGGCAGCGGCACGGGTAGCAGGTGGGCGGCCCGGTCGGCACGTCGCTGGCTGGCGAGCAGGAGCTCGCCGCCCCACACGGTGTGGTCCGTGCCGTACCCGGTGCCGTCGAAGGTCGCCACCAGCACGACCTCACCAGCCGGCAGGTCGTGCTCGGCCAGCAGGGCGGCGGCGTGCGCGTGGTGGTGCTGGACCGGCTCGAGCCGATCCGGGTGGTGCCGGCGGGCCCAGGCGTGGGTGGCGTAGGCCGGGTGCGGGTCGACGGCGACGTGCGCCGGGGTGACCTCGAAGAACCTCGCGAGCTGCTCGGCGGTCCGCTCGAACGTGCGCAGGGTCTCCAGGTCACCGAGGTCACCGATGTGCTGGCTGAGCCAGGCCTGGTGTCCGCGGGCGACACCGACGGTGTTCTTCAGCTCCGCCCCGACGGCCAGCATCGGTGCCGCGTCCGCCGGGAGCTGCAGCGGCAGCGGCGTGTCACCCCGGGAGCGCCGGATCGGCACCACCTCGTCGTCCACGATGCGGACCACCGAGTCGTCACACGGCACGTGGATCGGGCGGTCGTGCGTGAGGAACCCGTCCACGATGCCGGCGAGGCGGGCGTCCGCGTCCTCGTCGGTGAAGCAGATCGGCTCACCGCTCAGGTTGCCGCTGGTCATCACGAGCACCGGGGGGACCACCACCTCGGTGTCGGGCGAGGGCGCCAGCAGCAGCTCGTGCAGGGGTGAGGACGGCAGCATCACCCCGAGCAGCGGGTTGCCGTGCGGGGCGACCGCGTCCGCGACGAGGGCGGAGTGCCGGGAGCGCGCGAGCACCACGGGACGCTGCGGGGAGGTCAGCGCCGCGGTCTCCACCCCGTCGAGGTGGACGATCGCCTGTGCGGTGGCGAGATCGGCGACCATCACCGCGAAGGGCTTGTCGGGCCGCTGCTTGCGGGCACGGAGGCGGTCGACGGCAGCCGGTGCGGTCGCATCGCAGGCGAGGTGGAAGCCGCCGACCCCCTTGACGGCCACGGTGCCTCCGCCGGCGAGCGTGCGCTGCGCTGCGACCAGCGCCGGCTCGGTGCCGAGCACCGAGCCGGCCGTGTCACGCCCGCTCCCCGCCCGGAGCCGTGCCGTCTGGACGTGCACCCCCGAACGGTACGGAACCGTTCTGTACCGTACTGCCGGGCCGCAGCCGGGGCAGGCGATCGGCTGGGCGTGGAAGCGGCGGTCCGTGGGGTCGTGGTACTCGGCGCTGCAGGTGGCGCACATCTCGAACCCGGCCATCGTGGTCGACGGGCGGTCGTAGGGCAGCGAGCGGGTGATGGTGAAGCGCGGCCCACAGTTCGTACAGGTGATGAAGGGGTGCCGGTAGCGCCGGTCGGCGGGATCGAACAGCTCGCGCCGGCAGTCGTCGCAGATACCGACATCGGCCGGGACGAGGGTGGCGACCGCGCCACCGGTAGGGCTCTCGACGATCCGGAAGCCGTCGGCCGCCTCCCTCCCCTCGGAGGCTGCCAGCGTCGTGACGGTCATGTCCTCGACCCGGGCGAGCGGAGGCGCTTCGTCACGCAGCCGTGTGACGAACCTCTCGACCGCCTCCGCGCGTCCCTCGAGCTCGACGAACACCCCGGCAGCGTCGTTGCCGACGTGGCCGGTGAGCACGAGCTCCGTGGCGAGCCGATGGACGAAGGGTCGGAACCCCACCCCCTGGACGACGCCGGTGACACGCACGGCCACCCGTGTCCGCGTCGCTGGCATCGAGGCTCCGATCGGTCCGGCAGAGCGCCGCGCGCGGGACCGGTCGGGATGACACGACGGTCGTGCCCTCGCGTGGCCCAGCCGGTGCGGCCGGCTGTGTGCTGCAGTCTCGCGGGGTTCGACCGGCGTGACAAGGCCGCTCGGCCCTGCCGTAGGGACGCAACGGCCCCTGACCTGCAGGCCCGGCCGAACAGCCCGCGCCGGTCGTGATCGCCCTCGCGACGGCACCGGCCAGCACAGCCACCACCCACCGCAGGGGCAGCCGGCCCCCGCCCTGGGGACGCTCCCGCACTTCGGCCCTGCCGGATGCGGGCGGACGGAGGCAGGCTGCGCTCGGGCGGTACGTCGCCAGGGTCGTGGATGCCACGGTCGTCGGCGGACCTGGCGTCAGCCCACAACGCACGAGGCTCGGAGGCAGACTCATGGTGTCGCTCGACGACCGGTGGACGGGGCTGCTGCGCACCTGGTGGCCGACGCTCGCCACGCTGCTCGCCCTGCTGGTCGGTGGGGTCCTCGCGCTGGCCGGCCGGCCCGTGGCCGCGGACGTGGTGTGGGGGGTGTCGATCGCGGGGGTGACGGTCTCGCTGGTGGTGGAGATCGTGCAGCAGCTGCGCCGTCGTGAGCCGGGTGTGGACGTGATCGCCCTGCTGGCGATGGTGGGTGCGATCCTGCTGGGGGAGTTCCTCGCGGGTGCGATCATCGCGTGGATGCTGACCACGGGCCGGTCGTTGGAGAACGCGGCGGATGCGCGGGCCCGCAGGGAGCTGACCGCGCTGCTCGCGGCGTCGCCGACCCGGGCGTTGCGTCGCGACGGGGACGATCTGGTCGAGGTCGGGGTGGAGCAGGTCGAGGTGGGTGACGTGCTGCTGGTCCGTCCGGGGGAGCAGGTCCCGGTCGACGGGGTGCTGATGGCCGCCCGGGCGGTCCTGGACGAGTCCACCCTGACGGGGGAGTCCCGGCCGGTGGAGCGGCAACTGGCCGACCGGATCGCCAGCGGGGCGCTGAACGCGGGTGGACCCTTCGAGTTGCGGGCGGTCGCGACCGAGGCCGACAGCACCTACCGGGGGCTGGTCCGCCTCGTGGAGCAGGCCCAGGCGGAACGCCCGCCGTTCGCCCGCCTTGCCGACCGGGTCGCCCTGTGGTTCGTGCCGTTCACCCTGCTGGTGGCGGGCGGCGCGTGGGCGCTGTCCGGTGATCCGGTCCGGGCGCTAGCGGTGCTGGTGGTCGCGACGCCGTGCCCGCTGATCCTGGCCACCCCCATCGCGATCACCTCCGGGATGTCCCGCATGGCCCGGCGCGGGGTGATCGTCAAGGGCGGTGGCGCGCTGGAGCTGCTGGCCCGTGCCGAGGTGGTGCTCCTGGACAAGACCGGGACGGTCACCGCCGGACGGCCGCGGGTGCTGGAGGTCGAGGCCTTCACCGACCTCGGGCAGGACGAGCTCGTCCGGCTGGCGGCCTCTGTCGACCAGGTGTCCGCGCACGTGTTCGCCCCGGCCATCGTGCAGGAGGCCCGGGACCGCCGACTCGAGCTGACCTTCCCGGACGACGTCTCGGAGACGGCCGGCATGGGCATCGCCGGGACCATCGCTGGCCGGCAGGTCACGGTCGGGCGTGCCGAGTGGGTCACGGACGGCCCACTGCCACCGCAGGCCCGGGCGGTCAAGCGGCGCACCGGGGTGGAGGGCTCCTCCTCGGTGTTCGTCGCGGTCGACGGTGTGCTCGCCGGGGCGTTCCTGCTGGAGGATCCGTTGCGGCCGGAGGCGGTGCGCACCATCGCCGGGCTCAGGCGCCGTGGGGTCCGCCAGGTCATGCTGGTCACGGGGGATCGGGCCGAGGTGGCGGAGCTGGTCGGCGGCGCGGTCGGGGTCGATCGCGTCCTGGCCGAGCGCAGCCCCGCCGACAAGGTCGAGGCGGTCATCGAGGCCCAGCGGGACGGGCTCGTGCTCATGGTCGGCGACGGCGTGAACGACGCACCCGCCCTGGCCCACGCCGACCTCGGCATCGCCATGGGTGGCCAGGGGGCGACCGCGTCCTCCGAGGCCGCGGACGTCGTCATCGTCATCGACCGGTTCGACCGGCTGGAGGAGGCGATCGCCGTCGCGCAGCGCACCCGGCGGATCGCCTGGCAGTCCATCCAGCTCGGCATGGGGCTCGCGATCGTCGCGATGGGGTTCGCCGCGGTGGGCCTCCTGGCCCCGGTCGCGGGTGCCCTGGTCCAGGAAGCCATCGACGTCCTCGCCATCCTCAGCGCGCTGCGGGCGCTGCGGATCAGCCGACCCGCCGCGCCCCGCCCGGAGCTGGCCGAGCTCAGCGAACGGCTCCGCGCCGAGCACCGCGAGCTCGGACCCCAGATCGACGGTCTCCGCAGGCTCGCCGACCGCCTCGACCAGCTCGGACCCGACGACGCGCTCGCCGAGTTGCGGACGCTGGACGGCTTCGTCCATGACGACCTGCTCCCACACGAGCTGGCCGAGGAGGACGAGGCGTTCCCGCTGGTCGCCGCGTCCGCCGGCCTGGACGACCCCACGCCCGCGCTCAAGCACACCCACCGCGAGATCCTGCGGCTCAGCCGGCTGCTCCACACCGCGATCGACACCCTCGATGGCGGCCCGACACGCGAGGACCTCCCCGAGCTCCGACGGCTCCTCTACGGCCTC
>JBLRWQ010000017.1:0-44817 GCA_047921175.1 Nitriliruptoraceae bacterium | reverse complement strand
CTGGCTGCAGATCGTCGCCTCCCAGCGGGCGAAGTCGAAGATCCGGACCTACTTCAACCGCGAGCGGCGCGAGGACGCCATCGTGCGCGGCCGGGACGCGATCTCCCGGGCGCTTCGGCGCAAGGGCATCGCCTACGCCCGGGCGATGGCCTCCGGTGACCTCGACGAGGTCGCCCGCACGTTGAGCTACAAGGACGCGGAGACGCTGTTCCGGGCGGTCGGGGAGGGCCACGTCGCCGGCGTGACCGTGGCGCAGCACGTGCTCAACGAGCTGACCCAGGTCGACGAGGAACCGGAGCTCACCCTCGACGAGCCGTCGGCCTCCCCGATCCGGATCGGGTCGACCGGCACCGATGACATCGAGGTCGAGGGCGACACCGGCATGCTGGTCAAGCTGGCCCGCTGCTGCACCCCGGTGCCGGGCGACCGCATCGTCGGCTTCGTGACCCGTGGCCGGGGGGTGTCGGTCCACCGTGCGGACTGCACCAACGTGGCCGACCTCGAGCGGGACCCGGAGCGGTTCGTGCCCGTCGACTGGACCGGGGACTCCGGTGCCTCGTTCCTGGTGACCATCGAGATCGAGGCGCTGGACCGCAAGCACCTCCTGCGGGACATCACCGCGGTGCTCGGTGACCTGTCGATCAACATCACCTCCGCCCAGGTCGGGACCGCCAAGGACCGCATCGCCCGGCTGCGTTTCACCTTCGAGCTGGGGGACCCCTCCCACCTCGAGGAGGCCCTGCGCTCGGTCCGCCGGGTCTCCGGGGTCTACGACGCCTTCCGGGCGACCCCGCAGGGCGGTCGCCGCTGACCGGCGCCCCGGGACGCCCGGGTGCCTCCGGTAGCCTCGGCGGTCGCACCTGTGCCGGCGGCCGCCGCTGCCCGCCTGCCGGTGCGTGCCCTGAGCCCGCGACCCCGGAGCCGACGTGGCCGACCCCTTCATCCTCGGTGCCCCGCTGGGACGGTGGCAGACCAACTGCTACGTGGTCGGCGACCACGACCGTGGCCGGGCGGTGCTGGTGGACCCGGGTGAGACCGCCGAGCAGCAGGCCCTCGGGATGCTCGCCAGCGTGGACGCCACGTGCGAGGCGATCCTGCTCACCCACGGCCACCTCGACCACGTCTGGGGGGTCCCGCAGCTGGCGCGTGCGCTCGAGGTGCCGGTCCTGCTCCACCCGGATGACCGCTGGCTCTGGGATGACCCCGCGGCCGCCTTCGGGGCCCCGCCCGAGCTGCTCGTGGCCGAGTTCGGCCTGGACTGGGACCCGCCGAGCGAGTGGTTGCGGGACGTGGTCGACGGCGAGCGGCTGACGCTGGCCGGGCTCCGCTTCGAGGTGGTCCACAACCCGGGCCACACGCCCGGCCACGTCACCTACCTCGGGCGCGACCTGGCGGCGGCCACCATCACCTTCCCCCTGGGCGACGCCGAGCAGGGCAGCGAGGACGTGCTGTTCGCCGGTGACCTGCTGTTCGCCGGCTCGATCGGGCGGACCGACTTCCCGCGCGGGTCGATGGACGACATGCTCGTCTCCCTGGCCACCACGGTGGTCCCGCTGGCCGACGAGACGCTGGTGCTCTCCGGGCACGGGCCCGACACCCGCGTCGGCTACGAGCGGGAGACCAACCCCTACCTCCGCCAGGCGCTGGAGCTGCACGGGCAGCGTCCCTGACCGACCCGAGGTCCGACCATATGGCCAGCATCGACGCGAACCCGGCCTCCGGGACCCGCGACCTGCTCCCCGACGACGTCCTGCGGCGCGAGCGGGCCTTCGCGGCGATCCGGGACACCTTCGCCGCGCACGGTTTCGCGCCCCTGGAGACCCCCGCCTTCGAGCGGCTCGAGGTGCTCACCGGCAAGTACGGCGACGAGGGCGACCAGCTGATCTTCAAGATCCTGCGGCGCGGCGAGCACGAGGCCTCCGGTGACGCGGACCTGGCGCTGCGCTACGACCTGACCGTGCCACTGGCCCGGGTCGCTGCCCGCTACGGCTCCCAGCTGCCCACCCCCTTCAAGCGCTACCAGATCGCGCCGGTGTGGCGGGCGGACCGGCCGGGCAAGGGCCGCTACCGCGAGTTCTACCAGTGCGACGTGGACACGATCGGGTCCGACTCGCTGACCGCCGATGCCGCCACCCTGGTCGCGGTCACCGACGCGCTGACCGCGCTGGGCCTGGACGGCTTCCGGGTCCAGCTCAACTCCCGGCAGGCCCTGCGCGGCCTGGTCGAGGCCTACGGCATCGAGGTGGCGCAGGAGTCGGACGCCCTGGTGGCGCTCGACAAGCTCGACAAGATCGGCCTCGACGGTGTGGCGCGCGAGCTGACCGGGCGCGGCATCCCGGCGCCCGCCATCGCCGCCCTGGAGGCGGACCTCGGCGCGGACGACCCGGCGTCGGCCGTGCGCGCGCGGCTGGAGCGGTCCGAGACCGGCCAGGCCGGCCTGGCCGAGGTGGACCGGGTGCTCGACCTCGTCGGCGACGCCGTCCCGGTCACCTACGCGCCCGTCCTCGCGCGCGGCCTGTCCTACTACACCGGCCCGGTGTTCGAGGTGGTCCACGACGGCCTCGACGCCACGATCGCCGCGGGCGGACGCTACGACGGCCTGATCGGCATGTTCCAGTCGAGCGACGTGCCCGCCACCGGCGGCTCGCTCGGGCTCGAGCGGATCCTGCTGCTGCTCGAGGCCGCGGAGGCCGGGCTGGCCGGCCCCGCGGGACCCGACGTGCTCGTGACCGTGATGGACGAGGACGGCGCGGCGGATGCGCTGGCGCTGGCGGCCCGGCTCCGTGCCACCGGCCTGACGGTCGAGCCCTACAGCGGTGGCGGCCGGCTCAAGCTCGCCAAGCAGCTGAAGTACGCCGATCGGCGCGGGGTGCGCCTCGCTGTGCTGCGGGGGGCCGACGAGCGCGCGGCGGCTACCGTCACGTGCAAGTCCCTGGCCTCCGGGGAGCAGCGCACCGTCCCGCTCGCCGACCTCGAGGCCACCGTCACCGACCTGCTGGCCGGGTGACCCGCCGCCGTCTTCGTACCTGGAGCCTCCCGTGAGCATCACCCCCTTCGGCGCCCTCCGCAGCCACGGCGCCGGCACGCTGCGTGCCGAGCACGCCGACGCCGCCGTGACCCTGGCCGGCTGGGTCGACACCCGCCGCGACCACGGCGGCGTGGCCTTCCTGGACCTGCGCGACCGCTCCGGCATCGTCCAGGTGGTCGCCGACCCGAGCGTCTCCGAGGCACTGGAGGCCGCCCACCGGGTCCGCAGCGAGTGGGTCGTGCGCGTCACCGGCACCGTGCGGTTGCGCCCCGAGGGGATGCGCAACGACAACCTCGCCACCGGCGACGTCGAGGTGGCGGCCAGCGCGATCGAGGTGCTCGCCGAGGCGGAGACGCCGCCGTTCCCGGTCGAGGACCGCATCGAGGTGTCCGAGGAGCTCCGGCTCACCCACCGCTACGTGGACCTTCGCCGCCCGAGGATGGCGGAGATCCTGCGGCTGCGCTCGCAGGCCACCTCGGTGATCCGCCGGGTGATGGAGCAGCACGGCTTCCTCGACGTCGAGACCCCGATGCTGACCAAGGCCACCCCGGAGGGTGCGCGCGACTTCCTCGTCCCCTCGCGGCTGCAGCGGGGGGAGAGCTACGCCCTTCCCCAGTCCCCGCAGCTGTTCAAGCAGCTCCTCATGGTCGCCGGCGTCGAGCGCTACTACCAGATCGCCCGCTGCTTCCGGGACGAGAACCTGCGCGCGGACCGCCAGCCGGAGTTCACCCAGCTGGACGTCGAGCTGTCCTTCGGTGACCAGGAGGACGTCATCGGGATCACCGAGGCGGTGCTCACCGAGGTCTGGCGGGAGACCCTCGGCGTCGAGGTCCAGACCCCGTTCCTGCGCCTGACCTACGCGGAGGCCATGGAACGGTTCGGCTCCGACAAGCCGGATCTGCGCATCGACGGGATGGAGCTCGCCACCCTCGACGAGGTCTTCGCCGACACCGAGGTGGGGGTCTTCAGGGGCGTGCTCGGCGACGGTGGGTCCGTCGTCGCGCTGGCGCTGCCCGGTGGCGGTGAGCTGACCCGCCGCGAGTTCGACGGCCTGGTCGAGTGGGCCAGGCGCCGCGGCGCGAAGGGCCTGGCGTGGGGCGTGGTCGAGGAGGGCGGCAGCCTGCGCTCCCCGCTGTCGAAGTTCATGTCCGCGGCGGAGATCGCCGGCGTGCTGTCGGCGACCGGCGCTGCGGTCGGGGACGCCATCTTCTTCGGCGCCGGCGAGACCACCTTCGCCCGGGAGCTGCTGGGGGCGCTCCGCAACCACCTCGCCGCCGAGCGTGGCCTGATCAGCGACGGGTTCGCGTTCTGCTGGGTCGTGGACGCGCCGATGTTCGAGCCCGTCCAGGACCGCGGCGAGGCCGTCGGCACGACCGCCTGGACCCCGGTCCACCACCCCTTCACCGCGCCGACCCCGGAGTGGATCGACCGCTTCGAGGAGGCGCCGGGCGAGGCCCTGTCGAACGCCTACGACGTGGTCTGCAACGGCTACGAGCTCGGCGGCGGGTCGATCCGTATCCACGACCGCGACGTGCAGGCCCGGGTCTTCCGCTTCCTCGGCATCAGCGACGAGGTGGCCGAGGAGCGGTTCGGGTTCCTGCTGCGCGGTCTGGCCCACGGCGCGCCGCCCCACGGCGGCATCGCGCTGGGGCTCGACCGGCTGGTGATGCTGCTCGCGGACGCGACCAACATCCGCGACGTGATCGCCTTCCCGAAGACCCAGTCCGGTGCCTGCCTGCTGACCGACGCCCCCGCGCCCTACGACCCCGTGGCCCTGCGCGACGTGGGGCTCCGCCTGCTCCCGGCGCCGGTCACGGACTGAACCCACCCGCGGCCGGGCCGCGTCGCGCCCACCCATCGGGTGTGACAGATCGACCACGGACACGTCGAAACGTCACACTCGATGCGTCTCCAGCGCCAGCAGGTCCACGGGCCGGCAGCAGGGCGGGGATCGAGGTGGTGGGCGGTACGGTCGCGGTGTGAGCGAGCCCACGCTGTTCCCGCCCACGCCGACCGGAGTGGACCGGCCGGCGGCGGCTGCACGGGACACGAGCGCCGCCGGGGACCGCGGCCGGCCGACACCGGTCCCGGTCGGGATGCCGCTGGCGGCCCGGCTGCGCCCGCGCACCCTCGACGAGGTGGTCGGGCAGCTCGACGCGCTCGGTCCCGGCAAGCCCCTGCGGGCGATGCTCGACCGAGGTGACCTGCGCTCGCTGATCCTGTGGGGCCCGCCGGGTGTGGGCAAGACCTCGCTCGCGACCGTGGTCGCCGCCCACGTCGACGCCGCCTGGACGGAGCTGTCCGCGGTCACCGCCGGGGTGAAGGACGTCCGCCGGGTGATCGAGGAGGGACGCAGCCGCCTGCAGCTGCGGCAGCGCCGCACGGTGCTGTTCATCGATGAGATCCACCGCTTCAACAAGGGCCAGCAGGACGCGCTGCTGCCCGGGGTCGAGGCCGGCTGGGTCGTCCTGATCGGCGCTACCACGGAGAACCCGTTCTTCGAGCTGAACGCGCCCCTGCTGTCGAGGTGCCAGCTGATCCGCCTCGAGCCGCTGGCGCGTGAGGACCTCGAGGTGCTGCTGGCGCGGGCCTGCCGTGACCCGGAGCGCGGCTTCGGCGGTGGCGTCGCGCTCACCGAGGAGGCGGTCCGCCACCTCGTCGATGTCGGCGACGGCGACGCCCGCGCATCGCTCTCCGCCCTGGAGGTCGCGGCCGCCGCGGCCGGCGTCACCGGCCCGGCTGCGGTCCGGGCCGACGGTGGGACCTCCGCCGACAGCACCGAGGTGGTGACGCTCGACCTCGATGCGGTCGCCGACGCGATGCGCCGGTTCCGCTACGACAAGACCTCCGACGGCCACTACGACCAGGTCTCCGCCTTCATCAAGTCGCTGCGCGGCTCCGACCCGGATGCGGCCGTGTACTGGCTGCTGCGCATGCTCGAGTCGGGGGAGGACCCCCGCTTCCTCGCCCGGCGCATGGTGATCCTCGCATCGGAGGACATCGGGCTGGCCGACCGCCAGGCGTTGCCGATCGCGGTGGCCGCGTTCGATGCCCTCGACAAGGTCGGCCTGCCCGAGGCCCGCTACGCGCTGACCCACGCCGCGATCGCCCTGGCCACGGCACCGAAGTCCAACAGCGTCACCCGCGCGCTGGCGGCCGGCACCGACCTCGTCCGCCGCACGGGCAACCTCGACGTCCCCGTCCACCTGCGCGACGCGCACTCGCGCGGGGGACGGACGCTGGGGCACGGCGAGGGCTACGACTATCCTCACGACGACCCGAGCGGGTTCGCGCCCGCGCAGCGCTACCTCCCCGACCAGCTGGCGGGCACCGTCCTGTACGAGCCCAGCCGGCACGGGCACGAGGCGCCGGTCGCCGAGCGCGTCCGGGAGCTCAGGGAGCAGGCCCGGCGCGCCGGCCGCGATCGCACCGGCTCGGGCACCACGACCACCGACACCGACCGTCCGGAGCGCACGTGACCGTCAGGGACTGGGCCATCGTCTTCGCCGTGCTGTTCTGGGGGGCGCTGGTCGCCATGGCCTCCTATGCGCTGCTCAAGACCGTCGGACTGCTCGAGGAGGCCACCCGCGGGCTGCGGGAGACCACCGACCGCCTCCTGCCGACGCTCGAGCAGGTCACCGAGACCGCCGCCGGCGTCAACGTCGAGCTCGCGCGCATCGACACGATCGTGGCCGGCGTGCAGTCGATCACCGCGACCACCGACCAGCTCGTCGGTGTCCTGCACGCCACGGTCTCGAACCCGCTGATCAAGGTGGCGGCCTTCGCCGCCGGCACCGCGCGGGCGACCCGCAAGATGGCCGAGTGACGGCCACCACCTCGGTGTGTCGGCCCGGCGCTGGGCACGGCACACTGGACGGCCCCCTCGCTCCGCTCCGTCCCAGGATCCTGTCGTGAAGCGTGTGTTCACTCTCGCCCTCGGCCTCGGTGCCGGCGTCGTCGTCGGTGTGTACGTGGTGCGCCGCCTCGACCAGGCCCAGCAGGCGGTCCAGCCCACCACCCTGGCCGGCAACGCCGGGCGGGCGGCCGCCGGCTTCGGGGCCCGGGTCCAGGCCGCCGCGGCAGAGGGCCGCGTGGCCGCAGCAGAGCGCGAGGCCGAGCTGCGCGGGCGCTTCGACGTGCCCTCCCTGCGCAGCGCGCTCGGCACCTGACCCGCACGACCGATCCCCGGCCCCATCCGGCTCCGACCCCCCAGGATGCGGCACAAGGACCTCCCGTGGACTCCCTGACCATCCGAGAGACGTTCCTGAGCTTCTTCGAGGAACGCGGTGCGCGGCGCTACGACAGCGCGCCGCTGATCCCGAACGACCCGACGCTGCTGCTGACCATCGCCGGCATGGTCCCGTTCAAGCCCTACTTCCTCGGTGACGCCACCCCGCCCTCGCGCCGCGCGGTCAGCTTCCAGAAGTGCGTGCGCACCAACGACATCGAGAACGTCGGCCGGACCACCCGCCACCTGTCGTTCTTCGAGATGCTGGGCAACTTCTCCTTCGGCGACTACTTCAAGCGTGAGGCCATCCGCTGGGCCTACCAGCTCTCCGTGGACGCCTACGGGCTCGACCCCGAACGGCTCTGGGTCACCATCTTCATCGACGACGACGAGTCCGAGCGCTACTGGCTCGAGGAGACCGACATCCCGCTGGAGCGCATCCAGCGCGTCGGCGTGCCCGAGGGCGCCACACGCCAGGACGCCTCCGACAACTTCTGGTCGACCGGCGGCGCCGGCCCCTGCGGCCCGTGCTCGGAGCTGAACTACGACCGGGGCCCCGAGTGGGGCGAGGAGGGTGGCCCGGTCGTCAACGGCGAGCGCTACCTCGAGTTCTACAACCTCGTGTTCATGCAGTACGTGCAGGAGGCCGACGGCACGGTCGTCGGCGACCTGCCGGCCCCGAGCGTCGACACCGGCCTCGGGCTCGAGCGCATGGCGATCCTGCTGCAGGACGTCGACAACGTGTTCGCGACCGACCTGTTCGCACCCCTGCTGGCCCGGGCGGAGCAGCTCACCGGCCGGACCTACGGCGAGGACGCCGAGACGGACGTCTCGCTGCGGGTGCTCGCCGAGCACGCCCGGACCTCGGCGTTCCTGATCGGCGACGGGGTCCTGCCCGCCAAGGAGGGCCGCGGCTACGTGCTGCGTCGCCTGCTGCGCCGGGCCGTGCGGCACGGGCACCTGCTCGGCGTCGACGTGGGCGGCGGGATGCCCCTGCTGGTGCCCATGGTCGAGGCGGTCATCGACCGGATGGCGCCCGGCTACCCGGACCTCGAGGCCCAGCGCGCGCTGATCACCCGCATCGCGGCTGCCGAGGAGGCCGACTTCGGCGTCCGGATCCGTGCCGGCCTGGAGCGGGTGGACGCGGCGATCGCCGGGCTCGGCGAGGGCGAGGATCGGGCCTTCCCCGGGGACGTGGCGTTCGAGCTGCACGACACCTTCGGGTTCCCGATCGACCTGACCGTCGAGATCGCCGAGGACGCCGGGCTGCCGCTGGACCGCGACCGGTTCGAGGCGCTCATGGATGCCCAGCGTGCCCGGGCCCGGGCGGCCGCGAAGAAGGGTGGGGGTGGCGTCCCCATCGAGCACTACCGCAGCGCGGCCGCGAGCGTCGGCGCGACCGAGTTCGTCGGCTACGAGGCGCTGACCGCCGAGGCCGACCTCGGGGCCATCGTCACCGCCGGGGGCCTGCTCGACGTGGCCTCCGAGGGCGACGAGGTGGAGATCGTCCTGCCGCGGACCCCCTTCTACGCCGAGGGCGGCGGGCAGATCGGCGATGCCGGGGTGCTCGTGAGCGACACCGGCCGGCTCGAGGTGCTCGACACCCAGGAACCCGTCGACGGGCTCATCGTGCACCGGGCCCGGGTCGTGGCCGGCGAGGTCCACACCGGCCAGGGCGTCGAGGCGTCGGTGGACCCCGACCGCCGGGTCGCGACCGCGCGCAGCCACTCGGCCACGCACGTGCTGCACGCCACCATCAAGGAGGTGCTCGGCAGCCATGCCCAGCAGGCGGGCTCGCTGGTCACGCCCGGCCGGCTCCGGTTCGACTTCCCGCACTTCGACAGGGTCTCCCGCGAGGAGCTCGACCTGCTCGAACGCACCGTGAACCGGCGTGTGGTCGCCGACCCGCACGTCCGCACCGAGGTGCTGCCGCTGGACGAGGCGCGCGCCGCCGGTGCGGTGGCGAACTTCGGCGACAGGTACGGCGAGGTGGTCCGGGTCGTCACGATCGGCGACTTCTCCAAGGAGCTGTGCGGCGGCACCCACGTGCCCACCGGCGCCACGATCGGCACGATCACGGTGGTGCGGGAGGAGTCGATCGGCTCCAACACGCGCCGCATCGAGGCGCTGACCGGCGAGGACGCGTTCGTCTACCTCACCAGGGAACGGCTCGTCGCGGAGGAGGTCGCCCGCCTGCTGGAGGTCCCCACCGACCAGGCGGCCGTCAGGGTCGCGGGCCTGCTCGAGCGCCTCAAGGCCGCGGAGAAGGAGCTCGCCGCCGCGCGCGGGGCGCAGCTGTCCCAGGAAGCGGCCCGGATCGCGGCCGCCGCAGCCCGCGAGGACGCACGCACGATCGTGGTCCACCGTGCCGACGGGCTCGCGATGGATGACCTGCGCCGCCTGGCCCTGGAGATCCGCGGGCACCTGCCGCCACCGGCGGTGGTCGTCGTCGGCGGCACGACGGCCGAGGGCAAGGCCCAGCTGCTGTGCGCCATCACCTCGGACCTGGTCGACGCCGGCGTCCAGGCGCGGGCCATCCTGCACCCCGCGGCCCAGGTCGTCGGTGGCGGCGCCGGCGGCAAGGGCGACCTGGCCCAGGCCGGCGGCAAGCAGGGGGCGAAGCTCGACGAGGCGCTCCAGGTCGCCGCCCGTGAGGCCCGCGCGGCCGGAGGCGACGCATGAGCGCCACCGACCACGCCGCGACCGCGCTTCCCGGCGCCCACGGTGACGCCCTACCGACCACGGGCCGGCTGGTCGCCATCGACCTCGGCGAGGTGCGCATCGGCCTGGCCGTGAGCGATCCCGGCCAGGTCGTCGCCTCACCGGCGGAGACCGTGCACGTCCCGCGCGATGCGGACGGGCCGACCCTGGACGCCCTGGTCGACGCGGCGGGACGGCACCAGGCCGCCGGCCTGGTCGTCGGCTACCCCCGCACCCTCGAGGGGCGCGAGGGTCGGCCGGCGGCCCGGGCGCGGGCCATGGCCGAGGCCCTGCGCGAGCGCACCGGGCTGCCGGTGGTGCTGTGGGACGAGCGCTTCACCACGGTCGAGGCCGAGCGCGTGCTGCTCCAGGCGGACCTGTCCCGGCGCGACCGCAAGGACACGGTCGACCGTGTGGCCGCCAGCGTGCTGCTCCAGGCCGTGCTCGAGGCCCAGCGTCACGCACGCACCGACTGACGGCGAGGTGGACATGGACGCACGACCGCACCCTCGCCGACCAGGCGGCCACGAGGGGGGGCCGGCATGGCGCTGAGCCGCGGGTCGCGCTGGTTCCTGGCCTTCTCCCTGCTCGGGGTGGCGGGGGTGGCCGCCGGCATCTGGTGGTTGGACACCTCGGTGTTCGTGGAGGACGTCGAGCCAGGCCAGCCGGTGGAGTACACCGTCCAGCGCGGTGCGTCGGTCCGGTTCGTGGGGGAGGAGCTCGAGGAGCTCGGGGTGGTGCGCAGCGCCTTCCGGTTCCGCACCGCCGCGGAGGACGCCGACCTCGCGTCCACCCTGCAGCCGGGCGTCTTCGAGCTCGAGACGGGCATGGAGGTCGGGGACGCCATCGCGGTGCTCGCCGCGGGGCCGCTGGCCCCGCCGACGATCGTGTTCACGGTGCCCGAGGGGCTCACCGTCGAGCAGACCCTGGCACGCCTGGCAGAGCAGTTCCCCGGTCACGAGGTGGAGGACTACCGCGAGGTGCTCGACGCGCGTCGGGCCGTCGACCTCGAGGACGAGGACGCGTCCCTCGCCGGCCTGCTGCGGATCCCGGACTGGATCCCCGACCCCGCGGGCGTCGACGATGCCCTGGAGGCCTTCGAGGGGCTGCTGTGGCCCCAGACCTACGAGGTCGATGACCTGGCCAGCCCGCAGCAGGTCCTGCAGCGCATGGTCGACCAGCTCGACGTGGAGCTCGCCGCCGTGCCCGCGGAGCTGCGCGAGGGGGTCGAGGACGACGACCTGTACGAGCTGCTCATCCTGGCCAGCCTGATCGAACGCGAGACGCGGGTCGACGACGAGCGGCCGCTGGTGGCCGGGGTGATCGCGAACCGGCTCGAGCAGGGCATGCGGCTCCAGATCGACGCGACCGTCGTCTACGCGCTGGGCGGCGAGGCCCGGGACATCGTCACCCTCGAGGACCTCGAGGTCGACAGCCCGTACAACACCTACCAGGTCGACGGGCTCCCCCCGACCCCGATCAGCGGGGTCGGCACCGCCGCGTTCCGTGCCGCGTTCGACCCGGCCGGGACCGACTTCCTGTTCTACGTCCTGGACCCCGCCTGCGACGGCTCGCACGTGTTCGCCGAGACCCTCGAGGAGCACCAGGTGAACGTGGCGGCCTTCCGGGAGACCAACCGCTGCCAGGACGGGCAGGTCGGGTGACCTCCTCCGCCTGGCCGACCGCGTCGACCCGCCCGGTCGTCCTGCTCGGCTGGCCCGCCCGGCACTCGTCCTCCCCGCAGCTGCACAACGCGGCCTTCCGGGCGGACGGGCTCGACCTCGTCTACCTCGCCGCCCCGACCCCGCCGTCGTCGCTGGCGGGCGTGGTCGCCGCGCTCGGCACGATCGGGGCCGCCGGCGCCAACGTCACCGTGCCGCACAAGCGTGCCGTCGTGGCGCTCTGCGACCACGTCACCGACGAGGCGGCCCTGGTCGGGGCGGTGAACACCCTCATGTGGGACGACGACGGCCTGACCGGGGACAACACCGACGCGCTCGGGCTCGGCGACGACCTCACGGCCGCGCTGGCACCGGAGCCGGGGGCGAGGTGGCTGGTGCTCGGCACCGGGGGAGCGGCACGGGCCGCGGCCGTCGCCATCGGCCGGCTGCGCGGGGCTGTGGCCGTCGTCGGCCGACGACCGGAGGCGGCCGCCGGGATCGCGGACCTGGCGAGGCGGACCGGGGCCGCGGGCACCGAGGTGGTGGACCTGGCCGACGGCGCGGCGCTGGCCGCCGCCTGCGCGGAGGCGAGCGTGGTGGTGAACGCGACGCCGCTGGGTCTGGCGGGGGAGCGGCTCCCCGACCCGCTCCAGACCCTCACCCGTGACCAGGTCGCCTACGACCTCGTCTACGGCCGGGAGACGCCCTTCCTGGCCGCGGCCCGGGCCCGTGGCGCTGCGGCGTTCGACGGGCTGGGCATGCTGCTCGGGCAGGCGGCGCTGAGCTACGAGCGCTGGACCGGTCGCCCGGCGCCGCGCGGCGTGATGGCGGCGGCGCTGGGTCGCGAGCTCCCCAGCGCCTGACCGGTACGTCACCGCCGTGCGGTCGGCGGCGGGCAGGCCGCTGGCCGGTACCGCGCCGGGGGAGGGGCACCTCAAGTGGTGCCGGGGGCCCGCCGATGCGTGGGGTGGACGCCCGTGCCCGCAACCCGATGGAGGCGCCGGATGAGGAGCCTCGGCCAGATCCTGGTCGACCGTGGCTTGATCGACCTGGAGCAGCTGCATGCCGCGGAGGCCGAGCAGAACGGCTCCGGCCGCACCCTCGGTCGCGTGCTGGTCAGCCAGCAGATGGTGACCGAGAAGGACCTCGTGGCCGCCCTGGCCGCGCAGATCGGCATGGACTTCGTCGACCTGCTCGAGACCGAGGTGGACGCCCACGCCACCACGCTCGTGCCCGACACGATCATGCGCCGGCACAGCGTGCTGCCGATCCGGTTCGAGGGGGGCAAGCTCATCGTCGCCATGAGCGACCCGTCCAACGTGGTCGCGATGGACGACGTCCGCACGATCACCAAGATGGAGGTCAAGCCGGTCGTCGCGACCAAGGAGGACCTGACCAAGGCGATCAGCAAGTACGCGTCGATGCACGAGGACATCGAGGCCATCGCGGGGGACCTCGTCGGGGACGACGAGGACACCGACCTCGCCGACCTCCAGGCGGTCACCGAGGACGCCCCGATCGTCAGGTTCGTCAACGTGCTGATCACCCAGGCGGTCGCCGACGGGGCCTCCGACATCCACATCGAACCCGGTGAGCGGGACCTGCGCGTGCGCTACCGCATCGACGGGGTCCTGCACGAGGTCATGCGCAGCCCCCGGTCGATCCAGAACGGGGTCATCAGCCGGCTGAAGATCATGGCCGACGTCGACATCGCCGAGCGCCGCATCCCCCAGGACGGCCGCATCGGCCTGACCGTGCAGGGCAAGCAGATCGACCTGCGCTTCTCGACCCTGCCGACGGTCTACGGCGAGAAGGTCGTGATGCGCATCCTCGACAAGACCTCGGTGATGCTCTCGCTGGACGACCTCGGCTTCCTCGACCACAACCTCGAGGTCTACTCCGGTGCCTACACCAAGCCGTACGGGATGATCCTGGTCACCGGGCCGACGGGTTCGGGCAAGTCCACCACGCTGTACGCCACGCTGAACGTCCTCAACCAGGAGGGCGTCAACGTCATCACCACCGAGGACCCGGTCGAGTACCGGCTCCCCGGCATCAGCCAGGTCCAGGTCAACCCCAAGGTCGGCCTGACCTTCGCGAACGCGCTGCGCTCGATCCTGCGCCAGGACCCCGACATCGTCCTGGTGGGGGAGATGCGCGACCGCGAGACGGCGCAGATCGGCATCGAGGCGGCGCTCACCGGTCACCTCGTGCTGTCCACGCTGCACACCAACGACGCGCCGTCGGCCGTCACCCGGCTGATCGAGATGGGCATCGAGCCCTTCCTGGTCGGCTCCGCGGTGGACTGCGTGCTGGCCCAACGCCTGGCCCGACGGGTCTGCAACCGGTGCATGGAGCTGGTGCGCCCCGAGGCGGAGCTGCTCAAGGTGGCCGGGTTCGACGACGACATCGTGGACGAGCGACCGGAGGTCCCCGAGGCCCGCGGCTGCTCGGCCTGCAGCAACACCGGCTACCGCGGACGGCTCGCGATCCACGAGGTGATGAGCGTGACGGAGGAGATCGAGCGGCTCGCGGTGGCCCGCGCCTCCAGCGAGGAGATCGGCCGCACCGCGGTCGAGCAGGGCATGCGGCAGCTCCGCCAGGACGGCCTGGCGAAGGTGCTGCAGGGTAGGACGACGATCGAGGAGATCGGCCGGGTCGTCACCTGACGGACCCCGACGACGGCACCGAGGTGGTGCCGAGGAGGACACGGACGTGGCGTCACTCGCAGAGCTCCTGGTCAGCCAGGGCGTCGTGGACGGTGAGGCGCTCAGCCGCGCGGAATCGCACGCCGCCGAGACCGGCACGAACCTGGCGCAGAGCCTGATCGCCCTGGGCCTTGCCAGCGAGGGCGACCTCGTGCGCGCCTTCGCGTCCTCGGTCGGCCTGCCCTACACCGACGTCACCCCGGACGCCATCGACCGCCACGCCGTGGCGCTGCTCGAGCCTGCCGTGGCACGGGAGCTGACGGTCCTCCCGGTCGGCTTCGGCAGCGACGACGAGGTGGTCGTAGCCTTCGCCGACCCGGGGGCGCAGGACGCCCTCCGGGACCGGCTCGAGGTGGAGATCGGCCTGCCGGTCGTGCTGGCGCTCGCCCCGCGCCGGGCGCTCCAGGAGGCCATCGCGGTCCACGCGGGATCGGTCGGCAACGGTGCTCCGACGGGTTCGGTCGCCCCGCCGCCAGCGCCCATGGGCGCGTCGGCGACGGCGAGTGACGGGACCTCGGCGTCCACCAACGGCAACGCGGCGGCGGCCAACGGCGCAGCGGCGGGGAGCAACGGGTCGGCCGCCGGCGTTCCAGTACGCCCACCGTCACGCCTGGAGCGCGAACCGCAGGCCGAGGTCAACGAGGGGCCCCGGGTGATGTCGGAGGAGGAGTCGGCGATCGACCTGGATGCGCTCCTGCGCACCCTGGTGGAGCGTGGCGGGTCCGACCTGCACCTGACGTCGGGCATCCCCCCGGCGATCCGCATCAACGGCGAGATGACCCTCCTGGACGACTACGACAAGCTCGAAGGGGACGAGCTCCAGAAGCTGCTGTACGCGATCATGACCCAGAAGCAGCGTGAGGCGTTCGAGAACGAGCTCGAGCTGGACATGAGCTACTCCGTGCGCGGGGTGGCCCGGTTCCGCGTCAACGTCTTCCAGCAGCGCGACACCATGGGCTCGGTCATGCGGGTGATCCCCTTCGAGATCCTCCCGCTCGAGAAGCTCGGGATCCCGGAGCAGGTGGCCAACTTCGCCTACCTGCCGCGCGGCTTCGTGCTCGTGACCGGCCCGACCGGGTCCGGGAAGTCCACCACCCTCGCATCCCTGATCGACCTCGCCAACCGCAACCGCGCGGCGCACATCATGACCGTCGAGGACCCGATCGAGTTCCTCCACCACCACAAGGCATCGGTGGTCAACCAACGTGAGGTCGGCACCGACACCCACGGGTTCGCCGCGGCGCTCAAGCACGTGCTGCGCCAGGACCCCGACATCATCCTGGTCGGCGAGATGCGGGACCTGGAGACGATCCAGATCGCGCTCACCGCGGCGGAGACCGGCCACCTCGTCTTCGGGACCCTGCACACCCAGGACGCCCCGCAGTCGATCGACCGCATCATCGACGTGTTCCCGCCGCACCAGCAGGAGCAGATCAAGGTGCAGCTAAGCTCCGTGCTGGAAGGCATCATCTCCCAGCAGCTCATGGCCAAGAAGCTCGAAAAGGGCCGGGTTGCCGCCTTTGAGATCATGACCGCCACCCCCGCCATCCGCAACCTAGTGCGCGAGGGCAAGACCCACCAGATCTACTCCGCGATCCAGGCCGGCGCCAAGGACGGGATGGTGGCGATGGACCAGTCGCTGGCCACACTCGTCAAGCAGAACCGGATCAGCTACGACGCCGCGCTGGAGAAGTGCAGCAACGTCAACGAGTTCAACCGACTGGCCGGCCGGGCCTGACCCGCTCGTCCGCCCGCGACGGTCACGTCGCAGGAACCACGTGAAGGAGCCGCACCATGGCCACCGCGACGCTCACCAAGTACGACTACCAGGTCCGTGACCGCAGTGGCAAGCTCGTCACCGGGCAGCTCGAGGCGGACAACCAGGCGGCCGTCGCGTCCAAGCTCGCCTCGATGGGCTACACGCCGCTGTCGATCGACGCGGTCAAGGAGACCGGTCTCCAGATGGAGATCAAGATCCCGGGCCTGTCGGACCGGGTGAAGCTCAAGGACCTGGCGATCTTCTCGCGCCAGTTCGCGACGATGATCGCCTCCGGGCTGTCGTTGATCCGCGCGCTGACGATCCTGCACGAGCAGACGGAGAACAAGGCGCTGGCCGAGGTCATCGCCGAGATCCGCAACGAGGTCGAGTCGGGGCAGAGCCTGTCGGCCGCCATGGCGCAGCACCCCAAGACCTTCCCCAAGCTCTTCGTGGCGATGGTGAGGGCCGGCGAGGCCGCCGGGATGCTCGACCAGGTGCTCCTGCGTGTCGCGGCCATGTACGAGGCCGACGTCAAGCTGCGCAGCAAGATCAAGTCCGCCATGACCTACCCGGTGATCGTCCTGATCATGGCCATCGGGTTGTCGGCGGCGATGCTGATCTTCATCGTCCCCGTCTTCGAGGGCATGTTCAACGACCTCGGCGGCGAGCTGCCGTTGCTGACCCGGGTCCTGGTCCGGATGTCGGAGTTCATGACCTCCCCGCTCGGGGCCGTCGTGTTCCTCGGCGTGCCGATCGGCCTGTGGTTCGCCTACAAGCAGGTGCGACAGAACGAGAAGGGCCGGTTCGCGCTCGACACGTTCAAGCTGCGCGTCCCGGTCTTCGGGCCGCTGTTCCACAAGATCGCGCTGTCCCGCTTCGCGCGGAACCTGTCCACCCTGCTGGCGGCTGGCGTCCCGATCCTCCAGGCGCTGGAGATCACCGCCGACACGGTCAACTCCGGCCCCATCTCCCTGGCGGTGCGGGACGTGCAGAGCTCGGTCCGTGAGGGCGAGTCGATCCACAGCCCGCTGTCGACCCACGAGGTCTTCCCGCCGATGGTCGTGCAGATGATCGCGGTCGGGGAGGAGACCGGCAACGTCGACGGGATGCTCACCAAGGTGGCCGACTTCTACGACATGGAGATCGAGTCGACCACGGAGTCGCTGACCGCCATGATGGAGCCGCTCATGATCGGGGTCATCGGCGGGATCGTCGGCGGCATGGTCATCGCGCTCTACATGCCGATGTTCGCCATCTTCGACATGATCCAGTGACCTGCGACGGGGTTCGGGTGAGGGGCGCGGCCGGGGGGCCGCGCCCCTTCCGCGGGATCCGCCAGCGGTCCGCGACCGGTGGTGTGGCAACCGTGGCAACGAGGTCGGAAAGTTTCTTCGTCCGGAGGCTCAAGGTCGCCGTCGCACCGGCCGATGGCTTGTGGGACGAGTCACCGCGCGTGACAAGGGCGACCCGGTCGTAAGGCCGGTCAGCAAAGCCAAGGGACCTCGCCACCTCGGTGGACGGTCATCCGGCTACCTCGCGCAGAACCCGCCTTCATCTGGCGGGACCTGTGCCGGGGAGGTGCTCGTCAGCACAGGTCCATTCATCGCCATCATGGAAGGAGCGAGTACATGCTCGCCACCAAGATCGAAGACGCCAAGCGTGATGAGGGCTTCACCCTGATCGAGCTGCTGGTCGTCGTGCTCATCATCGGCATCCTCGCCGCCATCGCCATCCCGGCCTTCCTCTCCCAGCGCGAGCGCGCCTGGGAGTCGGAGCTGACCAGCACCATCCGCAACGTCGCCCTTGAGATCGAGGCTGCCGCCGTCACTAACGGAGGCAACTACGAGGAGGCAATCGAGGCAGGCGCCATCGACGGCTTCCTGACCACAATCCAGGGGACTGATGGACCCGTCACGATTGACGAAGCCACGCTTGCTGTGAACGAGTTCCAGATCTGCGGGACCCACAATCGACTTGGCGAGGGTACGGCCGACGCGTTCGCACCAGACCGATCGGTGACGTACGACAGTACTGAGGGTGGTGTCCAGCAGGTGGCAGAGGGAGCCTGCGGCTAGTCGGCACTCACTCTGTGCGAAGTCTCGTTCGGTGGGGCGGCCTTCGGGCCGCCCCACCCCTGTGTGGGTAGGGTTCGCGGCCGGTTGTGCGTGGAGGGTGGATGGACGCGTTCCTGGTGGTGTCGGCGGTCCTGCTGGGGCTCGTGCTGGGGTCGTTCGCGAACGTGCCGATCCACCGGTGGCCGGCGGGCGGCACGGTGTCCAATCCGAAGCGTTCGGCTTGTCCCTCCTGCGGGACGCAGATCCGGGTCCGGGACAACCTGCCGGTCGTGAGCTGGGTGCTGCTCAAGGGCCGGTGCCGGGACTGCCAGGCACCGATCAGCCCGCGCTACTTCGTCGTCGAGGTCGTCACCGGGGTGCTGTTCGGCTTGGTCGCCTGGGTCTGGGGGCTCGATCCGCTGCTGCCGGCGCTGCTCGTGCTCACGTGGTCGCTGGTCGTAGCGACCGTGATCGACCTCGAGCACCGCATCATCCCGAACCGGCTGACGCTCCGCCTGCCGTTCGTGCTGCTGCCGCTGGTCGCGCTCGCTGCGGCGCTCGACGCGGCGTGGGGCAGCTTGCTGCGCGGGGTCATCTGGGCGGTCGGGCTGCCGGCGATCATGTTCGGGCTCTCGGAGCTGTTCCGGCTGCTGCGTGGGCAGGTCGGCATCGGCATGGGGGACATCAAGCTGGCGATCTCGCTGGGCCTCGTGCTCGGTTACCTGGGTGGGTTGGAGCTGGTCGTCTTCGCCTACGCGACGATCCTCTCTGCGGTCGTCATCGCGGTCGTGCTGCTCCTGCTCGGAAAGGCGAAGCTGGCCAGCCGGATCCCCTTCGGCCCGTACCTCGCCGTCGGGACCATGGTCGTGATCCTCTTCCAGGACCCGGCGGTCGGGCTCGTCCGCGGGGTGCTGGGCCTGTGACGTGCCGACCGGTCGTACCTCGCCGAGCCCCTGGGGGACGAATCCCATCGGTGTCGTTCTCAAGGTCGTGTGGCCACGTGTCGAGAGTTGAGGTTGACGTGCCTACGAGCCACCTGTTAAAGGTGGGGCCCTTGTCACGTCACGTGACATCCGTTCGCGGATGTGCACGAGCCCTCACCAGGGCACCAGCGGCGTCGCCGGAGGCGCCCCGGAGCGAGGACAGACCGATGGCAGAGGGCTCGAGGCCCGTGGCGGGACCGCTGCTGACGGTCGCCGAGGTGGCCGACGTCCTGCGGGTCTCCAACATGACCGTGTACCGGCTCATCAAGGCGGGCGACCTGCCAGCCATCCGCGTCGGCAAGAACTACCGCATCCGCGAGGCTGACCTCACCCGCTACCTCGATCACGGCATCGTTGCCGCTGACGAAGCGAACGGCTGAGCTGTGGCGACCAGTGCGATCGGCGTCGACATCGGTACCCGGACCATCACCGTGGCCGAGGTCAAGGGTGGTCGGGGATCGACCGCCGTCACCAACTTCGGGGGTGTCGAGCTCCCCCCGGATGTCGTCCGCGAGGGCGAGATCCTCGACATGCCTGCGGTCGCCGAAGCGCTCCGCGAGCTGGTGGGGACCACGAAGCTCAAGTCCAAGAAGGTCTGGCTCGGTGTCTCGAACCAGCGGGTCGTCGTCCGTCAGGTCGACCTCCCTGCGATGGAGGAGAAGGAGCTGCGGGCCTCGCTGCGCTACCAGGTCCAGGAGTACATCCCGATCCCCGTCGAGGAGGCCGAACTCGACGTCCACGTGGTGTCCGAGTACACCGCCGACGACGGTGCGGCCATGCAGCGGCTGCTGCTGGTCGCCGGTCACCGGGACATGGTCACCGCTCACGTCGACGCGGCCAGCGAGGCGGGCCTCAAGCCGATCGGGATCGACCTGAACCCCTTCGCGGTGCTCCGCGCCATGGGGGACGCACGCTCCTTCGGTGACGGCAACCAGGTGCTCGTCGACGTCGGCGCCGGCGTCACCAACATCGTCGTGCACGAGGGTGGCATCCCGACCTTCGTCCGCATCCTCGTGATGGGTGGCGACCAGATCACCGACGCCCTCATGAGCGGCCTGTCCGTATCCCGTGAGGAGGCCGAGGCAGCCAAGCGCGCCGCTGTGATCGGCCAGACGGGCGACGTTGCGGGCCGGATCGTCTCCGAGCAGGCCGACGCCTTCGTCGACGAGATCCGCAGTTCGATCGACTACTACCAGGCACAGTCGGGCAGCTCCCGGCTGGCCGGCATCGTGTTGACCGGCGGTGGCTCCCTGCTGCGCGGCCTCAGCGACCGGCTCGCCTCCAGCGTGCGGCTCCCGGTCGAGGTGGGCAACCCGTTCGACCGCTGGCCCGCGACCGACACGGTGTACAGCGACGAGGAGCTTGCGCAGGTCGGACCGAGCCTGGCGACCGCCATCGGCCTCGCCCTGGGAGGCCTGGAATGAGCGTCCGCGTCAACCTGCTCCCCGAGGCCACCCGTTCCAAGGACCGGGCGACCCAGCAACGTCTCCTCGCCGCCGCCTCGATGCTGGCACTGCTCGCGGTGCTGGGTGGCGTGTGGTGGTGGGCCAACGCCCAGGTTCGTGATGCCGAGGAGCGGCTCGTCGCCGCGGAGCGGGTGACGGCGGAGCTGCGGGCCGAGGAGGCCGAACTGATCGCCTTCCGTGACCTCGCCAACCGCCGGGATGCCACCCTGCAGGTGCTGCAGGCCAGTCTGGGTGACGAGGTCTCGCTCGCCGGGGTGCTGCAGGACCTCGCAGCCGTCATGCCGGCCGATGCGCAGCTCGACACGCTGACGCTCACCCTGACCCCGCCGTCGGTCGAAGCCGGGCCGGCTGTGGGATCCCTGACCCTCGCCGGGCAGACCCTGACCTCGCACGCCCCGGGTGTCGAGGCGATCCTGATCGAGCTCGACAAGATCTCGACGTTCGGGGAGCTGTACCTGAACTCCTCCACCCTCGACACCGAGCGTGAGGACCCGATCGCGACGTACTCCGTGTCCGGGGTCGTCCGAGCCGACGCTCGGACCGACCGCTACGCCGAGGGTCTCCCTGAGGAGCTGCGATGAACCGCATCGCTGTGCTGCTGACCGCGTTGGGGGGCATCCTGCTCGTCGCGATGTTCTACGTGCTCGTCTTCCAGCCTGCGCGTGAGGAGCTGGCGGAGGTCGAGGACCGCATCGCGGTCCAGGAGGAGCAGCAGCGCATGCTCCGGGCGGAGATCGAGCGGCTCGAGACCGTGCGCCAGAGCGCTCCTGACGTCGAAGCCGAGCTGGCGGCGGCCGACGCCGTGGTACCGCGGGACACCGCCCTGCCCGCCGCCCTGCGGCAGCTCCAGGTCGCCGCCGACGAGGCCGGGATCGTGCTGTCGTCGATCTCGACCGCCCGGCCGGCGGAGCTCCCGGATCCCCCGGAGCCGGGGTTGTCCTCGATCGGGCTGAGCCTGCAGGTCGCCGGCGGCTACTTCCAGGTGGTCGACTTCCTCCGGCGGGTCGAGGACCCGAGCATCACCTCCCGGGGCATCCTGTGGAACACGGCGACCGTGGCGCGCAGCGCCGACGCCTATCCCGAGCTCCAGGTCACCCTGGCGGGGAACGCCTTCGCGGTCATCCCGCCACCGACGCTGCCCGAACCTGAGCCCGAACCGGACGTTGCCGACGAGGAAACCGAAGACGACGAGGAGGGCGACGCATGAGCAGCAACCGCGCTCGGCGGGTCCAGCCGATCGTCGCCCCGACGCACCCTCGGCTTCGCTCCGCGACCCTCGCGGCCGGCACGGGGTTCGCCGTGCTGATCGCCGGCTTGGCCGTCTGGATGTCGGACGCACCACCTGCGTCACGTGTGCCCACCGCGCTGCCCGATACGGCTGCGGTGGCGGCCGAGGCTGACGAACAGGAAGCCGCGACCCTCGATGACGAGCTGGAGCCGATCGCGCTCCCCTTGGTCGCTTACGAGCTGTTCCTCGCCCGCGATCCCTTCGAGCCGGTCGTCCCGGAACCGGAACCCGCGCCCACGGAGCCGTCCGACCCGAACGACGCTGCTGGCAACGGTGACGGCAACGGTGACAGCAGCGGTGCCGCCAACGGCAACAGCACGAGCGGCAACAGCACGAGCGGTAACAGCACGAGCGGCAACGGCGACGCCGTCACGCCGTCCTGCACACGGGGGGCGGAGGTCGTCTGCGACGGCCGGGTGCTGACCATCGTGGAGGTGCTCGAGGAGAACGGCGAGATGGTCGCCGTCATCCAGGTGAACACGATGCGCTGGCGCGTGACGGTCGGCGACGTCTTCGCCGACGTGTTCCAGGTGCTGTCGATCTCCGCAGATGAGGTCCGTGTGCTCTACGGGGACCGCATCGTCACGATCCTGGCCCGGGACAACGCCCTGAAGTAGGCCTCCAGCATCGCGCTCAAGGCCATCGGCCTCTGCGCCGATACCCGGTGAGACGACCGGTCCGCGGTCGTGCACGGGTGCGCAGGAGCCGGGACGTGAACGACGATCGATCAGGACGCTCGACGCGCTCCCATCGGCATCGCCACGACCAGGCGGGGATGTCGCTCGTCGAGGTCCTCGTGGCGATCCTGCTGCTCGGCGTCATCCTCTCGGCTTCGGCGTCGTCGCTGATCCAGTTCAGCCGGACCGCGGCGGACAACGAGCGTCGCGTCCAGGCAACCGCGCTGCTGAACCGGCTCCACGAGGAGCTGCAGGCGCTGCCGTGGACCGATGCGGTGCTGTACGACGAGGAACTCGCGGACCTCCTCGACGCCTACGAGGCGGAGACCGAAGGCGGGGAGTGGACCGGAACCTCGGCCCTCGACGACCTCGAGTTCGACGGGACGGCCTGGTACTTCGAGGGCGAGGAGGTCGTCGTGCTCCCGGGTCCGGGAACGGACGGTCGCCGCAGCGGCGTCCCTGTCCCGACCGAGGTCGAGGACATCGTGGTCGACGGCCGCTCCTACGAGGTGGTCCGGCTGATCACCTGGAACCAGCGTGACCCGCAGGTCAAGCGGTTCACCACCATCGTCCGATGGCGTCTCTACAACCGGGTCTACGAGGAGCGGTTCTTCTCCCTGCGGGCTGCGACCGCGAGCGAAGCGGGTGATCCCGAGCGTCCTCGGGTCGTGCAGTTCCACGTCGGGCCCTCCCCGATGCTGCTCGAGGATGTCAGCGCGAGCGAACCGGCGCAGAACAGCGAGGACATCCAGATCCTCGTCCGCTTCAGCCAGGGTGTCAGCGGTGCCACCCTGCGCTACCCCTCGGTCGAGGTCGACGCGGGCGGGAACCTGGAGCTGGTCGAGCGCACGCTGACGCTCGCCAGGTACATCCCGGCAGCAGGTGGCCTCCATGTCGGGTTCTACGGCACCCTTCCTGCGGGCACGGTGACGTTCCCGAACGGGACCCTCCCCTTCTACGTGGACGGCGTGCTGAACGCCGACACCTTCACAGGGCAGACCGCGATGGCGTTCCTCGGGGGCACGATCGCCCCGGAGGACGTCGGCCTTGACCCGGGCGACGGACCTGATCCCGATGCTGAGCCGGACGTCGACCTCGGCCCGATCCACATCGACTCCGTCACCTTCGCGCCCACGACGGTCTGTACGGACGTGCAGGGGAACCTGGTCGAGGCTGTCACGGTGAACGCGTTCATCCGAGGCCTCGAACCTGCCACCGCCAGGGTGACGATCACCTACAGCGCGGACGGCGTCGGGGGCAGCGAGAGCTTCGAGGCCTCTGCTCCCGAGACCTTCGGGCCCGACGGTGCGAACTTCCGGTTGGTGCTGGAGGCGGGAAGCGACCACGGCTTCGTCCCGAAGATCCTGAGCGGCAACAGCGAGCAGCAGAGCCGTGACGAGACCGCCTTCACCGTCACGGCCTCGCGCACGGTCGGTGACACGGTCGCCGCGCTCAGCACGGCGCCGACGACGCTCACGGTGCTCGGGCACCTCAACAGCAGCTGCACATGATGGCGGTGACGTGATGCGAACCCGGCCGCAGGAGGGCTTCACCCTCGTCGAACTGCTCGTCGTCCTGCTCCTCGTGGGCATCGTCGGCGGCTACGTGACGACCTCGATCGTGCGCGGTCTGCAGGTCAGCCGCGAGGTCTCCGTCCGAGCCACGGCGCTGCACGACATCGAGCGCTCCCTCCAGGTGGTCGCCCGGGAACTCCGGGTGGCCGACCCGATCTACCTCGCCGATGACGGGGAACACGCCAGCACCATCGGCGCGGAGGTCGTGCGCAACCGCACCGTCCAGGTTCACACCTTCTACATCGAGCCGGAGATCGAGGACGGCCCGCTGCTGCTGTTCCAGGAGATCACCGAGTACGACCTCGATGAGGTCGCCGGCGGCGACCCACTGAAGGCGACGCCGGTCACCTTGCCTCGCAGGCGGCTCATCACCGACGTCGACAACGGCATCGATGCGGTGTTCACCTACCACCGGGCTGACGGCAGCGAGATCGACTGCGAGGCCGACGGACTCAGCGGAACCGCGTGCGTGAGTGCACTCGGACGCGCCAACCAGATCGGCATCCGACTGGTGCGCAACGTGACCGGACAGGAACCGATCCGGGCCGAGACCCGCGTCAACGTCCGCAACACCCGCTACGGAAGGGTGCTGTCATGAGGAGTCCGGTCCGATCACGCCAGGAGGGCTCGATCCCGCTCGTGCTGCTGGCGGCCATCGTGCTCGGTGGCATCATCATCGCGCTCTACATCGACGTCACCACGGGTCTTCGACTCTCGGCCGCCGACCGGGACTTCAACCAGGCCATCCAGGTGGCTGACGCCGGGCTCCAGAACGCCTTCACCACGCTCGCGGCTCTCGAGGAGGACGATCGCCCCGCCATCGGTGACGAGCTCCAGGCAGGCGGTGAACTCGACCTGGAGCTCGAGGGAGAACTGGGACGCGGGACGTTCGAGTGGTCCGCCGTCCGGGTGGGCAGCAACCGATGGCAGGTGCGCTCGGTGGGTGTCTTCGGGGTCCACACGCGGGTGCTCGAGGCAGAGATGAGCCCACTGCGGCTCTTCGGACTGGCCGCCTTCGGTGACCTCCTGCTGGAGATGCGAGGGGCGAACGCTGCAGACTCCTACAACGACGACGACCCGAACGGTGTGCTGGGAACCGTCGGCTCGAACAACCACGTGAACCTCCGAGGCAACGCGATCGTCGACTGGGTCTGGCTCTACGGCGGCGCGACCTACAACGAAGGTGGCATCATCCGACCTGGTGGCGGCATCGAGACCGACGACTACCAGGACCTACCCGACCTCGGTCTCCAGGCCTACGCGGACGGGGGCGCCTGCCACAACGAGGACCGCTACGACGACATCAGCCGGATCGGGACGTTGGTGCGCGGTGTGACCTACTGCGTCTCCCAGGCGATCTTCGGGCCGGGAGAACACCCGATCGTCCCCAACCCGAACG
Organism: Nitriliruptoraceae bacterium; assembly: GCA_047921175.1. Lineage (GTDB taxonomy): Bacteria > Actinomycetota > Nitriliruptoria > Nitriliruptorales > Nitriliruptoraceae > T1Sed10-7. Next base: position 19,292 of record JBLRWQ010000017.1, on the reverse strand, counting down.
CTGCGCTGAACGACCAACCCACCCGGATCTACATCGCGCCATCAGGCAACCTCGAGCTCCGCGGCCAAGGGAACCAGCGATGCGACGAGGTGGCATGCGTCAACTGGACGGTCGGCGACGACACCCCCGACGCCACGGCACTGGAGATCTACCTCGCCGGTGGCGAGGGCGAGGTGAAGGCGAACAACCACACCGTGATTGCCGCGGGCATCTACGCGCCTCGCTCCGCCTGCTCCGGGCCGAACGCCCAGGGCGACGTCTACGGCTCGATCGTGTGCCGGACGATCGACAGTAGGGGTGGCTGGGACTTCCACTTCGACGAGCGGTTCGCGGACGTCGACCTCGAGTACTTCGCGATCCGCGGCGTCCGCGAGGAGCCGGGCGGCACGACGTCGTTCGCGGTCGGGGACTGAGGAGCGTGTCCCAGGCGGGACCGTGCGCCTCGGTAGGCTCGCGGCCCGCCGACCCCGAGGTCGTCCGTGTCCCGTCTGCGCCTGCTCACCGCCGGTGAGTCCCACGGCCCGGCCCTCGTGGCCACGGTCGAGGGCCTGCCCGCCGGTGTGGCCGTCTCCACCTCGGTGCTGGCGTCCGAGCTGGCGCGGCGGCGGCTCGGGCACGGGCGTTCGCCGCGGATGGCCTTCGAGGTCGACGAGGTCGAGCTGCTCGCCGGGGTGCGGCATGGGCGGGCGCTCGGGTCCCCGGTCGGCGTGGTGATCCGCAACACCGAGTGGCCGAAGTGGGTCGACGCGATGGACCCGGAGCCACGGGAGGATGTCGAGCAGATCCGCGCCACGGGGCGGGGGGAGCCGCTGACCCGGCCACGCCCCGGGCACGCCGACCTCACCGGTGCGCTCAAGTACGGCTACGACGACGTCCGGGACGCGCTGGAGCGGGCCTCGGCGCGCGAGACCGCCGCGCGCGTCGTCGCCGGGACGCTCGCGAAGCAGCTGCTGGCCGAGCTGGGCGTGACCGTCGTCTCCCACGTCGTGCGCATCGGTGAGGCTGCGGTCCCCGAGGACGCGCCGCGGCCGGGTCCCGACGACCTCGATGCGGTCGATGCCTCCGAGGTGCGCTGCGTCGATCCGGACGCCGCCGCGGCGATGGTCGCGGCGATCGACACGGCCAAGGACGCGAACGACACCCTCGGCGGGGTCGTCGAGGTGCTGGCCTACGGGCTCCCGCCGGGGCTCGGCAGCTACATGCACTACGACCGCAAGCTGGATGCCCGGCTGGCGGGCGCCTGCCTGTCCGTGCAGGCGATGAAGGGCGTCGAGTTCGGCGACGGGTTCAAGCTCGCCGACACGCCCGGGTCGCAGGCTCACGATGAGATCACTTACGACGTCGACGGCTACCAGCGCCTCTCCGACCATGCGGGGGGTCTGGAAGCCGGGATGAGCACCGGACAGCCGTTACGCCTGCGAGTGGCGATGAAGCCGTTGTCCAGCCTCACCCAGCCGCTGAAGACCGTCGACATCGCCACCCACGAACCGGCCGAGGCGATCACGCAGCGCTCCGACGCCTGCGCGGTCCCGCGTGCCGGCGTGGTGCTCGAGGCGGTGGTCGCCTTCGAGCTCGCGGACGCGCTGCTAGAGAAGACCGGTGGGGACACCGTGGCCGAGGTCCGCCGCAACCTCGACGGCTACCTCGCCGAGGTGGCAGGCCGGTGACGCCGCTGCGGCGGGTGCGTCCGATGGGGCCCGTCGTCGGGCGCCGGCGTACGTGGTCGCGGCCATGATGAGCCGCAACCTGTGCCTGTCCGGGATGATGGGGGCGGGCAAGTCGACCGTCGCCGCCCGGCTGGGGGAGCGGCTCGGCCGGCGCGTCGCCGACACCGACGAGGAGCTGCGCCGCTGGACCGGCCGGTCCATCCCGGAGCTGTTCGCCCAGCACGGCGAGGACGGGTTCCGCGAGCTCGAGCGCCGGGTCATCGAGGAGCTCTCGACCTTCCACGACCTGGTCATCGCGCTGGGTGGGGGGGCGGTCCTGCGTGACGACAACGTGGCGTCGCTGCTGCTCACCGGGGTGATCGTCCACCTCGATGCGCCGGTCGAGGTGCTCGTGGACCGCCTGACCGGCGACACCGACCGCCCGCTGCTGGCCGACGGTGAGCTGCGGGACCGCGTGGCGTCCACGCTGGCGTCCCGGCACGATCGCTACCTCGAGGTCGCCGACCTGCGCGTGGACGCGGCTCGTCCCGTCGACGAGGTGGTCGAGGACGTGCTGGCCTGGGCGATGTCGAGCGGTGACGTCCTGACCCCCTCCGAGCACGAGCAGGTGATGACGTGAGCGCACCCGTCGAGGTGGTCCGCGAGGTGCACGGGGGCATCGAGGTGGCCCGGGTCGATGTGCCGCTGCCGGGTCGCGCCTACCCGGTGTGGGTCGGGGAGGGGCTCGCGGCTGCGCTGCCAGCGCTGCTCGGGTCGGTGCTCGGCTCGGTGGTCGGCGGGGGCTCGGTGGTCGGTGGAGGGTCCGGTTCTGGCGGCCGGTCGGACGTGCGGCCGCGGCGGGCGTTGCTGGTCACCCAGGAGCCGGTCGTGGCAGCTGGCCACGTCGCGCCGGTCGAGGCCGCGTTGCGGTCGCTGGGTATCGACCTCGCCGAGGCGCGCGTGCCGGACGGCGAGGCGGCCAAGTCACCCGCGATCCTCTCCGCGCTGTGGGAGCGGGCTGCCGAGGTGCCGCTGACCCGCCAGGATGTCGTGGTAGCGGTCGGCGGCGGCGTCGTCGGCGACCTCGGTGGGTTCCTGGCCGCGACCTACGCCCGGGGCATCGACCTCGTGCAGGTGCCGACGACCGTGCTCGCCCAGGTCGATGCGGCCATCGGCGGCAAGACCGGCATCAACCTGCCGGCCGGCAAGAACCTCGTGGGCGCGTTCCACCAGCCGCGTGCCGTGGTGTGTGATACCGCGACCCTGGCGACCTTGACCGAACGGGTCCGGCGTGAGGGCTTCGGCGAGATCGTCAAGTACGGGCTGATCCGCGATCCGGAGGTCCTCGACCTGCTGGAGGCCGATCCCTCGGTCGCGTCCTGGGGCGCGGCCGATCGGCTGCGCGACCTGGTCGAGCGGTCCGTCGCGGTCAAGGCGGCGGTGGTCGGGTCCGACGAGCGGGAGACGGGGGAGCGGGCGCACCTCAACCTCGGCCACACCGTCGGCCACGCGGTCGAGACGCTCACCGGCTACACCGAGGTGCTGCACGGCGAGGCCGTGGCGATCGGGACGGTGGCGGCACTGCGCATCGGCGTGGCGCTCGGGCGGACGCCGGTCGAGGTGGCATCGCGTGGCGAGGCCGTGCTCGCATCGCTGGGGTTGCCGGTGCGGCTGCCTCTGCTGGATCGTGGGGCCGTGTGGGACGCGATGGCGCGCGACAAGAAGGCCGTCCCCGGGTCGGTCCGGTTCGTGCTGCTGGACGCCGTGGGCCGTCCCGTCGTGGACGTGCCGCCGCGGGACGTCGTGGACCGGGTACTGGACGAGCTGACGGCAGCGTAGGCCCGACCGCAGGTTGTGGTGACGCCCGGCGAAGGCCGACTGGACCGGCGCCGGGCTGCCGCAGACCCACGCGCCACAGCTCGCGAGGCATGGCGACGACATCCAGGTCGTGCGATCGTCGTACGAGGGCACGCAGCTGACCTGGGCCGTCCCCGGGTGCCCTCGGATCCATCGTGGACCTGGCAGGGCAGGGCGAGGCGTTGGGCGGGGAGATCGTCGGCATCGAGCCGGGGAGCGGCCACGTTCGGGTCTCCCGCGATGAAGGTCCTCTCGGCCTACGGGCTCTGGGAGGTGCACGTGCTTCGCACCGGGTCGCCGGGTGCGATGCGTGCCGCTTGCCGGCTCGATGAGCAGCAGCTGGGCTCCCTCCAGGTGGCGCTGGAGGAGGCCGCTAGCGGTGACGAGCGGTGTGCCGTCGGTGCGTGGGTCACAGAGCACCAGGACCTCGTCGACGGGTGGCTGGAGCGATGACGTCCGACGGGTGGGGTTGCTCCCGCGGTGTCGCCGTTGCGTCGGTCGCCTCCTCGCCCCGACCCCGTTCGGTTGGAACGCGATGGGTGCTCGTCTCCACCTGTCGGTCCGTCGGAACAGCGATCGCTCGCAGCCCACCCCGATTTCAGGCGTCGTTCGTCATGCAGGCAGGTGCCGACGAACCGACCTACCGTCTCCGTGCGAACCCGCGCGCGCCGTGGCAGAAGGGGTCCGATGGCGCACCGTCCCGATGACGTGCCGTTGACCTACGGGATCTCCGAGGTGCACGGCCGCCAGGCCCTGGTCGGCCCCTGCCTGAACCAGCGTTGCCGAGGCCAGCGCGAGGTGTGGGCGAGCGGACTGGACAGTTCCGGTCGGGCCGTGGAGATGACCTCCTGCTGGAGCTGTGGCCGGGTTGCGGAGGAGTCCGCTATCCCCGGACCCGAGCACCCGTCACTGTTCTGAGGAACCACGATGCCCGGCTCGGGCATCACCGGGTTCGGCCGTTCGATCCGGCCCCGGCCCAGCAGGCGGCCCCCGGTTCGGCGGTGGGTGGTCCGCTCCGGTCGAGCAGGCCCGGAACCCGCATCTCCGCGATCGTCGGCGACGTCGTGATCACGCCCTCGATGGCGTCCGTGTGGGCTGAGGGACCGAGGAGCGCCGTGCCGCAACGCTGCTGGCTGCTGGTGCCCGTTGCGCTCGCGGTTCCCCCCGGTTCTGTGTCGTTGCTCAGCGCCCTCGAGTCGATGTGCAGGTGGAGGTCGACGCAGGCCCGTGGCGCGCGCTCGGTGGTGCTGTCGCGGGCCGCGTCGTGCGTCGCGTCGCGGGGCTGGCGATCGCTGGGGCGAGGGGTATCGATCCGATGGGGGGGCCTTCCCCTGCAGCAACGGTGACGTTCGTGCGCTTTCCGCTCACTATCAGTGCAGTAGCGCTTTTTCTACATCATTCCGTGACTTCTCGCTTGACTCGAACATCTGTTCGGTTACGATGGCGTCTCGGTCGGACAGCACGACCGACGTCCGGTGTCCGACGAGCACCCACGGGGAGGTAGGCATGGTGACCGCTCGGTCCGGCGTGCCGGACGTCCCTTCGTCGGCACGGGTTGGGGCGAACGTCGCTGGTCCGGCTGTCGTTGGTCCGGCGATGCCGGGCCCGGGGGATGCCGATCCGAACGGCCCGGTCGCGGTCGCAGGCCTGCTCGCCCGTCTGGAGGCGGTCGCGGGGCAGGTCGCCGCGGTGGGTTTCGACGGTCTGGACGATGCCGGGTTGGAGGGGTTCCTCGACGGGTTGCGGGGCCCGATCGCCCGTCTGGAGGCCACACGCGCGTCCGGGTTGGCGACCCTGGAACGTCGGGCGGCACGGCGGGCTCCGGCCGGTGGTGCGACTGCGGCGGAACTGGAGCAGCGGCGTCGCAACGCCCGGCGGCAGCGCCTCACCCCGTCTGCAGCCAAACGTGCGGCAGAAGCGGGCCGTGCCGCCTCCGACCATGTGGCGACCGGAGCCGCGTTCCGTGCTGGCGCGCTGGATACCGAGCATGCCCGGCTCATCGGCGAGCTGTTGCGACGTGTTCCGCTCGGGTCGCGTGACGACCTCGAGCAGCAGCTCATCGACCTCGCCCGACAGCTCGACCCGGTTGCGTTCGGACGCAAGGCCCGAGAGCTGGTGGCCCGGCAGGCACCGGAGGCCGCCGCACGCACCGAGCAGATCGCTGTCAACCGGCGGTCCTTCCGTGCAGCGGACACCCCGGACGGCGGCTTCTCGTTCGCTGGACTCCTGTACGGCACCGCTGCCGAGACCGCACGCACGGCGGTGCAGGCGTTCCGACGTCCCGATACCGCGGACGAGCATCGCACCACCGAACAGGCCGGTGCAGACGCGTTCGAGCAGCTGTGCGAGGCCGCATTGCGATCCGGAGCCGCCCCGACCGACCATGGGGTTCGCCCCCACGTGATCGTCGTGATCGACGAGGCCGACCTGGCGCGTCCCGACGGTGCGGGTGTCGCCCGGCTCGGACACTCCGCCCAGCCCGTCACCGCCAGCGCCATCGGCCACCTCCTCGACGACTGCACCCTCAGCCGGCTCGTCCGTGATGCCGCCGGCACCCCCCTCGAAGCCTCGGCCGAGGTCCGTACCGTCCCGGCCGGCCTGTGGCGGGCCCTGCTCGCCCGCGACGGTGGCTGCACGTGGGATGGCTGTGACGCCCCCGCGTCCTGGTGTGACGTCGCCCACGGCCAACACGCCTTCCGGCACGACGGCCGCCTGTCCCCGGACAACGCCGCCCTGCTCTGCAGACGCCACCACCGACGCTTCGACAACGGCCCCTACCGCATCACCATCACGGGCGACCAGGTCCGCTACCACCGTGTTGCGCAGGAACCGTCCGCAGCGTTCGAACCGGCTGCCAGCGAGGTGGCCGCACCCCGCACCATGAGCCTCCCCATCACGCAGGACGTCCGACCCGCCACCACCGGCGAGACCGCACGTCCGGCCCCGGTGACCCAGACCCAGTTCGAGCGCAGCCCGGGGTCGACGGTTCGACCCCGACCGGGGAGCGGTCGCGGCCCGAGCTCGCGCACGCCGACGGACCGACGTCGGCGTCCACCGGTCCTGCGCCAAGGCGAGCACGCCGAACCCGTGCCACTGTTCGACAGCGACACCCCCTCCGCAGGTCCCGACCCACCATGACCTGCTCCGGAACCTGCCGATCGGCCACCGCCCAGGTTGCCAGCCCCGAGCGGTGGGGTCCCACCCCGTGTGTGTCCATCGGCGCACCGCGACCAACGACCCCACCCCAGTGAGCCGGCCCGTCCAGCCCGAGGTCTTCGACCGGCTGGCGGTTCCGGTCCGGCGCCAGCCTGCACCCACGGTGTCGCCGTTGCGCCGTCCGCCTCCTACCGTTGCGCCGGCACGCGCAGCCGCTGCGTGCCGCGACCTCGGAGGGCGAACGGTGAGCCGGATCCTGCTGCTGCACGGCCCGAACCTGTCCCAGCTCGGGAGCCGCGACCCCGGGCACTACGGGACCGCCACCTTGGACGACGTCGTCGACGCAGCTCGTCGGGAGGCAGCCGCTGCCGGGAGCGACCTCGAGCACCTCCAGACCGAGCATGAAGGTGTACTGCTCGAGCGGATCCACGCGGCCCGCACCGACGGGACCGACGCCGTGATCATCAACGCCGGTGCCTGGACCCACACGAGCGTCGCTGTCCGGGATGCGCTCGAGCTGCTGGAGCTGCCCAAGGTCGAGGTCCACCTGTCCAACATCCACGCCCGTGAGCCGTTCCGGGCACACAGCTACCTCGCCCCCGTCTGTGATGGCTCGATCGTCGGCTTCGGCATCGATGGGTACCCGCTCGCCGTGCGTGCCATCCTCGCGCTGCTCGCACGTGAGCCGACGTGTTGATGGCCCCCAACGCGCGCATCGGGCCGCGGCAGCCCCCCGACGCCCGCACCGGGTGGCGACCGCCCCACGACCACGCGGCCCGGCGGACCCGGCTTCGCGAGCTGCTGACCGGCGAGCGTGCCGGCCTGCTCCTCGTCACCGAGCCGCGGAACGTGCGCTACCTGACCGGTTTCACGGGCTCCAACGGACAGCTCCTCCTCGGCCCGGACGAGGCCAGCACCCGGCTGATCACCGACCAGCGCTACGACGGGCGGGCGGCGACCGAGGCCGGCGACCTGGAGCGCGTGCTGGACCGTGACCCGATCGGGGTGGCGCTCGGCCGGATGGCCGAGGATGCGCCGGCGGCTCGCCTCGTCGTCGAAGCCGACCACCTCACGTGGGCGACGGCGCGCCTGCTCGAGGCCCGGGCCGGGGAGGTCGGGGTCGAGGTCGTGGCGACGGCGGGGCTCGTCGCCGGCCTGCGGCTCGTCAAGGACGACGCCGAGGTGGCGCGGCTCGATGCGGCCTGCACCATCACCACCGAGGCGCTCGCCTGGACGCTCGAGCAGGTCGTCGCGCCGGGGGTGACCGAACGGGCCGTCGCCACCGCGCTCGAGCGCCGCTTCGTCGACCTCGGCGCCGACGGCATCGCCTTCCCCTCCATCGTCGCGGCCGGCCCGAACGGTGCTGTCCCACACCACGAGCCGGGCGAGCGTCCACTCCGGCGTGGCGAGCTGGTCACGATCGACTGCGGCGCGCTGGTGGACGGCTACCACGCCGACCACACCCGGACCGTCGCACTCGGCACCCCCGCCGACCCGGAGCTGCTGGCTGTCCACCGGACCGTCGAGGCTGCCCAGGCGGCCGGCCGCGAGGCGGTCCGGGCCGGCGCCATCGCCGCAGACGTCGACGCCGCAGCCCGCGCGGTCATCGTCGAGGCGGGCTACGGCGACGCGTTCGTGCACGGCACCGGGCACGGCGTCGGGCTCGACATCCACGAGGCCCCGGCGGTGGCCCAGGGGTCGACTGCTACCCTGCGGCCCGGCATCGTGCTGACCGTCGAGCCCGGGATCTACCTCCCCGGACGCGGCGGGGTCCGGATCGAGGACACCGTGGTCGTCACCGCGGAGCCACCGGCACGGGTGCTCACCGACACGCCTCGCGAGCTGCGGATCCTGTGACACCACGTCACCGGCCCCCCGCGCCGCCTGTCCCGCGGAGGACCCCACGTGGTCTCGACCAACAACCTCAAGAACGGCATGACGCTGCTGCTGGACGGCAAGCTCCAGCAGGTCGTGGACTGGAACCACCACAAGCCGGGCAAGGGCGGCGCCGTGGTGCGCACCAAGCTGAAGGAGGTCGAGACGGGCAAGATCGTCGAACGGACCTTCCGCGCCGGTGAGGACGTCGATCAGGCCATCGTGACCCGCACGACCCTGCAGTTCCTCTACCGCGAGGGGCCCGACTTCGTACTCATGGACACCTCGACGTACGAGCAGTCGAACGCCCCTGCGGAGGCGATCGGGGACGCCGCGTCCTACCTGCTCGAAGGCGACGAGCTGATCGTGCAGCTGTACGAGGGCCGCATCCTCGGCATCGAGCTCCCGGCGTCGAAGGAGCTCGAGGTCACCGAGACCGACCCGGGCTTCGCGGGCAACACCGCCACCTCGGCGACCAAACCGGCCACGCTCGAGACCGGTCTCGAGATCCAGGTGCCCCTGTTCATCGAGGTCGGCGAGCGCGTGAAGGTGGACACCCGCACCGGGTCCTACCTCTCCCGCGCCTGATGGGCGCCCGCAGCCGACGGCACACCGCCCCCCGCCGGACCGACACGACCGACCCCTCGTGGTCGCGCGAGCGGGCGCTCAGGATCCTGTTCCAGGCCGACCTCCGCGGCGTCGCCCCCTCGGTCACCCTCGCGCGTGTCGACGGGGACGAGCAGGCGCGGGCCCTGCTCGACGAGCACGACTGCCTGGCGGATGAGACCCCGATCCTGCCGCCGCACGACACCGTCCGAGGCTCGGACGCCGCGTCGGGCCAGCCCGACGACACGGTGTCGGACCGGCGACCCTCGAGCAGCGGCTGGAGCGACAGCCCCCACACCGAGGTGGCGCCGATCGACGGCTTCACCCGCAGCCTCGTGCTCGGGGTCGAACAGGACCGCGACGAGGTCGAGGCGCTGATCGCGCGGTACTCGCGCCGCTGGGCCATCTCGCGCATGCCCGTGGTCGATCGCAACGTGCTGCGGCTGGCCACCTACGAGCTCCTGCACGAGCCGACCCCCGCCGCGGTCGTGCTCGACGAGGCCATCGGGCTGGCGAAACGGTTGTCCACGGAGGACTCCGGCCGGTTCGTCAACGGCGTCCTCGAGTCGATCCGGCAGGACCTCGCCCGCCTCCGCACGGACCCGGGCGACCCGAGCACCTGACGCCGGGCCGCGTGCTAGCGTCGCGCCCGTGCGACCCCGGCGCGCAGCCGGGCCGCGCGAGAACCTCCTTTAACGACCGGTCCCGTGAGGCCGGGAAGGGGAACCACGTGCCAACGCCTGCTCGCCTCCTCGACGCGGCCGACATCGCTCGGATGCTCCGCCGCCTCGCCCACGAGCTGCTCGAGGCCAACCAGGGAGCCGAGGGTCTCGTCCTGCTCGGCATCCAGACCCGCGGCCTGCCCCTCGCGCACCGCCTCGCCCGGTCGATCGCGGAGATCGAGGGGACCGAGGTCCCGGTCGGTGCCTTGGACGTCACCCTCTACCGCGACGACCTCGGCCGGCGTGCACCCAAGTCGCTGCACCCGACCGACGTGCCCGTGGACGTGACCGGCCGCACCGTCGTCCTGGTCGACGACGTGCTCTACACCGGCCGGACCATCCGGGCCGCCCTCGACGCGGTCAACGAGCTCGGCCGGCCCGACCGCATCCGCCTGGTCGCGCTGGTCGATCGCGGGCACCGGGAGCTGCCGATCCGGGCCGACCACGTGGGCAAGAACCTGCCCACCGCCTACGGCGACCGGATCCGGGTGCTGGTGCAGGAGCTCGACGGTGAGGACGCCGTCGTGGCCGAGGAGGTGCCGGCATGACCCCCGTGACGACGACCCCGGCCGTGCGGCCGCTCGAGCACCTGCTCGGCATCGACGACCTCGACGCCGGCCAGGTGGTCCACATCCTCGACACCGCCGAGCAGCTGCTCCCCATCGCCACCCGCGAGCGCAACACCGTCCCGACGCTGCGCGGCAAGGTGGTCTGCAACCTCTTCCTCGAGGACTCGACCCGCACCCGCATCAGCTTCGACCTGGCCGCCAAGCGCCTGTCCGCGGAGGTGCTGAACTTCTCCGCCAAGGGCTCCTCGGTCTCCAAGGGCGAGTCGTTCAAGGACACCGCACTCACCCTGGACGCGATGGGCGTCGACTGCGTCGTGGTCCGCAGCCACAGCTCCGGCGCGCCCCGGCAGCTCGCCCGCTACCTCGACGTCCCCATCATGAACGCCGGGGACGGCTGGCACCAGCACCCCACCCAGGCGCTGCTGGACGCGTTCACGATGCGGCGCCACCTCGGTGACCTCGCCGGCCGGCACGTGGTCATCGTCGGGGACCTGCTGCACTCCCGCGTGGCCCGCAGCGAGGTCCAGGCCCTGCGGCTGCTCGGCGCCCGGGTCAGCGTCGTGGCCCCGCCGACCCTGCTCCCGCCCGCCATCGAGGGCTGGGGCGTCGAGGTCGTCCCGGACCTCGACCGGATCCTCCCGGAGGTCGACGTCGTCTACGTGCTCCGGGTCCAGCGCGAGCGCATGCACCGGGCCTTCTTCCCGTCCTCGCGCGAGTACGCACGGCTGTGGGGCATGGACGGCAGGCGGCTGGCGATGCTGGCCGACCACGCGATCGTGATGCACCCGGGTCCGATGAACCGTGGGGTGGAGATCACCGGCGAGGTGGCCGACTCCGACCGCGCCGTGATCACCGAGCAGGTCACCAACGGCATCGCGGTCCGGATGGCCTGCCTGTACCTGCTGCTCGCCGCGCCGAGCGCGGGTGACGAGGAGGTGGCGCGATGACGACCCACCCACCGGAAGCGTCCGGGACCGGCCGGATCCTGCTCACCGGCGGCCGGGTGCTGGACCCGGCCAGCGGTGTGGACGACCACCTCGACGTCGCCATCGAGGACGGCCGCATCCTCGCGGTCGGCGCCGACGCGGCCCGTGCGGTCGCGGGCCCCGACGGCGACGGCCCTGCTGCTGACGTCGAGGTGGTGGACTGCACCGGCCGGTGGATCGCCCCGGGCTTCGTGGACGTCCACACCCACCTACGCGAGCCCGGTGGCGAGGCCGCGGAGGACATCGCCACCGGGTCGGCCGCCGCCGCCGCGGGCGGCTACACCGCCGTGTGCGCGATGGCCAACACCTCGCCGGTGTGCGACTCCGCGGCCATCGCCGAGCTCGTGTGGCGCCGTGGCCGCGAGGTGGCGCTCGTGGACGTGTTCCCGGTCGGCTCGATCACCAAGGGGCTCGAGGGCAGGGAGCTGACCGAGATCGGCGAGCTGCGCGCCTGCGCCGCCGAGGTCGATTTCTTCTCCGACGACGGGATCCCGCTGGCCGACGCGCTCGTGATGCGCCGGGCCCTGCAGTACGCGACCGCCTTCGACGCGGTGATCTGCAACCACGCCGAGGACCCGGACCTGACCGCCGGCGCGCAGATGAACGAGGGTGCGGTCTCCTCGGTGCTCGGGCTGGCCGGGTGGCCGCACGAGGCCGAGGAGATCATGCTCGCCCGGGACCTGATCCTGGCCGAGGGCGTCGGGGCCCGGCTGCACGTGCCGCACGTCACCACCGCCGGGGCGGTCGAGCTGATCCGGGCCGCCAAGGCCCGCGGGGTGCGGGTCACCGCGGAGGCGACCCCGCACCACCTGCTGCTGACCGACGACCTGGTGGCCGACTACGACGCGGTCATGAAGGTCAACCCGCCGGTGCGCACCGACCGGGACGCCGAGGCGGTCCGCGAGGCGCTCATCGACGGGACGCTCGACGTGGTCGGGACCGACCACGCGCCGCACGCGCCGGAGCTCAAGGACCAGGAGTGGGAGCACGCCCCGTGCGGCATGCTCGGCCTGGAGACCGCCTTCGCCATCGTCAACAGCCTCCTGGTGGGAACCGGCCGGCTGGACCCGCTGACCGCGATCGCCCGGTTCACGACCGGGCCCGCGGCGGTCCGGGACGTGCGGGCGCACGGTGGCAGCATCACGCCGGGTGCCGCCGCCAACCTGGTGGTGCTCGACCCCGACGCGAGGTGGACCGTGGACGCGACGAAGCTGCACAGCCGCGCCCGCAACAGCCCGTACCACGGCCGCGAGCTGATCGGCCGACCGACCCACACCCTCCTGCGTGGCCGGTTCACCCTGCGCGACGGCGTCGTTGCGGCCGCAGGGGTGGGCGCATGACCGCCCCCACCCGCGTCGTCGCCGAGCCGAACGCCGTGCCGGCGCTGCTCGTGCTCGAGGACGGCACCGCCTTCCGGGGCAGCTCGATCGGTGCGCACGGGACCGTGGCCGGCGAGGCGGTCTTCAACACCGGGATGGCCGGCTACCAGGAGGTCCTGACCGACCCGTCCTACCGGCGCCAGATCGTCGCGATGACCGCGCCGCACGTGGGCAACTACGGCCTGAACGCCGCCGATATGGAGTCGGATCGGATCCAGGTCGCCGGGTACGTGGTCAAGGAGGCGGCCCGGCGGCCGTCCTCGTGGCGGGCGGAGCAGGATCTGCGCGCGGCGCTGACCGAGGCCGGGGTCGTCGGGCTGGAGGGCATCGACACCCGTCGGCTCACCCGGCACCTGCGGGACCGCGGCGCCATGCGTGCCGCGATCTCCACCGAGGTGCTCGACGTCGATGCCCTGCTCGACCAGGCGCTCGGTGCCCCGTCGATGGCGGGCCTGGAGCTGGCCTCCGAGGTGTCGACGTCCGAGCCGTACGTGGTCGCGGCGGTGGGGGAGCGGCGCTGGCGCGTGGCGGCGATCGACTTCGGGATGAAGCGCTCGATCACGCGCTACCTGGCCGAGGAGGGCGTCGAGGTCCACGTGCTGCCGTCCAGCACCAGCCCGGACGTGATCCGTGCGCTGGAGCCGGACGGGTTGTTCCTGTCCAACGGCCCCGGTGACCCCGCGACCGTGGCCGCCGGCATCGCCACGACCGGCGCGCTGCTGGGGGAGCTGCCGACCTTCGGCATCTGCCTCGGCTCCCAGCTGCTCGGGCACGCGCTCGGCGCCGACACCTACAAGCTGACCTTCGGCCACCGCGGCGTCAACCAGCCCGTGCTGCGCCGCGCGGACGGGGCCGTGGAGATCACCAGCCACAACCACGGCTTCGCGGTGCGGGCCTCCTCGCTCGGGGAGCAGGTGGACGCGTACGCGTTCCAGACCGCCGACCACGGCGTCGTCGAGGTCAGCCACGTCAACCTCAACGACGACGTGGTCGAGGGCCTGACCGCCCGGGACATCCCCGCCTTCAGCGTCCAGTACCACCCGGAGTCCGCCCCGGGTCCCTCCGACGCCCGCTACCTGTTCGCCCGCTTCGTGGACCTCATGGCCCGAAGCCGCGGCACCGGAGGAGCTGCCTGATGCCCCGCCGCGACGACCTGACCAGCGTGCTCGTCCTCGGTTCCGGCCCGATCGTGATCGGGCAGGCGTGCGAGTTCGACTACTCCGGCACCCAGGCCTGCAAGGTGCTGCGCGAGGAGGGGCTCCGGGTCATCCTCGTCAACTCCAACCCCGCCACCATCATGACCGACCCGGACTTCGCGGATGCGACCTACATCGAGCCGCTGACCGTCGACGCCGTCCGGGCCGTGATCGAGCGTGAGCGCCCCGACGCGCTCCTGCCGACCCTCGGTGGCCAGACCGCGCTCAACCTCGCGGTGGAGCTGTACGAGTCGGGCGTGCTGGCCGACCACGGCGTCGAGGTGCTCGGCGCGGACCTGGAGGCGATCCAGACCGCCGAGGACCGGCTGAAGTTCAAGGAGGCCATGACCGAGATCGGGCTCGAGTCGCCCCGGTCCACCTACGTGAACGCGCCGGACCAGGCGTTCGAAGCCGCCGAGGAGTACGGCTACCCGGTCGTCCTGCGGCCGAGCTTCACCCTCGGCGGCAAGGGCGGCGGCATCGCCTACGACCCCGCGCAGCTCGACGTGATGATCAAGCAGGGCCTCTACGACTCGCCCGTCCACGAGGTGCTCGTCGAGGAGTCCGTGCTGGGCTGGAAGGAGTACGAGCTCGAGGTCATGCGCGACGGCCACGACAACTGCGTCATCATCTGCTCGATCGAGAACGTCGACGCGATGGGCGTGCACACCGGCGACTCGATGACCGTCGCCCCCGCGATGACCCTGTCCGACCCCGAGTACCAGCAGATGCGCGACGCCGCCTTCAAGGTGCTGCGGCGCATCGGGGTGGAGACCGGCGGCTCGAACGTCCAGTTCGCGGTCGACCCGGCCACCGGCCGCCAGGTCGTGATCGAGATGAACCCGCGCGTGTCGCGCTCCAGTGCCCTCGCGTCCAAGGCCACCGGCTTCCCGATCGCCAAGATCGCGGCGCGGTTGGCGATCGGCTACACGCTGGACGAGATCGCCAACGACATCACCCGCGAGACCAAGGCCGCGTTCGAGCCGACGATCGACTACGTGGTCGTCAAGGTGCCGCGGTTCACCTTCGAGAAGTTCGTCGGCACCGACGACACCCTGACCACCCGCATGAAGTCGGTCGGCGAGGTCATGGCGATGGGCCGGACCTTCAAGGAGGCCGTCAACAAGGCGCTGCGCAGCCTCGAGGACGGCCGGACCGGCTTCGGTGCCGGCGCGCCGATCGAGGTGGACGACCAGGCGCTCGAGGAGAAGCTCCACCGGCCGACCGCGCAGCGGCTCGAGGCGCTCGACGAGGCGCTGACCCGCGGCTGGTCGGTGGAGCGGATCAGCCGGCTCAGCGGCATCGACCCCTGGTTCATCGACCAGTTCCTGCAGCTGGTCGAACGGCGCCGCCAGCTGCGCAGCTACGAGCACCTCGCCGCGGTCCCCGACGATGTCCTGCACGACGCCAAGCGCGAGGGCTTCTCCGACGCGCACATCGCCGCGCTCGTGCAGACCAGCGAGCAGACGGTCCGGGCCCGCCGCCGCGCCGCCGGGATCGTGCCGGTGTTCAAGACCGTGGACACCTGCGCGGCGGAGTTCGAGGCCTTCACCCCGTACCACTACTCGACCTACGAGGAGGAGGACGAGGTCACCGACGCGACCCGCGACCGGGTCATCGTGCTCGGCTCGGGCCCGAACCGCATCGGCCAGGGCGTCGAGTTCGACTACTGCTGCGTGCACGCCGTGCTGGCGCTCAAGGATGCCGGCTACGAGACGGTGATGGTCAACTGCAACCCGGAGACCGTCTCCACCGACTACGACACCGCCGACCGGCTGTACTTCGAGCCGCTCACCGCCGAGGACGTGCTCGAGGTCTGTGCGCGGGAGCGGCCCTCGGGGGTGCTGGTGCAGTTCGGCGGGCAGACCCCGCTCAAGCTGGCCCGCGAGCTCGAGGCCAGCGGCGTGCCGATCTGGGGCACCTCGCCGGACGCGATCGACGCCGCGGAGGACCGCGGCCGTTTCGGGGTACTGATGGACGAGCTGGGCGTGCCGATGCCGCCCGGAGGGGTCGCCCGGTCCTTCGACGAGGCCCGCGAGGTGGCGATGCGGATCGGCTACCCCGTCCTGGTCCGCCCGTCCTACGTGCTCGGTGGCCGCGCGATGCAGATCGTCGACGACGACGCCGGCCTGCAGCGCTACCTCACCGACGCGGTGGCGGCCGCGCCCGACCAGCCGATCCTGGTGGACCGGTTCCTCGAGGGCGCCATCGAGGTCGACGTCGACGCGGTCTTCGACGGCACCGAGCTGTTCGTCGGCGGCGTGCTCGAGCACATCGAGGAGGCCGGGGTCCACTCCGGCGACTCGGCCTGCACCCTGCCGCCGCTCACCCTCGGACCCGCCCAGGAGGAGCACATCCGTCGGGTCACCGAGGGCATCGCCCGCGGGCTCGGGGTGCGCGGTCTGCTCAACGTCCAGTTCGCCTACAAGGACGACGTCCTGTACTGCATCGAGGCCAACCCGCGCGCCTCGCGTACGGTGCCGTTCACCTCGAAGGCCACCGGCGTCCCGCTCGCCAAGGTCGCGGCGCTCGTCATGGCCGGTCGCCGCCTTGCGGACCTGCGTGCGGATGGTCACCTGCCGGCCCACGACGCCGTGCAGGGACCCCGGCCCGGCCACGTCGCCGTCAAGGAGGCGGTGCTGCCCTTCGACCGGTTCCCCGGCGTCGACTCGATCCTCGGGCCGGAGATGCGCTCCACCGGTGAGGTCATGGGCATCGACCGGGACTTCGGGGCCGCCTTCGCGAAGTCCCAGGCCGGGACCGGCTCGATGATCCTGCCCGTGGACGGTCGGGTGTTCGTCTCGGTCTCCAACCGCGACAAGCGCGCCGTGGTGTTCCCCGTCATGCGCCTGGTCGACCTCGGCTTCCGGGTGGTGGCGACCGCCGGGACCGCCGCACTGCTGAGCCGGGCGGGCATCGAGGTGGAGGTGGTCGGCAAGGTCTCCCAGGGGCATCCGGAGATCCTGCGCAGCATCGAGGACGGCACCGTGCAGCTGGTGCTGAACACGCCGTTCGGGTCCGGGACCCGCGGCGACGGCTACGAGATCCGCCAGGCCGCGGTCACCAACGGCGTACCGGTCATCACGACCCTCGCGGGCATCCTCGCCGCGGTCCACGGCATCGAAGCCCTCAAGCGCGGGCCGCTCGGGGTGCGCTCGCTGCAGGAGTACCAGGCGGAGCTGCTCACCCCGGCGGCGACCGAGGCGACGGGCGGGGCGGCATGAACCGGCTGCGGGGCGGGGTCGTCGAGGGTCGCAGCGACGGCCCGGTCCGGGCCACCTGCGAGGTGCTCGCGCGCCGGCGCGAAGGGGCGTACTGGCTGCTGTCGCTGGCGGCCCGCGAGATCGCCGAGCGGGCGCAGGCCGGGCAGTTCATCGAGATCGCCGTCGGGGCACCCCAGACCCTGCTGCGACGGCCCTTCTCGATCGCCCGCGTCAGCCGGCAGGGGGCGTCCGCCGGCACCGTGGACGTGGTCTTCGACGCCCACGGACCCGGCACCGAGTGGCTGACCAGCGTCGACGTCCACGATGTCGTCGACGTGATCGGGCCGCTCGGGACCCCCTTCCCGCTGCCCCAGCGCAAGGTCAACTGCCTGCTGGTCGGCGGTGGCTACGGGATGGCGCCGCTGTACTTCCTGGCCGAGTCGCTGCTACGCAAGGGGCTCAGGGTCGACATGATCAACGGGGCCGCGACCGCGGAGCGCATCCTCGGCACGATCGAGGCCAAGCGCCTGTCCGCCAGCGTGGTCTTCACCACCGACGACGGCTCCTACGGGGTGCCGGGGAAGGTCACCGACGTCCTCGACCGGGTCCTCGACTCCTCGGGGATCGGGCTCGTCTACGCCTGCGGGCCGAACCCGATGCTGCGTGCCGTGGCGGAGCGGTGCCGGGCCCGACGGGTGCCGGTCCAGGTCGCGGTCGAGGAGCGCATGGCCTGCGGCATGGGGATCTGCTTCACCTGCGTCGTCCCGATCCGCGGCCGTGACGGCGAGGTCCGTCACCGTCGCGCCTGCGTCGACGGCCCCGTGTTCAACGGTGCCCGGATCGACTGGGACGCCTGGGGGATCCCCGGCGGCCCGCCGCCCGGCGGCGCTGGTGCGGACGGGCTGGCTGCCGAGGACGCACCGGACCGCGAGCCGTCGGGTCCGGCAGCGGACGACGCGGGCCTCCTCCCGCCCGCCGACGGGCCGGAGGAGGCGCGCTCGGACGTGACCGAGCTGCCCGGTCCCGCATCGTCGGCAGCGCCGGGCGACGTGCCGGCCGGGCCGGCCGCCCGGACACCGCGCGACGGCGAGCTGTGGGGGCGAGCGTGAGCAGCGACGTCCAGCTCGGCACGGAGCTCGCCGGCATCGTCCTGCCGAACCCGATCACCTCGGCGTCGGGGTGCTTCGGGTCGGGCGCGGAGATCGACCGGTTCCACGACGTCGCCGACCTCGGTGCGATCGTGGTCAAGTCGATCACCCTCGAGCCGCGCCAGGGCCTGCCGACCCCACGCATGGCCGAGACCCCCTCCGGGATGCTCAACGCCATCGGCCTGCAGAACCCGGGTGTGGAGGCCTGGGTCGCCACCGACCTGCCGTGGCTGCGCGAGCGCGGTGCCCGGGTGATCGCCTCCGTGGCCGGTCGCACCGTCGAGGAGTTCCGCCTCGTCGCCCGTGAGCTGGCCCGCGTCGGCGGTGACACCATCGTGGCCCTCGAGGTGAACCTGTCCTGCCCGAACGTCGAGGAGCGCGGGCTGGTGTTCGCCTGCTCCGCGGTCGACAGCGCCGAGGTGGTCCGCGCCGTCCGGCGTGAGGCCCGGATCCCCGTGCTGGCCAAGCTGACCTCGGATGTGACCGACATCGTGGCGATCGCCCACGCCGTGCAGGCCGCCGGGGCCGACGGCGTCACCCTGATCAACACCCTCCTCGGGATGGCCATCGATCCGGACACCGGTCGGCCGGAGCTGGCCAACACCTACGGTGGGCTGTCCGGCCCGGCCATCCGCCCCGTCGCCGTGCGCAACGTCCACCAGGTCCACGCAGCCCTGCCGGACCTGCCGATCCTGGGTTGTGGCGGGGTCCGCACCGTCACCGATGTGGTGCAGTTCCTGCGTGCCGGCGCCAGCGCGGTGGCGGTCGGGACCGCCACCTTCGTCGACCCCTTCGTCGCCCCGAGGCTCGTCGCCGGGCTGCGGACCTGGTGCGCGGAGCGCGGCATCGCCGACGTCCGCGACCTGATCGGCGCCACCCAGCCCCGCTGAGCATCCCCCGGAGCCCGGATGACCACCACCCGTCCCTCCCCCCACGAGCGGCTCATCGT
>JBLRWQ010000016.1:0-45124 GCA_047921175.1 Nitriliruptoraceae bacterium | reverse complement strand
CGGATCGCCTCGACCTGGTCCCCGAGCCCACCGATCTGCTCGTAGGTCACGTCGGGGACCTGCTCCAGCACCAGCTGCTGCACCTCGGCCTTGGGGATGCGCTCCACGGCGGTGGCCGAACGGGCGTCCAGCAGCAGGCTGTCGCCCGCCTTGAGGGGTTCGTCGAGCAGCGGTGCCGCGAGGCGCACCACCCGCTCCTCGTCCCCGCGGCCCACCGCGAGCACGCGGTCGTCGCCGAGCAGCTCGGAGATGGTCACGACCTCGCCGCGATCGTCGAAGCCGGCCAGGGCGACGACGTTCATGGCGTCGTTGAGGCGGACCTGCCGACCCGGCAGCAGCTCGGCCGGGTCGATCTCCGGGCCGAGGGAGACCTCCAGCTTCCGGCCCGCGACGGACACCGTCGCCGTGCCGGCCTCCTCCCCCGGGGCGAGGTAGGTGGCGTAGGTCTGCGGGGTCGCGGAGAGGCGGTCGACCTCCTCGCGCAGGGTGACGAGCTGCTCCTTGGCGCTGCGCAGCGTCTCGGTCAGCCGGGTGTTGTGCGCCAGCGCGGCCTGCAGGCGTCCACGCGTGTCCGCCAGGCGCTCCTCCAGCATCCGGACCCGGGTCGGCACCATCGCGAGCCGGCGCCGCAGCAGCTCGGTCTCCTCCCGGAGCATCTTCACCTCGGCGAGCACCGCGTCGGGGTCGTCCGGATCCGCAGGCTCGACCCGCGGGATGTCCCCCGCATCCAGCGCGGGCAGGCCGAGACCCGAGCTGGCCAGCCCGGTCGGATCGGGGTCGAGCCCGGGCAGGGCGTCCTCGTCCCCCCCGGGCTCCCGTGGGCGGTCCCTGCCGTCGCGCTGCGGACCGGCCATGTGGTCTCCTCGCCCCGGGTGCGGGCCGGGCGGCTCCCGGCCACGGCTGCGTCCGCAGTGTACGAGCCGGACGGCGAGCGCACCGGCACGGGTCCCCGGCGCGCACGGCGGCCATCCGGACGGGGTGCCGGTCCCCCGCGCACGCCCGCCGTCCGGCACGATGCGTGCCCAGCCCTCAGACGAGCAGGCTCAGGCGAGCAGGCGGTGACAGCGGTGACGCGGCAGGCCGAGGTACTGACCACGATCGCGGCCGCCGCCGTGGGCGCGCTGATCGCCGTCGTCGTGATCGGGGCCAGCCCCCTGCTCGCCCTACCGGGGATCGCCGTCGTCGGCCTGGTCACGCTCGTCGCCACCCGGCGCCGGTCCCGCTAGCTCGGCCGCTGCGGCACGCGCCGCATCGCTGGCCTCCCAGTCGACGTGCCCGCCGGTGTCCGCCTTGCGGCGTCGCCGGGCCGGCCCCCCGTCCGCGCGCGCGGGCACGCGGCGTGCGGTGGTCAGGAACGCGGTGTGCGCCACCATCCGGTGGGCGGGACGCACCGCGAGCCCGTCCACGTCCCAGGGCCGCACGAGCGTCTCGGAGGTGCGCACGTCACCGAACCGGCCGTCGGCCCACAGCGCGTCGCTGACCCGCATCACCTGCGGGACCCCCGGGGTGTAGGTGCAGACGATCCCGCCCGGCGCGAGCGCCTCCGCGGTCCCCGGCACCGCGAGCCAGGGCTCCAGCAGGTCCAGGACCACCCGGTGCACCCGGACGCTGGCGAGGACGTCCACGACATCGGCGAGGTGCAGCTCCCAGGTGTCCGGCAGGCCCCCGAGGAAGCGTTCGACGTTGCGCCGGGCGATGCGGGCGTGGTCCTCGCGCCGCTCGACGGAGATGACCCGCCCGGTCGGCCCGACCGCGTCCAGCAGTGCCATCGTCAGCGCCGCGGACCCGGCGCCGGCCTCCAGCACGGTGGCGCCGGGCCGGATGTCGGCCAGGGCCACGATCATGGCCTGGTCCTTCGGGTAGACCACCTGCGCGCCGCGCGGCATCTTCAGCACGAGGTCCTCACGGGTGGGGCGCAGCACCGTGACCTCCATCCCCTTCCCGGTGCGGACCGCGCTGCCCTCGCGCGCGCCGATCAGCTCGTCGTGGGCGACGAGCCCGCCGTGGCTGTGCCACTCCTTGCCCGGCTCGAGGTCGACGAGGTAGCGCCGGCCCTTGCGATCGACGAGCAGGACCAGCTCGCCGGCGGCGAGCGGGGCGTCGGTTCCCGGGAGGACGGGGCCGCTCACGTGTGCTCCTGTCCGGCTGCGGCCAGCACCGGCAGCGCCGTCACGATCAGCTCGCGCTGGCGGCAGAACGCGCAGGTCGCGCCGGTGGTCGGCATGCCGCAGCGGTCGCAGTCGGTGAGGACCACGTCGGTCTCCGCCTGCGCTGCCACGAGGCGGTGCTGGCGCTCGTAGAAGCCGAACAGGAACTGGGCCTTGAGCCCCGGTGCGGCGTGCTCGAGCACGTCGAAGGCCTGCTTGAGCTCCTGGCCGGTGTTGCCCTCCACCAGCGGGCACTCCTCCACCACGTAGTCGATGCCCCGCACCACGCAGTAGGCGGCGGTCTCGCGCTCCGAGAGGCGGTAGAGGGGCTTGATCTTGCGCACCTGGTTGGTGCCGCTGGCGGGGAGCAGGGGCCGTTGGCGCGCGAGGAAGCTGTCCTGCCAGCGCAGGACGTTGCCGAGCAGGGTGGCGGCCTCGTCGTCCAGGTTGTGGCCGGTCACCACGACGTCGTAGCCGTGGTCGACGGCGACCCGGTTGAAGGCGTAGCGCTTCGACAGCCCACAGACCCCGCAGGCCGCGCGTCCCGAGGCCCCGGCGCCGCTGGGGGTCGTGTACCCGTAGGTCTCGGCCAGGTCCACCACGTGCAGCTCGAGGCCCCGATCGGCGGCGAAGGCCTCACAGATGGCCTGGCTGCGGGCCGAGTAGCCGCCGATGCCGAGCCCCACGTACAGCCCGTCCACCCGGTAGCCGAGGCCGGCGAGCGTGTCCCACAGCGCCAGCGAGTCCTTGCCGCCGGAGACCGCGACCAGGAGCCGCTGGTCGTAGGAGCACATCCGCTCCCCCGGTGCCGCACCCGGTGGGTGGTCGATCGCCTTGCGGACCTGGTTGTGGACGTGGTCGACGAGGTGGCTGGCGCACCAGGCGGCACGATGCCGGCGCTCCTCGAGCACCGCCGGCGCGCGGCAGACCACGCAGGTCGGTGCGCTGGCGGCGCCTCCGGACATCACCGGTCGGACCTCCACCTCGGCGTCGTCGTCGAGGTGGCGGTCGGCGGTCACGAGCTCGCCGCCGCTGAGCACCAGGACGGTGTGCGGCAGGATGTCGAGGCGGGCGAGCAGGTCGGCGACGGTCAGCGGCCCCGCCACCTCGAGGTGGCGGTCCGGGTTGCGCAGGCGGACACGCATCGGTAGCCCTCCTCGGTGCGGTCGCGGCGGGGGCAGGACGCGACAGGCTACGCGCCGGCCGGGTGGGCTAGGTCTCGCTGAGCTGCCCGATGGTCGCGGGCAGGACGGTGTCCTCCTCGCTGGTGAGGCGGACCTCGGTGCCGCGCACGTCGATCGTGAGCGGCTCACCGGAGACCAGCTGGAACCGGAACGCGTCGTGGGTGAGGTCCACGACCAGTTGACGGTCGTGGAAGCGCAGGTTGAAGCGCAGCCGGTCCCAGGGGCGCGGCAGCCTCGGCTCGAACCGCAGCGTGCCGTCGTGGTCACGCAGCCCGCCGAAGCCGTAGACCAGCGTCATCCACACGCCCCCGACCGAGGCGACGTGCACGCCGTCGACGACGTTGCCGGCGACGTCGGCCAGATCCATCAGCAGGGCGTACTGGAAGTACTCCAGCGCCTTGCGCTCGTAGCCGACCTCGGCGGCCAGGATCGACTGCACGCAGGCCGACAGCGAGGAGTCCCCGGTGGTGAGCGGGTCGTAGTAGTCGAAGTTGCGCCGCTTCTGCTCCGCGCTGAACTCGTCCCCGAGCAGGACCATCGCCAGCACCACATCCGCCTGCTTGATGACCTGGTGGCGGTAGATCACCAGCGGGTGGTAGTGCAGCAGCAGGGGGTAGTGGTCGTCCGGGGTGTTGGCGAAGTCCCAGCGTTCCTTCTCGAGGAAGTTGGCGTCCTGCGGGTTGATGCCGCGCTCGGCGTCGAAGGGGATGTACATCGCCTCCGCGGCCTGCTCCCAGCGGGTCGCCTCCTCGGGGCGGAGCCCGGTGGTGTGCTCCAGCGCGGCGAAGTCCTGCGGCGCCTCCTCGCGCAACCACTGGACCGTCTCGGCCGCGTAGCGCAGGTTGGAGCGGGCCATGAGGTTGGTGAAGGTGTTGTCGTTGACCACGGTGGTGTACTCGTCGGGCCCGGTCACGCCGTGGATGTGGAAGGCACCCGTCTCCGGGCTGAAGAACCCCAGCCCGGCCCACATCCGGGCGGTCTCGACCAGGATCTCGGCACCGACCTCACGGAGCAGGTGCTTCTCCCCGCGGACGTTCACGTAGTGCCGGATCGCATGCGCGATGTCGGCGTCGATGTGGTACTGCGCCGTGCCGGCCGCGTAGTAGGACGACGCCTCCTCGCCGTTGATCGTGCGCCAGGGGAACAGCGCCCCGTCCTCGCTGAGCTCCTGGGCCCGTTCGCGCGCCAGCGGCAGCATCGAGTGGCGGAAGCGCAGCAGGTTCCGGGTCACGCGCGGCTCGGTGTAGGTCAGGAACGGCGCGACGTAGATCTCGGTGTCCCAGAAGTAGTGCCCCTCGTAGGCCTGGCCCGTGAGGCCCTTGGCGGGGATGCCCGTGGTCTCCGCACGGGCCGCGGCCTGCGCCAGCTGGAAGATGTTCCACCGGATCGCCTGCTGGACCCGGGGGGGTCCCTCCACCTCGACATCGGAGCGGCGCCAGAACTCCGCCAGGTGGTCGCGCTGCTCGGCCTCGAGCGCCCCGTAGCCCTGGGTCAAGGCGCGATCGAGCGTGCGCCAGGTGCGGTCCACGAGCTCGCGCGGGGGGACGTTGCGTGAGCTGTGGTAGCTCATGAACTTCGTCACCCGGATCGGCACCCCGGCGCGGGCGTCGATGGTGAACACGACCTTGCCCAGGTCCTCGCTCGCGGATCGATGCGCCCGCCACGGGTTGTCGGTCTCGATCACGTGGTCGACGCCGACCCCGAGCGTCATCCGGGAGTTGGTGGTGCGGTACCCGAAGGCGATCCGGTGGCCGTCCTGCTCGAGGTCCTTGTTGTTGAGCACCCGCTGGCCGAACCCCCGCGAGCGCCGCGGGTCGTGGGGGCCGCCGTTGCGCGGCTCGTCGTCGGCCCGGGCGTCCTGGCGGTTGAGCAGCTGCGAGGAGATCACCACCGGCGCGTCGCTGTCCACGGTGATCTCGTAGGAGATGGCACCGAGGTGGCGATGCACGAAGGAGACCAGCCGCGAGGTCTTGAGGTGGACGTGCTTACCGCTGGGCGTCGACCAGGTCAGGGTCCGGCGGAGCACCCCCTCGCGGAAGTCCAGGCTGCGCTCGTAGTCGATCAGTCGGGCGGTGGGCAGGAACAGCGGCTCGTCGTCGACGTAGAGCTTGAGCAGGGTGGCGTCGGGACAGTTCACGATGGTCTGGCCGGTGCGGGCGAACCCGAACGCCTCCTCCGCGTGCACGATCGGCCAGGTCTCGTGGAAGCCGTTGACGAAGGTGCCCGGCTCGATGGCGGGGCGGCCCTCCTCGAAGGTGCCGCGCATGCCGAGGAAGCCGTTGCCGAGCGAGAACAGGGTCTCGGCGTTGCCCATCCACCGGTCGGAGAAGCCTCGCTCCACGAGCCGCCACTCGTCGGGCGGGAACAGGTGCTCGGGCGGCAGGCGGAGCTCACGGGGGATCATCGAGGGGTCCTCGAGCAGCGGGGAGCGATGCGGGCAAGCGGAGGGCCCGCCGGACCCACCCCACGCTAGTGACTGCGCGGTGCCTCCGTCAGTAGGCCGCCTGGCAGAAGCCGTGGTTGCAGTACCCGCCCGGATGCTTGGCCAGGTACTGCTGGTGCTCCGTCTCGGCCCAGTACAGGGCCCCGAGGTCCTCGATCGTGGTCGTGATCGGCGCGTCGATGCCCGCGGCACGCAGCCGGGTCCGGTAGCGCTCCCGGCTGGCGAGCGCCGCGTCGCGCTGGTCGGCGCTGGTGGTCAGCACGATCGAGCGGTACTGGGTCCCGATGTCGTTGCCCTGGCGCATGCCCTGGGTCGGGTCGTGCTGCTCCCAGAAGCCCGCGAAGAGGGTCTCGAGCTCGACGACGGCGGGGTCGTAGACGATCCCCGCCACCTCGGCGTGGCCGGTCCGCCCCGTGCAGACCTCGTGGTAGGTGGGGTTCGGGGTGGTCCCGCCCGCGTAGCCGACGAAGGTCGTCCACACCCCGTCGAGCTGCCAGAAGATCCGCTCCGCCCCCCAGAAGCAGCCCATCCCGACCACGAGCAGCTCGTGGCCGTCCGGCCAGGGCGGGCTGATCGGTCGGCCGTGGACGTGGTGGGCGTCGGGCACGGCGAGCGGCGTGTCCCGCCCGGGCAGGGCGTCCTCGGGGGCGACCACCTCGGCGGATCGGCGGGCGAACAGCATCGCGGGCTCCTGACGGTCGACGTGTGGGGGGTTCGGAGCCCGGCGGATGCTGGGCGGCCGGGGCAGGCAGCAGGCCGGCCCCGCGACCGCGCGGTGGCTCAGGCGTCGCGCAGGCTCCTGAGCACGTAGCGCAGGATGCCGCCGTGGCGGTAGTACGCCGCCTCACCGGGGGTGTCGATGCGGACCTTGGCCGCGAAGGAGGAGGTGGTCCCGTCCGGTGCGGTCACGGTGACCTCGACCGTCTCCGGGATCCGGCCCTCGTCCAGCGCCGTGATCCCGGCGATGTCCACCGTCTCCTCGCCGGTCAGCCCGAGGTCGTCCGCGCTCTGGTCGTCCGGGAACTCCAGCGGCAGCACCCCCATCCCGATCAGGTTGGAGCGGTGGATGCGCTCGAAGGAGGTCGCGAGCACCGCTCGGACCCCGAGCATCGCGGTGCCCTTGGCGGCCCAGTCCCGGGAGGACCCGGAGCCGTACTCCGCGCCGGCCAGGACCACCAGCGGGACGCCCTCGGCCTGGTAGTGCTCGGACGCCTCGTAGATCGAGGTGACCTCGCCGCCCGAGAGCAGATCGCGGGTGTAGCCCCCCTCGGTGCCGGGCGCGAGCTGGTTGCGCAGCCGGATGTTGCCGAAGGTGCCGCGGACCATCACCTCGTGGTTGCCGCGCCGGGAGCCGTAGGAGTTGAAGTCGCGCCGCTCGACCCCGTGCCCGGTGAGGTAGTCCCCCGCCGGGCTGTCCAGCTTGATGGCCCCGGCCGGGGAGATGTGGTCGGTGGTGACCGAGTCCCCGAGCTTGGCCAGCACGCGGGCGCCGTGGATGTCGGTGACCGGGTCCGGCTCCGCGCCCATCCCGTCGAAGAACGACGGCTTGCGGATGTAGGTGGACGCGTCATCCCAGGCGAAGGTGTCGCCCTCCGGGGTGGGCAGGGCGCGCCACTGCTCGTCGCCGTCGAACACCGACGCGTACTTCTCGGAGAACATCTCGGTGACCAGCGACCGGTCGACGACCTGCTCGACCTCCATCGGGGACGGCCAGATGTCGGCCAGCATCACCGGCTGCCCCTCCGGGTCGGTGCCGAGCGGCTCGGTGAGCAGGTCGAGGTCCATCGTGCCGGCCAGCGCGTAGGCGACCACCAGCGGCGGCGACGCGAGGTAGTTCATCTTGACGTCCGGGTTGATGCGACCCTCGAAGTTGCGGTTGCCGCTGAGCACGGAGACGACGGCGAGGTCGTGCTCCTGCACGGCCTGGCTGACCTCGGGGATCAGCGGCCCGGAGTTGCCGATGCACGTGGTGCAGCCGTAGCCGACCAGGTTGAACCCGAGCTTGTCGAGGTAGGGGGTGAGCCCGGCCCGGTCGTAGTAGTCCATCACGACCTTGGAGCCGGGGGCGAGCGTGGTCTTGACCCACGGCTTGCGCTGCAGCCCCGCCTCGACGGCCTTCTTGGCGAGCAGGGCCGCCGCGATCATCACCGAGGGGTTGGAGGTGTTCGTGCAGGACGTGATGGCCGCGATCGTCACCGCCCCGTGATCCAGCTCGAAGCTCGAGCCGTCGGCGAGGGTGACCGTCGTGGGGTTGGACGGCCGCCCGGCCGGGGTCCGGCTCGGCTGGTCGACGGGGGCCGGCGAGCCGTCCTGGGGCGCGGAACCGGGGGCGGCGACCGGGTCGGAGGCCGGGAAGGTCCTGGCGAGCCCGGCGTCGAGGCCCTCCCGTGGCTCATCCGCGGTGTAGTCCTTCAGCGCGACCCGGAAGGCGTCCTTGGCCTTCGCGAGGTCGACGCGGTCCTGGGGGCGCTTCGGGCCGGCCAGCGAGGGGACCACCGTGGACAGGTCCAGCGTCAGCTGCTCGGAGTAGTCCGGCTCGTGGTCCGGGTCGTGCCAGAGCCCCTGCTCCTTGCTGTACGCCTCGACGAGGGCGAGCTGCTCCTCGGAGCGGCCGGTGAAGCGCAGGTAGCGCAGGGTCTCGGCATCGATCGGGAAGATCGCCGCGGTGGAGCCGTACTCCGGGGACATGTTGCCGATGGTGGCCCGGTTCGCGAGCGGGACCGCCGCCACCCCGGAGCCGTAGAACTCGACGAACTTGCCCACCACCCCGTGGGCCCGGAGCATCTGCGTGATCGTCAGCACCAGGTCGGTCGCGGTCGCGCCCTCGGGCAGCGCACCCTCGAGCTTGAACCCGACCACCCGGGGGATCAGCATGGAGACGGGCTGGCCGAGCATGGCCGCCTCGGCCTCGATCCCGCCCACGCCCCAGCCGAGCACCCCGAGGCCGTTGACCATCGTGGTGTGGGAGTCCGTGCCCACGAGCGTGTCCGGGTAGGCGCGGCGCACGCCGTCCCGCCCGACCTCGCCGAACACGACCCGGGCCAGGTACTCGATGTTCACCTGGTGGACGATGCCGGTCCCGGGCGGCACGACCTTGAAGCCGTCGAAGGCCCCCTGCCCCCAGCGCAGGAACTGGTAGCGCTCGCGGTTGCGCTGGTACTCCAGCTCGATGTTGCGCTGGAGGGCGTCGGCGACCCCGAACACGTCCGCCACGACCGAGTGGTCGATGACCAGCTCCGCCGGCACCAGCGGGTTGATCCGGGCCGGATCGCCCCCGAGCTCGACCATGGCCTCGCGCATGGCGGCGAGGTCAACGACCGCCGGCACCCCGGTGAAGTCCTGCAGCACCACCCGGGCGGGCGTGTACTGGATCTCGGTCGAGGGCTGCGCGTCGGCGTCCCAGGCCGCCAGCGCCCGGATGTCGTCGGCGGTGACGCTGACCCCGTCCTCGTTGCGGAGCAGGTTCTCGAGCAGGATCTTCAGGCTGAAGGGCAGCCGCTCGGCGCCCGCCACCGCGTCGAGGCGGTGGATCTCGTAGTCGGTCTCGCCCACCGACAGGGTGGCGCGTGCGGCGAAGGTGTCCATCGTGGAGCTCCCGGGATCGAGGTGGCGACGGGGCGGCGCGGGGCGAACCTAGCTCACCGCTGGTCCGCGACCCCAACGGTGTAGCATAACCGTATAGGTTATGCACAGGTCGAGGCTCCCGGCGCCCCGGCCCGCCACCCGAGGAGGTCGGAGGTGTCCCGCGATCCGGGCCCCCAGGGGTCCCCGCCCGCGCTGGTGGGCGCCCCGGTGGTCGTCGCCGGGGACGTCGTCGCCTCCCGGCGCTTCGTGGACCTCGACGGCCTCCTCGCGGGTCTGGACCGCGCACTGGCCGAGGTGGTGGCAGCGGAGCCGGGGCTCCGGCCGCTCCGCCGCACGGAGCGGGACGTGTTCGAGGGGGTGTACGCGGACCTCGGTGCGGCGATGACCGCGGCGCTGCGGTTGCGGCTGGCCACCGACGGCCTGGTGCTTCCCACGGTCGACGGCGGGGACGTGCCGGTCGAGCTCCGGCTCGGCCTCGGGCTCGGCGCGGCGGGAGCCAGCGGGGTGTGCGGCGACGTCGCCGTGCTCCAGCAGGCCCGCGAGCGCGCCAGCCAGGCGCTGGCAGCGGCGGAGCGGCTGCCGGCGTCGCGGACCTGGCCCGACTCGCTGCGCAGCCGGTGCGAGGCCGGCGATCCCACCCTCGGCGCGGTGGTCAACGCCCACCTGCTGCTCCAG
This sequence comes from Nitriliruptoraceae bacterium, assembly GCA_047921175.1. Classification (GTDB taxonomy): domain Bacteria; phylum Actinomycetota; class Nitriliruptoria; order Nitriliruptorales; family Nitriliruptoraceae; genus T1Sed10-7. The sequence continues at coordinate 35,090 of JBLRWQ010000016.1, read as the reverse complement.
GACCAGCTGCTGGCGCGCCTCGACGGCCGCGACCGTCGGGCCCTGCTCGGCCTGCTGGACGGGGAACGCCAGGTCGACATCGCGGCGGCGCTCGGGGTGACCCAGCCCGCCGTGGCCCGCCGCATCCGGGTGCGCGGCAGCCTGGCCCTGCACCGCGCCGTGCAGGAGCTGCGCCTGGCCACCCGGTCATCGGACACCGGCGTGACGGCCACCTAGTCTCCGAGGGACCGGGGAGCCGACCGCTCCCAGCTCCGCTCCCCGTGTCCCCCTCCGACCGTCATCCAAGGACCTCCCATGCCAACCCTCGTGCTCGTCCGCCACGGTCAGTCGCTGTGGAACCTCGAGAACCGCTTCACCGGGTGGGTCGACGTGCCCCTGACGGCCAAGGGCGTCGCCGAGGCCGAGGCCGCCGGTGAGCGCCTCAAGGGGCACCGCTTCGACGTCGCCTACACCTCGGCGCTGACCCGCGCCCAGGAGACGCTGCGCATCATCATGGAGACGGCCGGCTTCACCGACCTGCCGGTCATCCGTGACCAGGCGCTCAACGAGCGTCACTACGGCGACCTGCAGGGCCTGAACAAGGCCGAGACCGCGGAACGCTACGGCAAGGAGCAGGTCCACACCTGGCGCCGCTCCTACGCCACCCCACCGCCGAACGGTGAGGCGCTCAAGAACACCGCCGAACGGACGCTGCCCTTCTTCGAGCGGGCCATCCTCGGCGACATCAAGCAGGGCAAGGACGTGCTGGTCGTGGCGCACGGCAACTCGAACCGCTCGATCGTGATGCAGCTCGACGGGCTGGACGAGGAGGGCGTGCTGGCGCTGGAGCTCGGGACCGGCGTCCCGCTCGTCTACGACCTGGCCGAGGACGGCACCGTGCAGGGCAAGTCGATCCTCGAGTGAGCGATACCCGGGTCGGTGCCGTACGGGCCCAGCTCGACCGGCACCGACCGTGCGACGCGGTCGAGGCCCGCTCGTTGGCACGCACGCAGCGGCTGCTGGGCTGGTTGGACCGCCCCCTGGACGAGGACGCCGACCCCACCCACGTCACGGGGTCGGCGATCGTCCTGGATGGTGGCGGCCGGGTGCTCCTGCACCGGCACAAGCGGCTGGGGCGCTGGTTGCAGCCCGGCGGCCACCTCGATCCCGGCGAGCTGCCCTGGCAGGCTGCGGTGCGCGAGACCCGGGAGGAGACCGGGGTCGAGGCCGCGCATCCCCCGGACGGCGTCCGGCTGCTGCACGTCGACGTCCACGAGGGGCCGCGCGGCCACCTCCACCTCGATCTGCGCTACCTGCTGCACGGCTCCAGCGCGGCGAGGTTGGCCCCGGCTGCCGGCGAGTCACCCCACGTGGCCTGGTGCACACCCGCGGAGGTCGTCGCACGTGCGGACCGCTCCACGCGGGTTGCGGTCACGGCCGCCAGTCGGCGTCGGCACTGACGGGGCGTCAGAACAGCCGCGGGTGGAGCTCCTCCTCGCCACGCAGCGCCGCCAGATCCACCTCGACCCAGCCGATGCCGCGCGACTCGGCCAGGACGCGGGCCTGCGGCTTGACCGTGGTCGCCGCCAGCACGCCCCGGACCGGGGCCAGCATCGGGTCCCGCTGGAGGCGTTCGAGGTAGCGGGTCAGCTGCTCGACCCCGTCGATCTCCCCGATGCGTTTGATCTCGACCGCGACCGCGGCGCCGTCACCGTCCCGGCACAGCAGGTCGACGGGCCCGAGGTCGGTGCGGAACTCGCGCTGCACGCAGGTCAGGCCCGCCTCCAGGTGGTCCGGGTGGTCGGCCAGCAGCAGCTGCAGCTCACGCTCCACCCCGTCCAGCGTGAGCCCGCGCTCGGTGTCCAGCGCGTAGCTCACCTCGTCGAGCACCTCCTCGAAGGTGATGGTGAGCGTCTCCCCCTTGGGGTTGGTCACGGTCCAGGTGTCGCCGTCCTCGACCAGGTGGTTGGGCGCGTTCATCCAGTTCAGCGGCTTGTAGGCGCCGACGTCCGCATGGATCGCGACGCACCCGTCCGCCTTGACCATCACCAGGCGGACCGCGGAGGTGAGCGTCGAGGAGAGCCGCCCGTCGTAGACGGCGGAGCAGCGGGCGATGACCATGCGCATGGCGGGCGACGCTACCAGCCGCCCCGTCCCGTCCGAGCGGACGACGGGTCGCGGTAGCATGGGAGGTCCTGTCGCGGTCCGGGACGACCTCCGGCGCCTCCAGCCGCGCCCACCCACCGCCCCAGCCGCGCCCACCCACCGCCCGAGGCCTCCCCCGCCGTGCGATGCCCGCTGCGGTGCCCGGGCGCGTCTCACCGCGGTCGTCGCGAGCGAACGGAGCAACCATGGCGCTGAAGGTCGGCCTCGTCGGCCTGCCGAACGTGGGCAAGTCGACCCTGTTCAACGCCGTCTCCCAGGCCGGCGCCGAGGCCGCGAACTTCCCCTTCTGCACCATCGACCCCAACGTCGGGGTGGTCGCGGTCCCCGATGCCCGGCTCGCCCGGCTCACCGAGCTGGCGCACTCGGCGCGGACCGTGCCGACGGCCATCGAGGTGGTGGACATCGCCGGGCTGGTGGCCGGTGCCTCCCGCGGCGAGGGGCTCGGCAACCAGTTCCTGGCCCACATCCGCGAGGTGGACGCCGTCTGCAACGTCGTGCGCTGCTTCGAGGACGACGACGTGGTCCACGTCGACGGCTCCATCGACCCGGCACGCGACATCGAGGTGGTCACCACCGAGCTGGTGCTCAAGGACCTCGAGACGGTGGAGAAGCGCCTGGAGCGTGCGACCCGCGCGGCCAGGGGCAACGACAAGGACGCGGTGCGCGAACGCGACCAGGTCCGCGCGCTGCTCGACCACCTCGGCACCGGTGCCGTGGCCCGGACCTTCCCCGGCGAGCTGGACCCCGCCCTGGCCCGTGAGCTGTCCCTGCTCACGGTCAAGCCGGTCCTCTACGCCGCGAACGTCGGCGAGGACGAGCTCCCCGACGGCAACGAGCACGTCGAGGTGGTCCGTGCCATCGCGGCCGACGAGGGTGCCGAGGTGGTCGTCATCTCGGCGCAGGTCGAGGCCGAGGTGGCCGAGCTCGACGGCGAGGAGCGCGCCGAGTACCTGGCCGCGCTCGGCCTGGAGCGATCCGGACTGGAACGGCTCATCGAGCACGCCTACGCGCTGCTGGGCCTGCGCACCTTCTTCACCGCCGGCCCCAAGGAGTCGCGCGCCTGGACGGTCCCCGCCGGCTCGACCGCACCGCGGGCCGCGCGGGAGATCCACACGGACTTCGAGCGCGGCTTCATCAAGGCCGAGGTGATCGCCTTCGAGGACTACGACCGGCTCGGCTCCGAGGCCGCAGCACGCGAGGCCGGGCGGCTGCGCATCGAGGGCAAGGACTACGTCGTCGCGGACGGCGACGTGATCCACTTCCGCTTCAACGTGTGACCGAACGAGCCGCCGACACCCCCAGGAGGTCCCTGATGCCCAGATCCGAACCGATCACCCGGCTGGAGGTCGCGGCCTGCCCGACCCACCGGATGGACGTCAAGCACTACGCCCCGTACGAGGTCGGGTGCGCGTGTATGAGCGATGACCGACGTGCCGAGCTGGCCACCCGCCTCGCCGCGGCCAAGGCCGAGGGCAACCCGCTGGCGGAGATGGCCGAGTAGCCACCCGGCCAGCGACGCCGGTGGGACCGAAACCGGGGTGACGGACGAGGAGCAGCGCAGCGTGGCGGAACGAGGGCTCGGAGGGAGGATGCGACGCGGGTCGCGCCTGGCACGCACGGGGCTCAAGGGTGCGACCGGCCTGGCCGGCGCGCGCGCGCTGCGCTTCGCCGGTGGCGATGAGCAGGCCGCCCACGAGGAGCTCGCGGCCAACCTGGCCACCGTCCTCGGGGAGATGAAGGGCGCCGCGATGAAGCTGGGCCAGCTGCTCAGCTTCATCGACCTCGACCTCCCGCCGGAGGTGCGCAGCGCCTACCACGAGGCACTGGCGAGCCTTCGGGACGACGCCCCGGCGTTCGACGCCGCGGCGATCGAGCAGGTCCTCACCGAGGAGTACGGGCGCCCGCCCGACGAGGTCTTCGCCGCCTTCGACCCGACGCCGCTCGCGGCCGCCTCGATCGGCCAGGTCCACGCCGCGACCCTGCACGACGGCCGCGAGGTGGTCGTCAAGGTCCAGTACCCCGGCGTCGCGGACGCGGTCCGGGCCGACCTGGACAACGCCTCCGCGTTCGCACCGTTGGGGCGTCTGGTGGCGCAGAACCAGGAGATCGAGCCGCTGCTCGACGAGCTCCGCGACCGGATCGACGACGAGCTCGACTACGAGCGCGAGTCGCAGTACCAGCGGGCCTTCGCCCTGCGCTACCAGGGCCATCCGTTCATCCGTATACCGGAGATCGTCGGGGAGCTGTGCCGGGCACGCGTGCTCGTCTCCGAGCGGGTGCATGGGATGCGGTTCAGCACCTTCGGGGCCGAGGCTGCCGAACCCGACCGCCAGCGTGTGGGCGAGATCATCTTCCGCTACGCCTTCGGCTCGATCGGTCGCTTCCGGCTCTTCAACGGCGATCCGCACCCGGGCAACTACCTGATCGAGCCGGACGCCGCCGCCGACGGGGGGCTGCGGGTCGCCTTCCTGGACTACGGCTCGGTGAAGATGTTCACGCGCGAACGCTACGCGTCGATGCGGGCGATCGAGGAGGCCCTGGCCACCGGCGATCGTGACGCCTCGATCGCAGCACTGCGGTCGGCCGGGTTCCTCCCCCCGCGCGCGCAGGTCGACGAGGACCGGGTCTTCGAGTGGTTCCAGCTCTACACCCGGCCGGTCCTCGCGCCGCAGCCCTTCACCTTCACCTCGGCGTTCGCCTCGGAGGTGATCCGCTCGACCACCGATCCCCGCGATCCCTACAGCGACATGCTGCGCCGGCTCAACCTGCCCTCCGACTACCTCCTGCTCAACCGCATCCAGTGGGGGCTGAACTCCGTGCTCGGGGAGCTGCAGGCGCGTGGCGACTGGCGCGCGATCCGCGACGAGTACATCGTCGAGGGTGCCGACCCCGCCAGCCCGCTCGGGGAGCTCGACGCCGCCTGGTGGCAGGAGCGCAGCGAACGACGCGCGCAGCTGGTCTGACCGGACGCCCGGCGCGCCATCACCGAGGTGAGACGGGCCGGGCCGTCCGAGGGCGGCTACCTCTTGCTGCCCGCGTAGATGGCGTCGATCTCGGCCTGGTACTTCTCGGACACGACGTGGCGCTTGACCGACATCTTCTGGCTGAGCTCCACGCCGACCACGAAGTCGTCGGGCAGGATCTTGAAGGTCCGGATCGACTCGGCCTTGGAGACCGCCTGGTTGGCGTCGTCGATCGCCGCCTGGACGGCCGCGAGCACATCGGGGTCCTCGAGGTGGTCGGCGAGCTCGCCCGACTTCCCGTTGGCCTCCGCCCAGGCCGGCCAGGCCTCGGCGTCGAGGGTGACCAGCGCGGCGATGAAGGGCTTCGCGTCACCGATGACCATGCACTGGCTGACGAGCCCATGGGCGCGGATGCGGTCCTCGAGCACCGTGGGCGCGACGTTCTTGCCGCCGGCGGTGACGATCAGCTCCTTCTTCCGCCCGGTGATCCGCACGTAGCCCTCACCGTCGACCTGGCCGAGGTCGCCGGTGTGGAACCAGCCATCCTGGAGCACCTCCGCGGACGCCTCGGGGTTGTTGTGGTAGCCCTGGAAGATGTGGGCACCGGCCAGCAGGATCTCCCCGTCCTCGGCGATCTTGACCGAGGCGCCCGGGATCGGCTTGCCGACGGTGCCGACCTTGGTGGCGGTCGGCCGGTTGAAGGTGGACACCGCGGTGGTCTCGGTCAGGCCGTAGCCCTCGCAGACCTGGACGCCGATGCCGTTGAAGAAGTGTGTCAGCCGCTCCCCCAGCGCCGCGCCACCGGAGACGGCGTACTTGATCTGCCCACCCATGGCGCCACGGAGCTTGCCGTAGACCAGCTTGTCGAACACCGCGTGCAGCAGCTTGGTGCCGAACTTGACGTTGCCGGCGATCCTCTGGCGGGAGTAGTCCTCCGCGACGCTCGCGGCCTTGTCGAAGATCCTCTCCTTGCCATCCGCGGCCGCCTTGGCCCGGGCACCGTTGTAGACCTTCTCGAAGACCCGGGGCACGGCGACGAGGAAGTCCGGCTCGTAGATCGCCAGCTCCTCGGTCAGCTGCGGGATGCCCGTCGAGTAGCCGAGGATCACACCCTCACGGATGCAGGTGGTCTGCACCACACGCGCGAAGATGTGCGCGAGCGGGAGGAAGAACAGCGTGCGCATCTGGTTGCCGAAGAACTCCGGCGCGGCGGTCGCGACCTGGGTCGCGTCCCACACGAAGCTGTGGTGGGTGATGACGCAGCCCTTGGGCCGGCCGGTGGTCCCGGAGGTGTAGACGATGGTGGCGAGGTCGCTGCCGGTCGCCTGTGCCGCCCGCTCGCGGACCGTCTCCTCGCTGACCTCGGCGCCCTGCTGACGCATGGCCTCCAGGGCACCGTCGTCGATCACGAAGACGTGCTCGAGCCCCGGCAGGTCCCCGTGGACCTGGTCGACGAGCGCCTTGAGGTCGGCGTTCTCCGTGAAGAGGGCCTTGGCGTCGGAGTCGGACACGATCCACTGGATCTGCTCGGCGGAGGACGTCTCGTAGATCGGGACGGTGATCGCGCCCGCGAACCAGATGGCGTAGTCGAGGAGCGTCCACTCGATGCGGGTGCTGGAGTGCACGACGACGCGGTCGTCCTTCTCGATCCCGAGCGCGATGAGCCCCTTGGCGACCGCGACGATCTCCTCCACGAACTGCCGGGTCGACCAGTCGACGAACCGGTCGCCGACCCGCACGGCCACGATCGGCTGCTCAGGGTGCTGCTCGAGCGCGGTCCAGAGCGAGGCGGTCAGGTTCTCCTCGAGCGGGACCTCGGTCTCGCCTGGGCTGGTGTACTGCTGCATGCCGGTCTCCCTGCTCCCCCGCGGGATCTCCCCCCACGGCCGATGATGCGCCGGAGACGCGAGCCATCCGGCGGCTTCCTTCCCGCCGATCCTAGCCGAGGCGGCAGCGCGATCCCCACGCCTACCGTGCACCCGACGGCAGACGACGCGGGAGGCCGGCATGGGGATCCAGCAGGAGGTCCGGGGTGCGGTCGGCATCGTCCGCCTGGATCGACCCGAGGTCCGCAACGCGGTGGACCGGCCGACGGCCGAGGCGCTCGCCGGCACGATCGCGGCGCTCGATGCCCGGGACGATCTCGCCGCGCTGGTCGTGACCGGCACCGGCGGCACGTTCTGCGCCGGCGCCGACCTGCACGCGCTCGAGGATCCCGAACGGCGCAACCGCCTGGTCCGGGACGACCAGGGACCGATGGGCCCCACCCGCGGCACGACCCGGCTCCCCGTGATCGCCGCGATCGAGGGCCACGCCGTCGCGGGCGGGCTCGAGCTGGCCCTGTGGTGCGACCTGCGCGTGGCCGCGGCCGATGCGATCCTCGGCGTGTTCTGCCGTCGGGTGGGGGTGCCGCTCATCGACGGCGGCACGGTCCGGTTGCCCCGTGTCGTCGGCCTCGGGGTCGCGCTCGACCTGGTGCTGACCGGGCGGCCGGTGGGCGCCGAGGAGGCGCTGCGGCTCGGCCTGGTCAACCGCGTGGTCCCACCGGGCCAGGCCGAGGAGGCCGCGGTGGCGCTGGGCGCGGAGCTGGCACGCTGGCCGGCGACGACGCTGCGGAGCGACCTGGCGGCCACCCGGGCCGCGTTCGACCGACCGCTGCCCGACGCGCTGCTGCACGAGCACGACCTGGGCGTCGCCAGCCTGACCGCGGGCGGGGCCACGGGCGTCGAGGCGTTCCGTCGTGGTGCCGGTCGGCACGGTCGCGCCGACGACCTCGGATCCATCGTGTGAGGAGCCGCGGGCACCGCGTCCGCGCTCCCGGGCCCTACCCTCCCCAGCCGACTCCCCGACCGATCACGCTCGGTCACCGATCCCTCCACCGAGGCACCGATGTCCGCTCCCCACCCGGCCGTGCGCGAGAACCTGACCCGGGACGAGGCCGAGGCCCGTGCCCGCACGATCGTGCGGGTGCCCTCGACCCGCGTCCACCTCGACCTGACCGGTGGGGCCGAGCACTTCCGGGCCACCAGCACCCTGACCTTCGAGGTTGCCGCGGCCGGCCCCACCTTCCTCGACCTGACGGCGGTCGAGCTGCACCGCGCGGTCCTCGACGGGCAGGACCTCGACGTCGGCTCCGTGGAGCCGACGCGGCTCCCGCTCCCCCACCTCGACGCCGGCACCCACGAGCTCCAGGTCGAGGCCACGATGGCCTACCGCCACGAGGGCCACGGCCTGCACCGCTTCGTCGACCCGACGGACGGCCGTGTCTACCTGCACAGTCAGTTCGAGCCCTTCGACGCCCACACGGTGTACGGCTGCTTCGACCAGCCCGACCTCAAGACCGCCTTCGAGCTCAGCGTGGACGCGCCCGAGGCGTGGGTGGTGGTGTCCAACGGCGAGGTGGTCGAGCGACCCGCGGACGGCGCGGCGGGCCGCTGGCACTTCAGCCCGACGGAGCTGGTCAGCACCTACATCACCGCGATCGTCGCCGGCCCGTACGTCGCGGTGACCGATCGTTACGAACGCGCCGACGGGACGGGCATCGACCTGGCGTGGTGGGCCCGACGCTCGCTCGCCGGGTACGTGGATGCGGACGAGCTGTTCACCGTGACCAAGCAGAGCTTCGCGGCGTTCGAGGACCTGTTCGCGATGCGCTACCCGTTCCGCGGGCGCTACGACCAGCTGTTCGTGCCGGAGTTCAACGCCGGGGCGATGGAGAACCCCGGCTGCGTGACCTTCTCGGAGATCTACATCTTCCGCTCCAAGGTCACCGACGCGACCCGGGAGCGGCGCGCCGAGACCATCATCCACGAGATGGCGCACATGTGGTTCGGTGACCTGGTCACGATGCGGTGGTGGGACGACCTGTGGCTGAACGAGTCGTTCGCCACCTTCATGTCCGTGCTGGTCCAGACCACCGCGACCCGCTGGGACGGGGCGTGGGTCACCTTCCACGACGCCGAGAAGGCCTGGGCCCGGTTCCAGGACCAGCTGCCGTCCACCCACCCGGTCGCCGACCGGATGCCGGACGTGGAGAGCGTGCACCAGAACTTCGACGGCATCACCTACGCCAAGGGGGCCTCGGTCCTGCGCCAGCTCGTCGCCTGGGTCGGTGAGGACGCCTTCCTCGCCGGCTGCCGCGACTACTTCGACCGGCACGCCTGGTCGAACACCACCCTGACGGACTTCCTCGCCGCCCTGGAGCGGACCTCCGGTCGTGACCTCGCGACGTGGCGCGACGCGTGGCTGCTGACCACCGGCCTGAACCGCTTCCACCTCGACGTCACCGTCGGCGGGGACGGCACCTACACCGAGGTGGCGGTCGTCCAGGAGGCCCCCGAGCCGGCCTGGGCCAGCGTGGCCGGCCTGCGGCGACCGGAGCCGGTCCTGCGACCGCACCGCCTGGCGGTCGGGGCCTACGACGACCAGGCCGGTGCCCTGGTGCGCCGTGACCGGGTCGAGCTGGACGTGACCGGCGCCCGCACGGCGGTGCCGGAGCTCGCCGGCCGGCCTGCGGTACCCCTGCTGGTGGTCAACGACGACGACCTGACCTACGGCAAGCTGGCGCTGGACGCGACCTCGACCGCCACCGTCACCGAGCGGCTGGCGGACGTCGGCGACCCGTTGACCCGCTCGCTGCTGTGGGGCGCGACCTGGGACATGGTCCGCGACGGCCTGTTGCCCGCCCAGCGCTACCTCGCCCTGGTCGAGGCCAACGTCACCCGCGAGTCCGAGATCGGCACGCTGCAACGCCTGCTGCAACGCTCGCTCGGCGCGCTCGAGCGCTACCTCGACCCGGGGGCCCGGGACGCCGTCCGCAGCCGGCTGCACATCCACGCCGCAGATGCCATGCGGGCCGCCCAGCCCGGCAGCGACCACCAGCTGGCCTGGGTCCGCCACTGGGCGGCGTTGGCCCGCACGCCTGCGCAGACGCAGGAGGTCGACGGGCTGCTCGAGGGCACCTGGACCCTGCCGGGGCTGGGCGTCGACACCGACCTGCGCTGGCACCTGCTGACCTGCCTGGCCCACGCCGGCGCCACCGGCGAGGACCGCATCGCGGAGGAGCTCACCCGCGACGACACCGACCTCGGCCAGCGTGCGGCCGCGACGGCGCGGGCCTCCCGCCCCGATCCCGCCGCCAAGCAGGCCGCCTGGGACCGCCTGCTGACCGACACCTCGCTGTCGCACACGATGTCGCGGCACCTGTACGGCGGGTTCGTGCGCCTCGACCAGCAGGACGTGCTGGCCCCGTTCGCCGACCGCTACCTCGAGGTGCTGGACGACGTCTGGGCGGAGCGGACGCTGGACTGGGCCATCGACTTCACCGAGGCGATGTTCCCGCACTGGGCGGCGGACGAGGGGCTGCTGACACGGCTCGACGCGATGCTCGCCGACCAGGAGCTCCCCCGACCGCGGCGACGGGTCCTGCTGGAGCAACGTGACACGCTGGTCCGGACCCTGGCGGCGCGCCGGTTGGACCGGACCGCGAGCGCGTGAGCCGGCTGCGGCTCTGTCTCGACGACGTCGCCGGGCACCCCGCGCTCGACACCGCGATCGCCCGGGTACTGCTCGAACGGGTCGACGCCGGCGAGCTGCCGGCCACGCTCAGGCTGTCCCGGCCGCAGGCGATCGTGGCCTTCAGCTCCCGCGACGCCCGGACCCCGGGCTTCGACGCCGCGGTCGCCGCGACGCAGGCGAACGGCCTCGCGCCGGTCCTGCGGCTGGCCGGTGGGCGTCCGGCGGTCTTCACCCCCGCAACGATCGCCTTCGCGTGGGCGGTCCCGACCGAGGTGCCGTCGATCGGCATCGCGGAGCGTTTCGCCACCCTGTCGGGCAGCCTCGTGGACGCGTTCCGGGGGCTCGGGTTGCAGGCTCGTCTCGGGGAGGTCCCGGGTGAGTACTGCCCCGGCAGCTCCTCGGTGAACCTCGCCGGCATCCGCAAGGTCGCCGGGGTCGGGCAACGGCTGCTGCGTCGCGCGGCGCACACCGGCGGGGTCGTGGTGGTGGACGACGCCGCCGCGATCAACCGGGCGCTCCTCCCGGTGTATGCGGCGCTCGGGCTCACCTTCGACCCGGCGGTGACCGGGCAGCTGAGCACCGGGGAGCGGCCCATCACCTTCGAGCAGGCCCGGACCGCCATCGCCGACGCCTTCGGGGCGCGGTTCGCGCTGGAGCCCTGGGCGCTGGACGACGAGACCCTCGCCCGGGCCGAGGCCAGCATCGGCGATCACGTGCCTGCCGACGCACGGCGGTCGTGAGGTGGCACGCCGCAGCGACTGGCTGGGACCGACCGGGGATGGGATCCTCGCCGGGCCGACCGGGCGCCGCGCCATCCCGCAGCGCGTGGCCGAACCGGGGCTGCTGGTGGAGGTCGTGCGCGACGGGTTCGCCGGGGCGGTCGTGCGCTGCACGGACCGCGAGGTCGTCCTCGCCGACCGCCGCGGGCGGGAGCGACGCTTCACCCGCACCCCCGGGGCGTTCCTGGTGGACGACCGGCCGGTCGAGCTGGTCCCACCGCCACGGGCGGTGGTGGCCGACCTCGACCGGGTGGCACTGACCCCCAGCGGGTCGCTGCGCGCACCGCAGGCGGCCGCCCGCACGGCGCGGGCCAGCCGCGTCCTGGTCGAGGGCATCCACGACGCCGAGCTGCTCGAGCGCGTGTGGGGCGACGATCTGCGGACGGCGGCGATCGTGGTGGAACCCCTGCACGGCGCCGACGACCTGGCCGCCGTGGTGGCCGCCTTCCGCCCCGGCCCGACCCGCCGGCTCGGGATCCTGCTCGACCACCTCGTCCCGGGCTCGAAGGAGTCACGCCTGGCGGCCGCGGTGGACCACCCGGACGTGCTGATCGTCGGCCATCCCTTCGTGGACGTCTGGGCGGCCATCCAGCCCCGGGTGCTCGGCCGCGACCGCTGGCCCGAGGTCCCGCACGGCGAGGCCTACAAGGACGGGCTGGCCCGCCGGCTCGGCTTCGTGGACCGCCACGAGGCCTGGCGGGTCCTGCTCGCGCAGGTGCGGACCTGGAGGGACCTCGACCGCTCCCTGATCCACGCGGTCGAGTCCCTGCTCGACCACGTCACCCTGCCGGATCAGCCGCGGTAGGTGGCCACGAGCCGGGCGTCGCCCTCGGCGCGGCAGGTCCAGCCGGCCCCCAGGTCGAGCGTCGCCGCCAGCGCCGGGGCCGTGACCGCGGCCGGCGCGAGCTCCGCGCGGGCGAGCAGGGCGGCGACCAGCCGGCCCTTGGCGACCTTCGTCCGCGCCGCGTTGGCCGCGGACCCGTCCGGACGCTCGAAGGCCACCTGCGTCCAGCCAGCGCGCCCGCGCAGCGCCGGCTCCACCGCCCGGGCGTGCTCACCCGGGAGCAGGTCGATGACGGCCCGCCCAGCCAGGCGCTCGTCGAGGTGGTCGGCCAGCGCCCGGCGCCAGAAGGTGGCCAGCCCGCCGAGCGGCGGCAGGGTGACCGCGAGCTCGAGACGGTGGTCGGGCATCGGCTCGTCCAACCCCGCGATCCCCAGCAACCCGGAGACCAGCAGCACCTCCACCGGCAGCGCCGCCGCCCGGTCGGTCGCCTCGGCCAGGCCGGCGTTGCGGTGCACGATGCCGGCGGTGCGCACCCCGACCGGCAGCGTCGGCGCCGTCTCGAGGTGCCGCAGCAGCGTGCGGGCGTGGTCGACGTCCCGGTGCCGGACCCCGGCCAGGCGCGCCAACGCGTCGTCGTCGAGGGTCCGGGCAGCGTCGACCGCTGCGGCGAGCACCGTCCGCCGAGCGGGGGTCAGCGGGTGCGCGGCGTCGAGCGCCGCGCCGTAGCGTGGCCCGGCACCGCCAGGGGTCTTGCCCCTGGCCGGCGGGAGCAGGACGACGGGTCGCGCGCTCACCTCGAGGTGCGGGCAGGCCGGGAGACCAGCAGCGCGACCACGACCGAGGCCGTCAGCAGGAGGGTGCCGAGGGGCACGTGCAGCGACGAGGCCAGCGCGACGCCGCCGCGCCGGCCGGTGTAGCCGAGGCCCGTCTGGGCGATCAGGCCCAGGACGCCGAGGGTGGCCAGCACCAGCACCGTCCGGCTCGGTCGCCGCCACCAGGCCCAGCCCGCCACCAGCAGCGCGAGGGTCAGGACCCCGTGGCCGACGCCCCCGTGCAGCAGGAACAGTCCCTGGTCGACGAACCAGCCCTGCCCGGCCAGCACGGCCTGGACGAGGATGCCGGTCGGGACGAGCCACACCAGCAGGCGTGCGAGCCGGTCGATCGGTGACGAGGCAGGGTCGGACGGACCGAGGGACATCGGCGAGCCTCCGGGAGCGGTGAACGGGGAGCAGGGAGCAGGATCGTCAGCGGGTCAGGGTGCCCGACAGGGCCACGGTGCGGGTGCCACCCGGGGCCACCTCGACACGCTCGCCGTGCACCTCCACGGTCAGCGCGTGCGGGTTGTCCTCCGGCGCGTGCAGCGCCACCTCGGTGTCGGTGGCCGCCACCTCGACCCAGCAGCCGCGGAAGGCGATCCCGAAGCACAGTCGGTCCCATGCCTCGGGCAGGCGCGGGTTGACCTCGATGTAGCCATCACGGATGTGCACCCCGCCGAAGCCGAGCACCACGACCTGCCAGGCCGCACCGCAGGCGGCCACGTGGATGCCCCCGATGAAGGTCCCGCCGGGCGCCGGGTGGGAGTCGGCCAGCAGGTCCACGGTGGCGCTGCGACGGAAGAGCTGCTCCGCTTCGGCCACGCGGCCGAGCCGGGCCGCGACCAGGGCGTACATCGGCCGGGACAGCGACGAGCCGTGCTGGGTGCGCGGCAGGTAGTAGTCGTAGTTGGCCTCGACCGTGGGCGTGTCGTAGCGCTCCGGCTGGGTGACGAACAGCTGGACGACGTCCGGCTGCTTGGTGACCTGGGTGTGGACCGCGATGCCGTTCGGCCAGCCCCAGTACTCGTCCGGGTGCTGCAGCCGCTCGCGCAGGTCGTCCGGCGCGATGTCCTCGAGGTCGAAGTACCCGTCGAACTGCTCGAGCACGTGGGTGTGCGGGTCGGGCTCGATCACGACGAGGCGGTCGTGGATGTCCTGCCACAGGTCGCGCTCCTCGCGGGTCAGCCCCAACGCGGCGACGAGCCGGTCGAAGGCCTCGCGGTGGTCGGCCTGGAGGAGGTCGTGGAGCCGGCAGGCTTCCGCCAGCGCGACGCGGCTCTGCTCCAGGGAGAACACGTTGTCGTCGACGTTCTCGTGGTACTCGTCCGGACCCAGCAGACGCAGCAGGTGGTAGCGACCGTCGGCGGGGCGGAAGTGGACGAAGGAGGTCAGGAAGCGGGCCACCTCGAACACGAGCTCGGCGCCGCGGTCCTGCACGAAGGTCTCGTCGCCGGTGGCGCGGATGAAGCCGTCGATCGTCACCGCGATGTCGGGCGAGATGTGCATCTGCCAGTCGTTGAAGTGGTTGCGGATCGGCCGACCCGTGAGCACGTCCTCGAAGAAGAAGTCCGGGCAGAGCTCGTCCCCGGTGTCGCCGGAGATCCAGGCGTAGAACGCGCCCTGGTAGCCGAGCCGGGCCGCCTTGCGCCGGGCGCCGTCGAGGGTGCCGTGCCGGTAGACCAGCAGGTTGCGCGCCACCTCGGGGAAGGTGTGCACCCACATCGGCAGGTTGAACACCTCCTGGTCCCAGAACGCCGCCCCCTGGTAGGCCTGGCAGGACAGCCCGCGGGCACCCACCGGCAGGTGCTCGGCGTGCATCGGGGTCGCGATGATGTTGTGGTAGAGGTTGTAGCGCAGCACGGCCTGGGCGACCGGATCGCCCTCGATCGTCACGTCGGCACGGGCCCACAGTCGCTCCCAGGCCAGCGCGTGGCGGGCCAGCAGGATCTCGTAGCCGTCCGCGGCGGCCTTCCGCGCGAGCTCCAGCGAGGCCGACGCCGGGTCGTCGACGTCGTTGCCGGAGTGCACGGTCATGACCTGGTCGAGCACCAGCAGGCCGTCGGGGCCGACCTCGACGTCCAGGGTGCGCACGACCTCACGACCACGCTCGCTGACCCGCTGGCCCTGGACGCTGCCGCCGTGGATGCTGATCGCGTGGCCGACCGCGATGGCGAGGCCCCGCTCGGTCGTCGTCAGCCGCTGCAGGAGGGCGTCGTCGTGGACGTCCACCTCGACGCTGGCGAAGTGGTCGCCGTTCAGGCTCCAGACGTCCCCGTCGATCCCCGTGGTGACGGTCAGGCGCGTCCCGGGGGTGGCGAAGACGCGCTGCCGCTGCGCGAGCAGGTGGCGCTGGTCCATCGAGGCGAAGCGCTCGTCAACCAGCCGTTGCACCGGACCGGAGGACGGCCCGTAGATGCGGTGCTGGCGGCCGTAGCGCACGTCCAGCCGGCGCTCGAGCAGGTCCCGGTCGCTGAGCACGCTGTCCGCGTCCACCGCGATCGGCCGGCCGAGATGGTCGATGCGGGCGTAGAGCGCGTTGGGGACGTTGCACAGCTCGGCCCACTTACCGTCGGCGTTGTCCCAGGTGTCGGAGACGGTGCAGCCGACGGTCGCGTCCGCGCGCCACTCCGGCAGCGTGCCGCGGTAGCCGAGGTAGCCGTTGCCGGTGAGGTGGCTGGTGGCCAGGTTGATGACCTGCTCGGGATCGTGGTGGTCGTCGATCACGACCCAGCCGTCGGCCAGCAGCACGGCGCCACCGATCTGGTGCTCGTCCGGCGGGCAGACCCGGGTGAGGTCCACGTCACGGGTCGCGTCGAAGCGGACGTGGCCGTGGCCGACGCGCTCCTCGGGCCCGGTCCCCACCGCGGTCATCCCGGCCGCGAGCGCCGCGTCGATCCCGGCGCCGGCGTCCTCGATCACGATGCAGTGCGCCGGGTCGACCCCGAGCAGGTCCGCCGCGGCCAGGAACAGGTCCGGTGCCGGCTTGGCGCGCTCCACGGTGTGCCCGTCGGCGATGGCGTCGAACAGGTCGGTGATCTGCAGCTTGTCGAGCACGAAACGGGCGTTCTTGGACGAGGACCCGATCGCGACCTTCATGCCGCGCCGCTTCGCGTCGGTGACCAGGGAGATGGCGCCGGGCAGCAGGTCCTTCGGGCTCATGTCCTGCAGGGAGTCGACGTAGTAGCCGTTCTTGCGCTCCATCATCGCGTCGAACGTGGCCGCGTCGACCTCACGGTCGCCGAGCAGGGCCTTGAGCGACTCCCCCCGCGACAGGCCGCGCAACGCCTCGTTGGCCTCCCGGTCGAAGGCGAGCCCCTCCTCGTCGGCGAGCCGCTGCCAGCCGAGGTAGTGGTACTCGGCGGTCTCGGTCAGGACCCCGTCGAGGTCGAAGATGACGGCGCGCTGGACGGCGGTCGGCATGACGCTGCTCCGGTCGTGGGCGGGTCGGCACGGTCGCGACCCTAGTTGCCCCGAAAGGAGCCGGTCAGCGGTCGAAGGACCCCGCGATGCGCTCCGCGGCGATCTCCGCGCACGTGGGGCACATCGGGTACCGCGAGGGATCACCGTCGGGCTTCCAGCGCTTGCCGCACAGCGCCGTGACCGGCGTGCCCTTGCGCCGGTAGCGCTCGAGATCCCGCTTGCTCACGTAGTGGGCGAACCGGTCGTGGTCGCCGTCACCGTGGTCGAGGTCGGGACGCTGCTCGGGCTCGACCGGTGCGGGTGCCCGCGTCGGCGTGCGGGTCGGCAGGTGCGTCGGGCTGGCCATGGAGGCAACGCTACCCGCTGCGATCCGCCGGTGCCGAGGTGGCGCCGCCCGGCCGCGGCCGCTGGCCGTCACCCGTCCCGCACCGAGAACCACAGGGGGCCGGTCTCCGGCCCGGCCTCCGCCCGGTAGGAGACCGTGATCTCCTCCCCCTCGGCGATGTCCGCGATCGTGACCAGTTCCGCGCCCGGCCCATCCGGCACCAGCCAGAGGTAGGCGTTCGGCGCCTCGGCGTGGTTGCACATCGAGGACACGCCCAGGACGAGCGCGGCGGTGCCGTCGTCGTCCCACTCGTACACGTAGTCGTCGACGATCGTGCCCTGCAGCGCCTCGCGCTGGTCGGCGGCGATCAGCAGGACCGGCGCCTCCATCAGCACCGTGTCGCGCGGGATGGCCTGGGTGGCGAACAGGCCCCGACCGTGGCGTGGCGAGCTGCGGACCTCGTACATGGCGCTGCGCTCCTTGACCTCAGGCCGCGGCCGCAGCCCGGCGGAGCCGATCCATCACCGCGCGGCCGACGCCGTGCTCGGGGACCGCGAGGACCAGCAGACGGTCGACACGAGCTTCCTCGGCGGCGAGGAAGGCACCGTACAGTTCGCGCGCGAGCGCCACCTCGTCGTCGACCGTGACGTGGAACACGAGCCCGACGTCCGCCAGGCCGGGCCTGGTACGCCGCTGCGCCGCGAGCGCGTCGGCGACGGCGACCCTGGTGCCGACGACCCCCACCCGCTCCCCCGCCGCCGTCGCGGCCTCGACGCGGGCCACGAGCGTGTCGGGCCCCGGCACCACCTCGACCGCGCAACGCGGGGCGTAGTGGGCGTAGCGGGTCCCCGGCGAGCGATGCCGCGGTGCGGGCGCACCGTCCGCCTCGACGCCGAGCGCCTCACGCGTGACGAACCCGTCGCGCAGCACCACCGGCCGAGCCCCGCGCGCGTCGACGACGGTGGACTCGACACCGAGCGGGCAGGCACCGCCGTCCAGCACCAGGCGGACCGAGCTGCCCAGGCCGGCGACGACGTGGTGGGCACGCGTCGGCGAGGGCCGCCCCGACGGGTTGGCCGAGGGTGCGGCCAGCGGCTGGTCGATGGCCGCGAGCAACGTGGTCGCCACCGGATGGTCGGGGACCCGCACGGCGACCGTGTCGAGCCCGCCGCGGGTGATCGACGGCACGCGGCGGGCCGCGTCCAGGACCAGGGTCAGCGGGCCCGGCCAGTGCGCACGGGCCAGCGATCGGGCCAGCGGCGTCACCCGGGTCACGAGCGCGCCGAGCTGCTCGGCCGCGGCGACGTGGACGATGAGGGGGTTGTCCGCCGGCCGCTGCTTGGCCGCGAAGATCCGTGCCACCGTCGCGGGGTCCAACGCGTCGCCGGCAAGGCCGTAGACCGTCTCGGTCGGCAGGCCGATCAGCTCGCCGGCACGCAGCGCGGCGACGGCAGCGGCGATCCCGGCCGGATCGGCGGCCAGGACCGGCGGCGGTGGACGGGTCGCCATCGGGCCCCTCGGTTCGCGACCCGGGGACGGTACCGCCGGAGGCGGTCTACGCCCCGCGCTCGGGAGCCACCACCTCGGCGAAGGCACTCGACAGCTCCGCCCCGTCCAGATGGTCGACCCGGCGCCGATCGCCGCCGCGGCGCTCGACCCTCAGCCCGGTGCGGACCGGCTCGCCGGCGCCTCGCGCCACCACCAGGATCTCCTCGCCGATCAGCTCGTCGCGATCGAGCAGGGCATCACGCAGCGCCTCCACGATGTGGCGGTTCGCGTCGAGCAACGCCCGCACCCGGGCCTTGCCGGTCGCGAGGATCCGGTCGACCGCGGGGCGCCCCTGTGCGTCCGCCAGGACACGGCCCACCAGGTTGGTGTCGGAGAACGGTCCCGACTGCACCGCGGCCAGGGAGACGAGGCTGCCGCTCATGCCGGCCGCCCCGACGATCTGCGCGGCGATCTGCGTGGCCGACTGGAGGTCCCCGGCCGGGCCGGTGCCCGACTCCCCGAACCACAGCTCCTCCGCGACCATGCCCCCCATCGCGATGTCGATCAGCGCGTACAGCTCGCTGCGTGAGCGCTGGAAGACCTCGTCGAGGTCGCCGTGTGCCAGCAGCCCCAGCGACCCCGAGCGTTTGACGATCGAGAGCACCTCGAGCGAGCGCATGCCCGACAGGTACGCCACCGTCGCATGCCCGGCCTCATGGGTCGCGACGACACGACGCTCGTGGTCGGTGTAGGCGACCGGGTTCTTCAACCCGATCTCCTCGGTCAGCCGTGCCGCCTGCACGTCGGCGAAGTCGAGGTGGTCGCGCCCCTCCCGGAGCCCGTTGAGCAGTGCCTCGTCGAACAGGTGCTCGAGCATGACCGGTGTGTAGCCGAGGGTCTGCTTGGCGATGGTGTCCCGCAGGTCGTCGCGGTCGAGCTCCTCCGCGTGGCGCTTGCGGGCGAGGAAGTGGTCGATCAGCTCCCGACGCGACGCCTTGGCTGGCGGCTCGAAGGTCAGGCGACGGTCGAACCGGCCGGGTCGCAGCAGCGCCGGGTCGAGCCGATCCGCCCGGTTGGTCGCGGCGATCAGCAGCAGGTTGTTGTAGTCCGACGGCCGCCGCTTGCGCTGCCGGTGCGCGGGCAGGTAGGCGTTGAGCCGGTCCACGGCCGCGTTGTAGACGCGTTGGCCCAGCGGTGGCTGGTCGAAGGACTGCATCTGGATCAGCAGCTCGTTGACCACACCGCCCGTGCCCTCGCTCATCGCGGCGTCGACGCGGAGCCCGGCCTCGCCGATGCTGGACGCGTGCGTGCACCCCGACAGGCCGGTCATCCGCGCCAGCGGTGTCGCGTTCATGCCCCCACGGGACACGGCGATCGCGTCGATCTCCTCGATGAAGCCGATCGCGCCACCTTCCCGACGCGCGGCCTTGCGCAGCGCCCGGAAGTAGGCCCGGATCTTCCGCGCCGTCGCGCCGTACCACATCGACTGGAAGCTGGTCGCGGACACGAACAGGAACGGCACGCCCGCCTCGCGCGCGAGCGCCTTGGCCAGGTGTGTCTTGCCGGTGCCGGGCGGTCCCTCGAACAGCAGGCCCCGCCGGGGGGTGCCGCCGAGCTGCTCCCGGAAGGTCGCGTAGCCGAGGAAGGTGTTGAGGGTCCGGACGACCTCGGCGACGATCCCGTCGAGCCCCTTGACGTCGTCGAGGGAGACCTCGATCTGCTCCGGGCGGTAGAGCAGGTGCGGCGAGCGGCCGCTCATCAGCGGCATCGCCACCAGGATCAGGATCGCGAGGACGAAGACCGCGGGGATCACCCACAGCACCGGATCCTTCGGCATCGGGGGCGCCTGCAGCAGGTTGATGGGCCGCCCGTCGACGATGCGCCACCAGAGGAACGCAGCCGGCAGGCCGAGCACGATGGCGAGCGTGCGCAGGCGGGCCATCCGGACCCGCTCCCGGGTCGCCCCGACGTCGGCGCCGGCCGCGCTGACCAGGGCCCCGCCGAGTCTCGCGGCGATCGCGCTCTGCTGCTGCTCCATCGCTGGCTCCCCTGGACGTTGGCCGCCCCGACCGCCAGGGCGCGGCACATCATGCACGCGGGGTGGCTGTTCCACCACTGTCGGTTGCGTCCGGTGCCTCGACCGTGCGCCGCCAGGATCGCGGGTCACACTGTGCGCACACAGTGAACGCTCCGCGTGATCGAACGGTCGCGGAGCGCTCCTGGGGCCGCACCGCTGGCGAGCGACCCGCGACGTCCGGCCTTGCGGGTCTCGCCGGCTCCTCGTTGAGCGCTGAGCGCACCGGGGAATGACGCCGATGCCGTACGGCGTGGTAGGACCAGCCCACGACTGCGGTCGTAGGCCACCGAGGAGGAGTGACTGTGCGTTCGAGGATCAGAGGAAAGCTCCTGGTAGGAGCCATCGTGGCAACCCTGGCGCTGGCCGCCTGCGGCGGTGACGGCGACGACACGACGGAGGACGGCGCGACCGAGGACGGCGCGACCGAGGACGGCAACGGCGAGGCCGGTGAGGAGGCGTCGGCGAGCGGCGACCTCATCTTCGGCACGACCGACACGGTCGTCACCCTCGACCCGGCCAAGGCCTACGACTTCGCTTCGTCCAACATCCTGTTCAACGTCGGGGAGACCCTCGTCGGGTTCCCACCCGGCGAGACCGAACCGGCGCCCTTGCTCGCGGAGTCGTGGGACGTCTCGGACGACGGCCTGACCTACACCTTCACGATCCGCGAGGGTGTCACCTTCTCCAACGGACACGAGCTCACCAGCGCCGACGTCAAGTTCTCCCTGGACCGCGTGATCGACATGGCCCACCCGGCCGGTGCGGCGTCGATGCTGTTCGTGATCGACTCGATCGAGACACCCGATGAGCGGACCGCGGTCATCACCCTGGCCGCCCCGAACTCCACCTTCCTCCCCCGCCTGGCCTACACGGTCGCGACGATCGTCCCCAGCGACGGCACCTATCCGGCGCCCGCAGACGCGATCGAAGGGGACGACGCCGAGCAGGCGGCGGAGGAGTTCGTCAACGAGGACCTGATCGGGACCGGCCCCTACACGGTCGCGGAGTTCCGCGAGGGTGAGTCCATCACGCTGCAGGCGAACCCGGACTACTGGGGTGAGTCGCCGGCCAACGAGCGGGTGCTGATCCGCTTCTTCCAGACCTCGAGCCAGATGAAGCTCGCCCTGGAGAGTGGGGAGATCGACGTCGCCCACCGGGACTTCAGCCCCGACGAGCAGGCCGACCTCGAGACCAACGACGACGTCCAGGTGATCGCCGGTGAGGGCGGCCGGACGCGCTACATCGTCCTGAACCCGTTCCGGGACGATGTGGCCGACGTCGCTGTCCGTCAAGCGATCGCTGCAGGTATCGACCGGCAGCGCATCGCCGAGGACGTCTTCAACAACACCGTGCAGCCGATCTACTCGATGATCCCGCCGGGCTACCCGGAGTCGGTCCCGTACTTCGAGGAGTACGACGACCTCGCGCCGAGCGACTTCATCGACGAGCCGGTCTCGTTCCGCCTCCACTACGGCGGCGAGCGCTACGGACCGACCGAGCCCTCGTTGGTGCAGGTGATCCAACGCTCCCTGGAGGAGACCGGTCTGTTCGAGGTGGAGCTGGTCTCGACCGAGTGGGCCCAGTTCACCGAGGAGGCCTGGCCTGGTGATGACGGCCAGTACCCGGTCTTCATGCTCGGCTGGAACCCCGACTACATCGACCCGGACACCTACGTCGAGCAGTTCTACTGGTCCGAGGGGTTCGTCGGTTCGATGTACGGCGATGCGGAGATGGACGCCCTGGTCCTGGCCGAGCAGGCTGAACTCGATGATGCCGTCCGAACGGACATCTTCGATCAGATCCAGCGCAAGGCAGCCGACGACGTCGTCAACATCCCGCTGTTCCAGGAGGTCCCGTACGTCTTCGCACGCCCGGGTATCCGTGGGTTGGAGACGACCATGGATGAGACGCTGATCATGCGCTACTGGGTGGTCAGCAAGAGCTAGCGTGCCAACCCGTGACCGCGGGCGGTGACGCCACCGGAGCAGGTTCCGGGAGCCGTCACCCCCGCGGTCTTCGGGCGGACCGGCCGGGCTCGTGCGGCAGCCTTGCCGGCACGGAACGTGATGAGGTGCCATGAGCGCAGCGCACGGCGGTGGATCGCTTCGCAGGTACCTGCTCATGCGGCTCCTGCTCACGATCCCGATGCTGCTGATCCTGCTGACGATCGTCTTCCTGCTCCTGCGGGTCGCACCGGGCGACCCCATCCGCGCGACCCTCGGCGATCGGCTGTCGACCGAGGAGATCGAGGCGCGGAGCGAGGCCTTGGGGTTCAACGATCCCCTGATCGTGCAGTACGGGCGCTACCTCGGCGGCGCCCTCACCGGTGACCTCGGCGACCCGATCACGGATCGGCGGACCACGCTGGGGGTCATCCGTGACACGTTCCCGGCCACGCTCGAGCTGACCGCGTTCGCCATGCTCGTCGCGGTCGGCGTGGGGGTGGTGGTCGGTGCCGTCTCCGGTCGGCTCCGTGACACCCCCTTCGACGTCGGGGGACGACTGTTCGGCATCCTGATCTACGCGGCCCCGATCTTCTGGCTGGGGCTCCTCGCGCAGCTGTTCTTCAGCCTGCGGCTCGGGTGGTTCCCGACCGGGAGCCGGATCACGGGCTTCGATGCGCCCCGGGAGATCACGGGGCTCCACGTGGTGGACTCGATCATCACGCTCGACCTCCCCGCCCTGGTCACCAGCGTGCACCACCTGATCCTGCCCGGCACGACCCTCGGACTGGTGATCGGTGGCATCTTCGTCCGGCTGGTCCGCGTCAACATGCTCCAGACCCTGCGGTCCGACTACGTGGAGGCCGCGCACGCGAGGGGCATCGGGGAACGCAACGTGCTGTTCCGCCACGCGTTCAAGAACGCCCTCGTCCCGGTGGTGACGATCGTCGGCCTCCAGTTCGCCCTCCTCCTCGGCGGCGCCATCCTGACCGAGCGCGTGTTCTCCTGGCCGGGGATGGGCACCGCGATCCTGCGCTTCCTCGAGGCCCGTGACTACGTCGGTGTACAGGGCATCGTCACCTTCTTCGCCATCGTCGTGGTCGTGGTGAGCCTGTTGATCGACCTGATCAACGGGCTGGTCGATCCGAGGATCCGTTACTGATGCTGTCCATGCTGCGTATCCGGCTCGAGCATGCCGCTCGCCCCTTCCGTCAGGCGAGCCGGACCGCCCGTGTGCTCGTCGGTGCCGGCATGCTCATCACCGTGCTCTTCACGCTCGTGGCGTTCGTCGGCCCGGCCTTCTACACCTTCGACGGCGAGCAGTACCGCATCGAGCAGGCGGACGGTTCCTTCGAGCAGCTCCCGCGCCTCGAGGCACCCTCCTCGGACCACCCGCTGGGTACGACCCGTGACCGCTATGACGTGCTGGCCCGCATCATCGACGGTGGCCGGTTGGCGCTGGCGGTCGTCCTGTTCTCCACCCTCATCGCGATGACGATCGGTGTCCCGCTCGGGCTGCTGTCCGGCTACCGGGGCGGCAAGCTCGATCGCGCGCTGGTGACCATCATGGATGCCGTCTACGTCTTCCCACCGCTGCTCCTCGCCATCATCGTGGCGTTCCTCCTGCAGGCCTACTTCGCCCCTGGCGTGCCCTCCGCCGCAGCCGCGGTCGGCGTCGTCTACATCCCGCAGTACTTCCGGGTGGTCCGCAACCACACCCTCTCGGTCAAGCAGGAGCCCTACGTCGAAGCGGCCCGGTCGCTCGGCGCGACCGAACGCTCGGTCATCTCCCGCTACGTGCTGTTCAACGTGGTCCAGTCCGTCCCGGTCATCTTCACGCTGAACGCCGCCGACGCGGTCCTGACCCTCGCCTCGCTCGGCTTCCTGGGGTACGGCGTCCAGCCCCCGACCCCAGAGTGGGGGTACGACATCTCGCAGGCGGTCCAGGACATCACCTCGGGCGTGTGGTGGACCGCGCTGTGGCCGGGGATCGCGATCGTCACGCTGGTCACGGGGCTCACGCTGGTCGGCGAAGGCCTCAACGATGTGATCAACCCGCTGCTGCGTGCCCGCGGGGCCGCAGGCGCCAAGCTCGAGGCCGCTCCCGGGTCCGAGGATGGCCCGGCGGCAGGGCCGGAGGAGGTCCGATGACCAGCCTCCCCGACCCCACGGCTCCGTCGCGGAGCTCGGAGTCCCCCGTCCTGTCCGTCCGCGGGCTGCGGGTCGGGTACCGGACCGCGCGCGGACCGCTGTGGGCGGTGGACGGGCTCGACCTCGACATCGCTCCCGGGGAGTCCGTCGGCCTGGTCGGGGAGTCGGGGTGCGGCAAGTCCTCGCTCGGGCGGGGGCTCGTCCAGCTGCTCCCGCCGGGGGCCGGCGTGCGGGGCAGCGTCCGGCTGGACGGTGCGGAGCTGGTCGGAGCCGCCGCGAGCGACATCCGACGCCGCCGCGGTGATCAGATCGCGCTGATCTTCCAGGAGCCGATGACCCGACTCGACCCGCTCATGAAGGTCAGCACCCACTTCGTGCAGACGATCCGCGCCCACCGACAACGGGTCACGAAGGAGGCTGCGCGACACATGGCGATGGCCGCGCTCGCGCAGATGGGCATCCCCCCGACCCGGGTCGATGACTACCCCCACGAGTTCTCCGGGGGGATGCGTCAACGCATCATGATCGCGCTGGCGATCGTCCTCCAGCCGCAGCTCGTCATCGCCGACGAGCCGACGACCTCGCTGGACGTCATCGTGGAGTCGCAGATCCTGGACATCCTCGACCGGCTGCGCAACGACGAGCGGGTCGGGTTGATCCTGATCACCCACAACCTCGGCATCGTCGCAGAGACCTGCGACCGGGTCGCGGTGATGTACGCGGGACGCATCGTGGAGATCGGCCCGGTCGAGCGCATCTTCGCCGACCCCCGACACCCGTACACGCAGGGGCTGCTGGCGTCCACGATCTCGCTCGAGACGACCGACCTGCACACCATCGACGGCTACCCGCCCGACCTCGTCGAACCACCGGCCGGGTGTCGGTTCGCCGCCCGCTGCCCTGCCGTCATGGACGCCTGCACCCGGATCGATCCGATCCTGACCGGCGTCGCGCCCGACCAGCACGCCGCATGTCTCCTCTACCCGGGAGCCGACGGCGCGGGGAGCGCCTCATGAACGCTGCGGCGCCGGAGCAACCGCTCCTCGAGGTCCGTGACCTGGAGACCCACTTCCCGGTCCGCTCGGCACTGTTCGGTCGCGGTTCGCACCAGGTGGTCCGGGCCGTCGACGGGGTCAGCTTCGATGTCCGAGCCGGCGAGGTCTTCGGGCTGGTCGGCGAGAGCGGTTCGGGCAAGACGACCCTGGGACGGTCGATCCTCAAGCTGGTGGACCCGACCGGCGGCAGCGTCCGGTACCGCGGCCGTGACCTCGTGCCCCTGACCGAGAAGCAGATGCGTCCTCTGCGCCGGGAGCTGGCGCTGATCTTCCAGGACCCGAACGCCTCGCTGAACCCGGCGATGACGATCGCCCAGGGGGTGGGCCATCCGCTCCGGATCCATGGTCTGGTGTCGTCTCGGAGCGAGGGGCGGGCTGCGGTGACGGCCATGCTCGACCGGGTCGGCCTCAACCCTGCGGACGCGTTCCTCGACAAGTACCCGGAGGACGTGTCCGGCGGCCAGAAGCAGCGCGTCGTCATCGCGCGAGCGCTGATCACCTCCCCGCGGTTCGTGGTCGCCGACGAACCGGTGGCCGCGCTCGACATGTCCGTCCGTGCCCGGGTGCTCGAACTGATGCTCGAGCTCAAGCGCGACCTCGACCTCACCTATCTGTTCATCACCCACGACCTCGCCACCGCACGGTTCCTGTGCGATCGCATCGGCATCCTCTACCTCGGCCGCTTCGCCGAGTGGGGAGACACCGACCGGCTCTTCGACGACCCGCAGCATCCGTACACACGCGCGCTGCTCGATGCCATCCCGCTGCCCGATCCCG
Source organism: Nitriliruptoraceae bacterium (assembly GCA_047921175.1). Taxonomy (GTDB): domain Bacteria; phylum Actinomycetota; class Nitriliruptoria; order Nitriliruptorales; family Nitriliruptoraceae; genus T1Sed10-7. The sequence goes on along the minus strand of JBLRWQ010000016.1, from coordinate 8,851 downwards.
CCCGACGCGATCGCGACAAGCAGCTGCCGAGAGGCGAGATCCCTGACGCGCTGACGCCACCGCTGGGCTGTCGCTTCCACCCGCGTTGCCCGGTGGCCTTCGAGCCGTGTGGCTGGGAGGGCCGGGACCTCGTCGAGGCGCTGGAGCAACGCTGGACCGACGTGGACGAGGACACCTTCGAGCGTGAGCTCGCCATGGTCGGCCACCTCGGCGACGCGGAGGTCACCGCCACCTCGGTGCGGTTCCCCTCGGCGGCGCCGAAGGAGCTGGCCCGGTGGCTGCGCGCCCAGGCGACGGGGTTGCCGAGCAACGTGTTCTCCGGGATCACGGATGTCGAGACCTCCGCCCACGGGGTCACCGTCCGCTTCGGGCCCGGGCCAGAGCCGGACGAGCAGGCGGTCGCCGGTCGGAGGGTCGCCTGCCACCTCCACGGGGTCTCCGCCCGGCCCGGTGGCGACCACGTCGGCAACGTCCAGACAGCGCCACGCCACGACCGCCACTGAGCGGTCGAGGTCCGTCGGCAGGGTGCCCACCACGACTGCAGACCGGTGATGCTGCGATGGCGGCACACGACCCGACACCGGCGGCTCGAGGCGGCCGGGGTGGGGCCGCCGGGGTCCCCGACATCGGTGTCTTCGCCCGCAGCTGGCGGTCCCAGGCAGCCGCCGCCCTCGCCCGGACCATCGCCGACCACAGCTTCGGGGGTGCCCAGCTCAACCGGTCGGCGGTCGGCTTGCCGACCATGCCGACCCCGGAGGAACGCAGCGGCATCGACCTGGCCGGTATCCGGGGGACGTTCGACGAGGTGGACGTCTCCCTCTGGGGACCCTCGGCCACGGACAACATGGCCCACCCCGATCCTGCCACTCGGGAGGACCTGACCAACCGAGCGGTGACGATGATCGACCCAGCCCCCCGATCCGGGCCTCTCCACCGTCTCACCGTGCACCGGGACCCGGGATCCGATCGATCAGGGGCGGGCTCCCCCGGCCAACGCGAGACCTGAGGCGTGGCAGGACATGCCCGGCAGCTGACCCTGGCCTTCGGCGGCAAGCGCAACAGCAGCGATCTCGACGCCTGCATCACCCGGTTGCGGGTCGGTGTCGCCGACGTCAGCCGCGGCCGCCGTCAGCCAGCAACGCGCCCCGCACCCGAGGAGAACGGTGGATCGAGGGTCAGGAGCGCCGCAGGGCGGGTCAGCCGCTCTACGCAGGGCTGCCGTGAGCCTGCGGCTCGGCCTACCCGGCCGCCCGCCCTCGACGCGCTCGCTCGGCGGGAGGTCCTCGCCCCAGTCCTCGTTCGCGAGGTCATGCGGGGCCACCGGCAGCCGGGCCGCTGCACCTGAGGTGGTGGTGCCCGATCGGTGGCGAGAACCCGTCCCGGAGCCTGCCTCACCGCGACGACAACCGGTCACGCTTCGCCCACGCCGGGGCGAGCTTCGATCTCCCGCCAGACGCCCTCGCGGCGTACCGTCACGATCTCCAGTCCTGCGACCGCGACGTTGCGCTCCGTGCGTCGGTTGACCTCGGGGCCGAACAGCCGTCGCGCGAGGGGACTCACGAGATCAGCCAGCGCCCCCAGGGGTCGGTTTCGGGGACGAACCTGCTCGAGGAGTAGCACCCTGCCCGCTGGCTTCGCGACGCGGGCGAGTTCGCGCAAGCCCTGGACCGGGTCGGCGACGTCGAGGGTCACGTGGACGCCTGGTGGGTAGTGCTCCAGGTTCAGCCCGGTGCCGACACCGGCCTCCAAGACCTCACCGGTCGCGCGAGCAAGCACGCGGCGGCGGCGACGTGCCCCACCCGTCCACTCCATCGGCCCCGAGTACAGGTCGGAGACGGGCGCGACGCGGTCGTAGATCCTGGCCGGTCCCTTCCCACGCTCGCTGGGCACGCTGAGCTCCGGTCGCCGCCATGCTACGACGGCAGTGTCGTACGATCGAGATGTCCTCGCCCCAGGGTCCCGTCCTCGCAAGCAGCGTCGTCCACCCAAGGGCCCGCGGGTGCCTGGACAGCGACCACAAGGTGGCACGTGATCCCGCCCCCTGTGCCGTACGTGGTCGGGACGAGATGCCAGGCGAACAGCGCAGCGAGACGTCCAAAGGCCCGGACACATGACCCTGATCATCGTCTACGCCGCTCTCCTCGTCGTGGGAGTCACCCTCCTCGGCGTCACCGTGGTCCGCATCCTCGGCGGTGGTGTCGCCGACTCCGCGGCCGCTCCACCGGTCGCCCCGTCGGAGGCAGGCAGGTCCGCCCGCCGCATCCTCGACGAGAGGTACGCCGTGGGCGACCTGAGCACCGAGGAGTACCAGCAGCGCCGCCGCATCCTCGAAGGAGGCGACTGATGGAGCCGATCAGCCGCCGGTCCGTCCTCACGATGGGCGGGCTGGGCCTGCTCAGCACCGTGATCGGCGGCACCGGCCTGTGGCGAGAGCTCAACCTCTCGGCGCCGGGTCCCGAGGCAGGGCGGCCGTGGGCCGAGCCCGAGATCCGGCGCAGCGAGGCCGGGCGGCTCGAGATCCGGCTGGAGGCCGCGCTGGGGACCCACGAGATCGCCGGTCGTCAGGCCAACACCCTGGGCTACAACGGCGGCGTTCCCGGCCCGACGCTGCGGTTGCGTCCGGGCGACACCCTGCGGATCGACCTGGTCAACCACCTCGAGGAGGTCACGAACCTCCACGTCCACGGTCTGCACGTCTCTCCAGAGGGCAACGGGGACAACGTCTTCCTGGCGGTCGATCCGGGCCAGACCCAGCGGTACGAGTACCGGCTGCCCGATGACCACCCCGCCGGTGTGTTCTGGTATCACCCCCACCACCACGGCAACGTCGCTGATCAGGTCTTCGGTGGCCTGTACGGCGCGATCGTCGTCGAGGACCCCACCGGCGACCTCGACGTCGACCGGGAACGGGTGATGGTCGTCGCTGACACCACCCTGGATCGCACCGGTTCGCTGGTCACGCCGTCCATCATGGAGCAGATGATGGGCCGCGAAGGCGAGCTGGTCCTGGTCAACGGGCAGAGCGCACCCGTCCTCGAGGGACGCGCTGGTGAACGTGAACGCTGGCGGATCATCAACGCTTGCGCGTCGCGGTACCTCGCCCTGCGCCTGCCCGACCAGGACGCCAGCGTCGTGGGACGTGACCAGGGGCGCCTGGCAGAGCCCGCTGCGCTGGACCAGGTCGTGCTCGCGCCCGGGAACCGACTCGACCTGCTCGTCGATCTCCGTGAAGGCGACAGTGAGCTCGCCGCCCTCCCGGTCGAGCGTGGTGGCATGATGGGCGGGATGATGAACGGCGGCCCCCGGCAAGGCGGGGAGGGACCGGTCAGCCTGGCGCGGCTGCGCGTGACCGCCGGTGATCAGGCCGATCGAGCCGCGATCCCGGCAGCACCCGGCCTGCGCGACCTGCGTCATGCCGAGGTCGTCCGGCGCAGGACGATCACCTTCGAGATGGGCATGGGCGGGATGATGGGCCGCGGAGGTGGCCCGATGACCTTCACCATCGACGGCTTGGAGTTCGACGCCGACCGCATCGACCAGGAGGTGGAGCTCGGCACCGTCGAGGAGTGGACGATCGGTAACGACAGCCCGATGGACCACCCCTTCCACCTGCATGTGTGGCCGATGCAGCTGCTCGATCCCGACGGGCAGCCTGCGACCGACCCGCTCTGGCTCGACGTCGTCAACGTCCCTGCCGGCGGTCAGGTCACGGTGCGTGTCCCGTTCGAGGACTTCCCCGGCAAGACCGTCTACCACTGCCACATCCTCGATCACGAGGACCGCGGCATGATGGCCACCGTCCTCGCCCGGTGATCGGGCGCACGGACCCCTCCCGGCGCGGCGGCAGCCGTGGTCTTCACCTCCATGTTCCCTGTCGGTGCCTCGTCTCCGAACGAGGCCAGGCTCGTCGCTGCCGTGGTGCACGCCCATGGACAGCGACCGACACCCCGAGCAGCCGAAGTGTGACAACGCCGCGAGCGAAGCGCGCACCCTCGAGGCACCGCCGCTCGTTCGCCGGGTTGATGCCGATCGACACCGGCGTGCAGCAGGCTGGCCATCGACCGCATGGCCTCGCGGAGGGACGTGGTGGTCTTCGTGCTCAGGGTCGGCGGAGGCCACACGCCGATGCCCGGTCGTCGGTCATCCTCGAGGTGCGGCGGGGAGCCGGACGGTGAAGGTGGAGCCGCGGCCGGTCCCGTCGCTGTGGGCGGTGATCTCGCCGCCGTGACCATGCACGATCGCTCGGCTGATGGTCAGGCCGATACCGCTACCGGCGACGTGGCGTCGCGCGGGGTCGGCGCGGAAGAAGCGCTCGAAGATGTGCTCCAGGTGCTCCGGTGCGATCCCGGCCCCGGTGTCGGTGATGGTGAGCACCGCTTCGTGGTCGGTGGCCGTCAGCGAGGCGGTGACCGTCCCGCCGTCGGGGGTGTGTTCGAGCGCGTTGTTGAGCAGGTTGGCGAGGACCTGGGCGAGCCGGTCGCGATCACCGTTGATCATCACTGGCGCCTGCGGGAGCCGCACCTCGAGCTGCAGTCGTTCATGCGCCGCGGGTGCGACCGCATCGACCGATCCCTGCACGAGTTCGGCGAGGTCGAGCGGGTGCAGGTCGTAGCGGAGCTGGCCTTCCTCAGCTCGGGACACGAGCGAGATGTCCTCGACGAGCCGTTGGAGCCTCGCGGTCGCGTCCTGGAGTGTGGAGAGGGTGTCGCCGTCGGCCTCGACGATGCCGTCAGCCAGGCCCTCGTGGTAGGCCTCGATGGTCGCCAGCGGGGTGCGGAGCTCGTGGGCGAGATCGGCCAGCAGCCGCCGGCGGGCCGCGTCGGTGCGTTCGAGGGCATCGGCCATGCCGTTGAACGCGTCGGTCAGGTCGGCGAGCTCGTCCTCAGCGACCGGGTGCGGGGCACGTTCGCCGAGGCGTCCCGCAGCCAGCGCATCCGCGGTACGTGACAACTCCTCGACCGGCCTCGCGATCCTGCTGGCGAGCAGCCAGGACACCCCGGTGGCCCCCGCGGCGGCCACCAGGATGCCGATGGTGAGTGCCAGCAGGAGCGTCTCGGACAGTGCGCGATCGAGATGGTGGCCGACGACGTCGGAGACCGGTCCGATCGCACGGTTGATGTGGTCGTGGAAGATCGGCGGAGCGACGAGGAACGCGACCGCCCCCAGCGTGCCGGCACCGACGAGGATGACCAGGAGCTGGCCGACGAACAACCGTCGGACCAGACGCCGCCCCGGGGCACGTGCGGTCATGCGTCGACCATGCGGTAGCCGACGCCCCGGACGGTGCGGATGAAGCGGGGCTCGTCGCTGGTATCACCCAGTTTGCGACGCAGGTTGGCGATGTGCACGGCCACGACGTGATCGTCACGGTAGGCCGCTGAGCCCCACACGTGGTCGAGCAACTGCTCCTTGGAGAACACCACCCGAGGTTGCGCACTGAGCGTGTCGAGGAGGTCGAACTCCAGGCGGGTCAGCTCGACCAGGGCACCCGAGAGGCGGACCTCACGAGCCGCCGCATCGATCTCGAGCTCCCCGAAGCGTCGCACCTCGTCAGCCACTGGGGCCGTCCTGCGCGGGCGGCGGAGCATCGCCTGGATGCGAGCCACCAGTTCGTTGGGGGAGAACGGCTTGGTCACGTAATCGTCGGCACCGACCCGCAGCCCCACGATCCGGTCGACCTCCTCGGTCCGGGCGGTGAGCATCACGATGTACGGGTCGGCGTCCTCCCGGACCCGACGGGCGACCTCGAGCCCATCGATCCCCGGCAGCATGAGATCCAGCACGATCACGTCCGGGTGGACCCTGCCGATCACCTCCAGTGCTTCCGCACCGTCGTAGGCGGCGTGGACCTCGTAGCCCTCACGGCGCAGGTAGCGGCCGAGGAGATCGACCAGGGGACGTTCGTCGTCGACGACGACGACCGTGATCGGAGGGGTCATGGTCCCTGGTCCTGCCCGGCGGTGGAGAGCTCCTGTCGGAGCCGACGGTACTCGGCGACATCGATCTGCCCCCGGGCGAGCCGCAGGTCGAGGAGCGCGCGGGCAGCAGGCTGCGCCGCACCACCGGCAGGGACGATGCGTCCGGTGGCCCAGACCGCGACCAGCACCAGCACCGCCCAGAAGGAGGCCATCCCCACCCAGTGCCACCACGGTGCCATGGTCCACATCATGCCGTCCTCCTCACAACGGCCCGCTCGCGCCGGCCGTCAGCCGGCGGTGACGCTGGCCGTGAAGTCCCCGGTCACCTGCAGCGCGGCCTGCTCGCTGCCCACCTGCAACGGGATGGCGAGGTGGTGGGGGCCGTCCATGCCGGGATGCATCTGGAGCGGGAACTGCACCAGCACCGAACCGCCCGCCGGCACCGTCAACGTCTGGCCCGCCTGGGTCAGCTCACCATCGACGTAGACCGGCCCGGGGCAGCAGCCCTCCAGCACCTGCGGCTGGCCTGCCGTGAACGACAGCTCGCTCGTGGTGGGGTTGGTGACCTCCCAAGCGGGCACGTAGGTGACCCCCAGCGCGATGTCGCCCATCGCCACCTCGGTGTCGGCGATCACCAGGCCGGCGAGGTCGACCTCGCCGGCAACCGTCCCCGGTGCAGGCAGCGCCGGACCACCCATGGGGTTGGGCAGCGAGGGGTCGGTCGCGGCGACCGTCGCCGTGCCGGCGCCGGAGGTCGCCGAGACGGCGACGACCACGGCGAGTGCGACGACGCCGAGGATCGCGGCCAGGCGTGGCAGCTGTGCGGTGGGACGGTGCTGGTGGGTGCCCGTCCTGCTGTGTGTGCGGGTCATGATGAGGCCTCCGTGCGAGCCGGGCTCGCGACTCAGGTCGTGGCGGTGATCTGGCCGTAGCGGTTGTCGATCCGGCGGACGATCTCGTCCAGCGGGGTCCCGGCCGCACGCTGCTCGACGACCTCCTCCGCTTCGGCGAGACAGACCGCGCAGCCGGTGGCGTGCCGCTCCCACCCGCCCTCCGGCCGCTCGAAGCAGTCCAGCAGATGACGGTGGCCCAGGAAGTCCTCGCAGCCGCAGTAGCAGCGCACCGCGGTGAACGCCTCACGGTCAGCTGCCGCCGCCTCGTACAGCACCTGATGCTCGGTCGGAAGCGAGGCCAGCTCGACCTCACCAGCGGGCGAGACCTGCAGCATCGGCGTGGCCTCGTGCCCGGGCGCCTCCCCCGAGGTCATGGGCCCGACGACGAGCCAGAGAGCGACGGCCATCCCCGCGACCGAGATGACCAGCGCCCACCACGGGCGCTCTCCGCTACGACCGGACTCGATCTCCACCGTCGCTCCCCTGCAGGCAACCACCGCTGACGATCGGATGGTGACGACAGCAGGTACGCACCCCGACAAGGTCGCATCAAGAACACGTCAAGGCGTCCGTGGCCACGATCCGGTCCGGTGGATCGAGGACGAACCGTTGCGACGGCTCGTCCGGAGGTCGCGCGTGGCTCAGGCCACCCGGGTGAGGTCGCGTCCGAAGCGGCGCAGGCGGAGGGCGTTGAGGACGACGCTGATGCTGGAGAAGGCCATGGCTGCGCCAGCGATCATGGGGTTGAGCAGCCCGACGGCGGCGAGCGGGATGGCGGCGACGTTGTAGCCGAACGCCCAGGCGAGGTTCTGCAGGATGACCCGGTAGGTGCTGCGGGAGAGGTTGATCGCGAGTGGGACCCCGGGCAGGTCGCCGCGCATGAGGGTGAGGTCGCTGGACTCGATCGCGACGTCGGTGCCGGTGCCGATCGCGATGCCGAGGTCGGCCTGGACCAGCGCGGGCGCGTCGTTGACGCCGTCACCGACCATGGCGACGACCTCGCCGGCCTGCTGGAGCCGTTCGATCTCGCCGCGCTTGTCACCGGGGTAGACCTCGGCGAGGACCCGGTCGATGCCGGCCTGGGCGGCGATCGCGGTCGCGGTGCGGCGGTTGTCGCCGGTCAGCATGGCGACGGTCAGCCCCATGGAGGTCAGCTTGGCAACGACCTCGGCGGCGTCGTCCTTGAGCTGGTCGGCGACGGCGAGCACACCACGGGCCGCGCCGTCCCAGGCGACGAACACCGCGGTCCGTCCCGCCTCCTCGTGCTCGACGGCTTCTGCCTCGAGGCGCGCGTCGAGCGTCAGGGTCTGGCCGGTGAGCAGGCTGCGCCGGCCCACCCACACGGTCGTCCCCTCGACCTGCGCACGCACGCCCTCGCCGGCGAGCGCCTCGAAGCCGGTGACGGCCGGGAGGTCACCGCTCCGTTCGCGCGCGGCGAGCGCGATGGCCTGGCCGATGGGGTGCTCGCTGTCGGCCTCGACCGCGCCGGCACGGCGCAACAGGTCGTCGGCGTCGATGTCCTCGGCGGTGGCGACATCGGTCAGCGCCATCCGCCCCTGGGTCAGCGTGCCGGTCTTGTCGAACACCACGGTGGTGATGTGGCGGGTGCGTTCGAGCGTCTCGATCTGCTTGATGAGCACCCCGAGCTCGGCGCCGCGGCCGGTGCCGACCATGATCGCGATCGGGGTGGCGAGCCCGAGCGCGCAGGGGCAGGCGATGATGAGCACGGCCACGGCGGTGGTCAGCCCGGCCAGGGGGTCGCCGACGACCAACGCCCACCAGGCGAAGGTTGCCAGCGCGATGACCATCACCACGGGGACGAACACCGCGGAGATCCGGTCGGCGAGCCGCTGCACCGGTGCCTTGCCCCGCTGGGCGTCCTGCACGAGCCGGACGATCTGTGACAGCGCGGTGTCCGCACCGACCGCGGTGGCACGGACGGTCAGGACCCCGCTGGTGTTGATCGTGGCGCCGGCGACCCGGTCGCCGGGCCGCTTGTCGATCGGCATCGACTCGCCGGTCAGCATCGACTCGTCGACC
>JBLRWQ010000015.1:0-45975 GCA_047921175.1 Nitriliruptoraceae bacterium | reverse complement strand
CGGATGGTGATGCAACCCCGGCGTGGGAGGACCCACAACCGGGGGACCACCGCAGCACCGAGCCCGTGTCGACCTGCTGGGTAGCCGGGAGGTCGGGCCCGCTGTGGTGCGCATCAGGGGCGGAGTTCTGTCGGTGGTGCGACCCTGAGCGGCCCCGGCCGGGGGGTAGCGCGACAGCCGTTGTGGGCACCGATCGCGATCAGGCCGGCGAGGTCGCCAGCGCCGAGTTCGACGGGTCCGCTGCCGGGGTAGACCGACATCAGCTGGTCTGGATCGTCGACATGGTCGAGCCCGAGGGCATGCGACAGCTCGTGCAGTAGCGTCGCACCCCAGGAGTCGGTGCGGTCCCCGAAGCCCACCACGAGGTCGTCACGATCGCGGTTCAGGACGATCTGGGCCGTCAGGAAGGTGCGGTCGCCCGTCGGTCCGCCGGCGACGGGGATCGCGATCCCCCGGTCGGTGGTCCGCAGCGGCAGTCCGGCCTCGCCCGGTGCAGCCCAGGCCACCAGGATCGGCGCCCAGCGTTCGCCGTAGCGTTCCGGTTGGTAGGGCAGCCGGGCAGCACCCGGTCGCTCCTCGGTCGTGCCCGCCGCGATCAGCTCAAGCCCGGAGGCGGCGGTCAGACGCACCAACGCCTCGTCCAGGTCCGCGGCCGCGCCAGCTGGCGCGCCGTCGGGCGAGAGCACCACCTCGATGGGATGGCACGGATCCCATCGCACCGGTTGGCCGTCGTCGTTGACGGCCCACACCTCGAACCCGGCCCGGGGTCCCGCCGCCGTGACCGCTTCGACCGGCGACCCCGTGGCGGCGGATCCGGCCCAGGACAGGGCCGCTAGGGTCAGCGTGGCCGCCAGCATCAGGGATGCCGCCCCGCCCAACGCCCACAGCCAGGACGGACACCCACCCGTCGTGGTGGTCGCTCGGGAGGGGCTCGTGCATCGGTCCGTGTCCACGGCCGCGACGGTAGCGTCGTGCATCACGGTCACGGGTGGGAGGCCAGCGGGTGCACGAGCCCCAACTGCTGCGCGTCCCGGTCGCTGACGCCGAGGTCGCCGTGCTCGCCATCGGGTCCCCCAGCGGTCGGCCCGTCGTCCTCATCCCCGGGTTGTCGGACGGACTCGCGCCGGTCGATGACGACGCGGCGCGCGCGCTGTACGCCTCGGCGCCCCTGCCGATGGATCGCACGCGCGGTCTGGTCCTCTCCTACCGGGCACCCGTGCGTCCCGGCATCGGCACACCCGAGCTGGCGGCGGACCTGCAGGTCGTCCTGGCGAGCCTGCTCGATCGCCCGGCGGTGCTGGTGGCCCACTCGCTCGGCGGCATGGTCGCCCAGCACCTCGCCGCCGCGGCGCCCGAGCTGGTCGCGGGGCTGGTACTCACCGCGTGCCCCGACCGCGCTGACGGACAACTGCGGGCGGTGCTGGCCCGCTGGGACGCCTGGTTGGGGGCGGGTGAGCACCGGCGCTTCCGACGGGATGCGGTCGTGACGTCGGTCACGGGGGAGAGCCGCCACACCCACCTCGCGCTCGATGCCGCGTCCACGGTCGGCCCGCCGAGCCCGGCACGCGTCGCCCGTCACCTCGCGCTCAGCGCCGCCTGCGCCGGCCACGATGCCACCGCGCGGCTGGCGTCGATCACGGCGCAAACGCTCGTGCTGGCCGGAGGCCGCGACGCCCTGGTCGGCCTCGCCCGCAGCCGTGCCCTGGCGGACGCACTCACCGAAGCCCGCCTCGAGGTCTTCGCCGACCTCGGGCATGGGTTCCCCGAACAGGCCCGTGGGCCGTTCCAGGCGCGGGTGGGGAGGTTCCTCGCCGAGCTCGGGTGGGACGGCGCCGGCCAGTAGGCTCCGGCCCATGGACCATCTCGTCATCGTCACCGGCGGCTCCTCGGGCATCGGGCATGCACTGCTCGCGACCGCACCCGAGGAGGCGCACCGCATCACGGTCAGTCGTCGACCGGCCGAGGACGTCGCGCCCGGCTACCTCGAGGCGGACCTGGCCGATCCGGGCGCCTGGGAGCGGGTCGGCAACGTGCTGGACGCCATCGCGACGGAGCGTGAGTGGCGGCGCATCACGTTCGTCCAGTCGGCCGGCACCTTGGATCCGACCGGGTTCGCCGGCGAGGTCGATCCTGGCCGCTACGAGCGCAACCTGCTGCTCAACGCCGTCGCACCGCTGGCACTGGGGCACCGCTTCCTCGCCGGCGTCTCGCACCTGCGATGCCGCCGCGAGCTCGCGATCATCTCCTCCGGCGCCGCGGGTAACGACGTGGCCGGGTGGTCGTCCTACGGGGCGGCGAAGGCGGCCGTCGACCGCTGGGTCAGCACCGTCGCTGTCGAGCAGGAGCGACGGGGTGGTGTGCGGGTCCTGGCGCTGAACCCCGGGGTGACCGACACCGCCATGCAGGACCTGATCCGCAGCCTGGATGCCCGGGACTTCCCGCAGGTCGACCGGTACCGCGAGCGCCACGCTGCTGGTGAACTCGTCGAGCCCACGATGATCGCCCGGGCCGTGTGGGACGTGTTGGATGACGACACCATCCCCGCAGGTGCCAAGGTCGACCTGCAGGCCCGCCTGCCGTGACCGGGACGGACGAGCAGGACGATCCGCGGGAGGATGCTGATGCGCGCCGCCCTCGATGACCTCCGCATCGTGGAGCTCGCCGCCATCGGGCCCGTCCCCTACGGGGTGATGCTGCTGGCGGACCTCGGGGCCGAGGTGATCCGGGTCGACCGGGTCGCGGCAGCGCAGGGCCGCCCCGGGGCCGAGGCCTCGATGGTGGGCCTGTCGCGCAACCGTCGCTCCGTCGCCGTGGACCTCAAGCAGCCCGCGGGGATCGAGGTGGTCCGTCGGCTGGCCCGGTCCGCGGACGTGGTGGTCGAGGGGTTCCGCCCCGGGGTGGCCGAACGGCTCGGCATCGGTCCCGAGGAGCTGCGCTCGGACCACCCGGGGTTGATCTACGCCCGGGTGACCGGCTGGGGACAGGACGGGCCGCTCGCACCCCGAGCGGGGCACGACCTCGACTACGCCGCCGTGGCCGGTGCGCTGCACGGCATCGGTGAGGCCGACCGCCCGCCACCGCCACCGATCAACTACCTGGCCGACTTCGCCGGTGGCGGTGCGTTCCTGGCCATCGGGGTGCTGGCTGCCGTGGTCGAGCGGCACCACTCCGGCGAAGGCCAGGTCCTGGACGTGGCGATGGTCGACGGTGCAGCGTCGCTCACCGCGTTCCTCCACGGGCTGCGCCAGCTCGGCGCCTGGTCCCTCGATCGCAACAGCAACCTGCTCGACGGCGCCTCGCCGTTCTACCGCGCCTACCGCTGCGCCGACGGTCGGTTCCTTGCGGTCGCGGCGCTCGAACCGCAGTTCCACGAGGCCCTGTGTCGCGCGCTCGGGCTCGATCCGGCCGAGTGGCCACAGCACGAGCCGGCCCGGTGGCCCCAGCAGACCGAGGCGCTCGGGCAGCTGTTCGCGACCCGGGATCGTGACGCATGGGTCGCGATGCTCGGGGACGACGACACCTGCGTCGCGCCGGTGTTGGACCTCGACGAGGCCCCGGCCCACCCCCACAACCAGGCACGGCGCACCTTCGTCGAGGCCTTCGGGACGGTCCAGCCGGCGCCGGCGCCGAGGTTGTCGCGCACGCCTGGGGGCATCGACCGGCCGCCGCCAGGCTTCGGGCAGCACACCGACGAGGTCCTGACCTCGCTCGGCTACCGTCCCGACGACCTCACGCGACTGCGGGCAGCAGGCGCGATCGCGTGACCGTGTGGTGGCGCGGGCGGGTCGTGCTCGGGTGACCGTGTGGTGGCGCGGGCGGGTCGTGCTCGGGTGACCGTGTGGTGGCGCGGGCGGGTCGTGCTCGCGTGACCGTCGGACGGTGGGGACCGGTGTGGCCGGCGGCTCAGTCCTCCGGCTCGAGGTCCGGATCCGGTCCGGGGTCGGGGTCCGGCTCGGGGTCTGGCTCGGGGTCGGGGTCTGGCTCGGGCTCGGGGTCTGGCTCGGGCTCGGGGTCTGGCTCGGGCTCGGGGTCTGGCTCGGGCTCGGGGTCCGGTTCGGGCTCGGGGTCCGGTTCGGGCTCGGGCAGCTGCTCGACGCAGCGGCGGCCCTGGAAGTCGACCGGCTCGTCGAGCACCTCCGGCAGCCGACCCAGCTCGTCCGGGCCGTCGGGCAGCGGGCCGTACGCGAAGCCCGGCGGGCAGGGCTCGAGCTCCGGCTTGATCTCCACGCAGGGCCGGCCGTCCTCGTCGGTCACGTCGAACAGGATGTCGGGGAAGAACCCGTCCTCGTCCACCGCGGCCGGGGGCTCGCCGAACCCATAGCCGTCGGGGCAGGACTCCGGCTCGCCGCCCTCCAGCTCGAGCGACGGTGGCGTGAAGGCGCGGGGCTCGATGCCATCGACCGCCCGGGCCATGTAGGCCCGCCAGACCGGCGAGGCGAGTGCACCGCCGGTGACCGCATCGGCGTCGATCGGGCTGTTGTCGAGGTTGCCGAACCACACCGTGGTCGACAGCTGGGGGATGTAGCCGGCGAACCAGGCGTCGCGACCCTCGTTGGTGGTCCCGGTCTTGCCGGCGATGGGACGGTCGTCGAGGAGGGCGGCCTGCCCGCTGCCGGTGGTCACGGCCTCGTTCAGGACCTGGCTGACGGCCCGCGCGACCTGGACGTCGACGCCCTGCTCCTCGGTGGGGACCGGCGCGTAGATGGTCCGTCCCTGGTCGTCCTCGACCCGGGCGACCAGCCGCGGCTGGACGTGGAAGCCCTCCGCCGCGTAGGTCCCGTAGGCGCTCGCGATCTCCAACGGGGAGAAGCCGTCCTGCCCGAGCGTCAGGCCTGCAAGGGGCCGCATCGTGGGCCCCTCGCCGCGCTCGGTCGGGAAGACCTCGTCGGCGGCGTCACGCGGCAGCCCGGCCCGGCGGGCGGCCTCGATGACCGCCTCGCGGCCGAGCTCCTCCTGCATCAGCACGTAGACGGTGTTGGTCGAGGAGGCGGTGGCCTGCCGGACGGACTGCTCACCGAACGCGGCGCCGCCGTAGTTGCCGATGGGCCCCTGGGCGTCGTCCACCTCGATCTGCGCCGGCGCGGGGAAGCGGGTCTCGGGGGAGCGGCCCGCCTCGATGAAGGCCTGGAGCGTGAAGGTCTTGAACACCGAGCCGGTCTGGCGGACCGACCGCACGGCGGTGTTGAACGGCTGCAGGTCGCTGTCGGGACCGCCCGCGAGGGCACGGACGCCGCCCGTCGAGGGGTCGATGGTGACGATCGCGCCGGTGTCGGTGGGACCGTCCGCGATGGCCTCGGTGAGGGTCTCCTGCGCCGCGGCCTGCATGCGCTGGTCGAGCTCGGTGTGGATCCGCAAGCCCCGGAACAGCTCGCCCTCGGCGAACTCCGGCAGCGCCGCCAGCTCGCGGCGGACCGCATCGAGGTAGTAGGCGTTCGGACCCCGGGAGGCTCCGCGCCGTTCGCTCACCTCGGGCAGCCCCAGGGCGAGCAGCTCGTCGGCGTCGGCGCGGGTCAGCGCCTCCGTGTCGACCATGCCCTCCAGCACGAAGCGGCGACGCTCCTCGGCACGCTCGGGGTTCTCGAGCGGGTCGAAGCTCTCGGGCGCGGCGATGATGCCGGCCAGGGTCGCGGCCTGGTTCACGTCCAGGTCCGACGCCGGGATCTCGAAGAAGGCCTGCGCGGCGGCCTCGATGCCGTAGGCACCACGGCCCCAGTAGATCGTGTTCAGGTAGAAGCCGAGGATCTCGTCCTTGCTGAAGGCCTGTTCCATCTTGATCGCGAGCGCCGCCTCCTCGACCTTGCGGCGATAGGTGACCTCCGGGCTCAACGCGGCGTTCTTGATGTACTGCTGGGTGATCGTCGAGCCGCCCTGCTGCACCTCGCCGGCGCGGACGTTGGTGAACAGCGCCCGGGCGATGCCGGTCCAGGAGATCCCTCGGTGCTCGTAGAAGCCGCGGTCCTCGGCGGCCAACACCGCAGCGGGGACGTGGTCCGGCAGGGTGTCGAGCTCGACGTCGACGCGCGTCAGCTCGCTGGCGAGCGCACCGACCTCCTCACCGTCGACGTCGAAGACCAGGGAGGAACGGGCGTCGATGTCGTCGGGCAACGGGACCGAGGAGAAGACGAGGTAGAAGCCGAGCAGGCCGGCCGCGGCGAGCAGCACCGCCGGGACCACGAGCAGCACGATCCACCAGCGCCGACGGCGCCGGGGCGGGGTCTCGCGGCCCTTCGCCTTGGAGGTGGCACGTGCCATGGAGGTCGTCCTGTGTCCGGGGCCTGTATCCGCGGGCCGCCACGATCCGTCGCTGGTGCGTCGGACCGACCGCCGGCATCACTGCCGGGCCGACCGGAGACGGTACCGAGCGCCGCCTCCGCACCGGCTCAAGGGTGGTGGTCACCGGGAGGTGGCCGCATGCGGCGGGGCCCGCCGACGTCGACGGGCCCCTCGCGTGGGTTCGCTCAGGTTCGCGGTCTCAGAAGGCCGACTCCGGGACGCCCATCAGTGCGCCGTCCTCCTCGGCGGCGACCTGCGCACGCAGGCCGGCCTTGGGCAGGACCGAGCGGGCGAAGAAGCGGGCCGCGGCCAGCTTGCCGGTGTAGAAGTCCCGGTCCTTGTCGGACCCGACCCCGGCCTCCAGCGCGTCGTGGGCGACCTCGGCCTGGCGCAGCAGCAGCCAGCCGATCAGCACCTCGGCGAGCGACTCGAGGAACGCGGTCGACTGCAGCCCGGTCTTGTACAGCTCGGTGCGCTTGGACTCGTCCATCGAGGCCATCGCGTGCTGGAGCAGCACCCCGAGGTGGGACTGGGTCGCGTCCAGCGCGCTGCCGAGCCGCTCCCGCTCCTCGGCGAGTCCGTCGCTCTCCGGCCCGGCCTTGAGGAAGGTGCGGATCTGGTCGGCGTACCAGGTCAGGGTCGCGCCCTGGTCCCGGACGATCTTGCGGAACAGCAGATCGAGCGCCTGGATCGCGGTGGTGCCCTCGTACAGGGTGTCGATCTTGGCGTCGCGGATGTACTGCTCGATGGGGTAGTCCTGCGTGTAGCCGGAGCCACCGAAGGTCTGCAGGCTCATGGAGCCGAGCAGCTCGTAGGCCTTCTCGGAGCAGTAGCCCTTGACCAGCGGCAGGAGCAGATCCTCCCGGGCGATCCAGCGGGCGTGCTCGTCGTGGTCCTCCCCACCGGCGGGGTCGGCGGCCAGCTGCGCCTGGTCCTGGACCCACCCGGCGTACATGACCAGCGCCCGCATGCCCTCGGCGTGGGCCTTCTGGGTCATCAGCATCCGGCGCACGTCCGGGTGCTTGATGATCTCGACCTTGGGAGCGGTCTTGTCGGTCATCTGGGTCATGTCCGGGCCCTGGATCCGGATCTTGGCGTAGTCGAGCGCGTTCAGGTAGCCGGTGGACAGGGTGGCCATGGCCTTGGTGCCGACCATCATGCGTGCGTACTCGATCACGAGGAACATCTGCTTGATGCCCTCGTGGACGTTGCCGGCGAGGTAGCCGACGCACGGTTCGCCGTCCTGGCCGAGGGAGAGCTCGCAGGTCGCCGAGCCCTTGATCCCCATCTTCTTCTCGAGGTTGGAGACGCGCACACCGTTGCGCTCGCCGATCGTGCCGTCGGCATCGACGTGGCGCTTGGGCACCAGGAACAGGCTCAGCCCCTTGGTGCCGGCCGCAGCGCCCTCGGGACGGGCGAGCACCAGGTGCAGGGTGTTGGGGTGGGTCTGGGCGTCCGCGGAGGTGATGAAGCGCTTGATGCCCTCGAGGTGGTAGACGTCACCGAGGTCGTCCTCGCCCGAGGCCTCGACGAAGGTGGCCCTGGTCACCCCGGCGCCGACGTCGGAGCCGGCGTCCGGCTCGGTCAGCACCATCGTGCCGCCCCAGCGGTCCTCGACCAGCGCGCGGGCGAAGACGCGCTTCTGGCCCTCGGTGCCGATCTCGTCGATGATCGAGGCCATCAACGCACCGATCGGCCACAGCGACGCGGTGGCGTGGCCGCCGGCGAGCAGTTCCGTGCCGGCCCAGCGGATCGTCGGGGGCGCGCCGTAGCCACCGAGGTGGGTCGGCAGGGGCATCAGGTGCCAACCGGCGTCGTAGAAGGCCTGCAGCGCCTGGTCGAGCTCCTCCGGGATGGTCACGTCCCCCTCGGGGGAGAGCTCGAGCGGGGTCCGGTCGGCCGCGACGAAGGACTCCGCCCAGACGGACTCGCGGGCGAACCGCTCCATCTCGGAGAGCAGCATGCGGGCCTGCTCGCCGTCGACCGCCTCGAAGGGGCCGGTCCCGAAGTAGCTGTCGGCACCGAGCACCTCGAAGAGGTTGAACTCGATGTCGCGGAGGTTGCTCCTGTAGTGGCTCATCGCGTCTCCCTCGATCCGCCGCGTCCGTCCCCGTGGCGCAGGCTCCCGGTGCGCCCGGTGATCCGTGTCGGCTCCGGTCCTGGGTACAACGCCAGTACTGGAGCGGCTGTTCCATCTTGGAACGTCTGCTACATCTTGGAGCGTTCGTTCCAGTTCTGCAAGCTGGCGGTGTAGGGTTGCCGGCCAGACGGTGACCGGCGGGGAGGAGGTGGCGGGTGGCGAGGTACCGCGTCGGGCTCGAGACCCGGGAGCGCATCCTGTCCGCGACCCGTCGGCTGCTGGCCGAGGTCGGCATCGAGGGGGTGACCCTCAAGGCCATCACGGAACGCGCACGGGTCGGTGCGGGCAGCTTCTACAACCTGTTCGCCTCCAAGGACGACGCGGTCTTCGAGGTGGTGCGCGAGGCCATCGAGGCGGTCGACCCCGACCCGGCAGGTGAGGGCACGGACACCCTCGACGAGCTCGTCGACGCGTTCGTCACCTTCATGACCGGCTCCTCGCCGATCGCCCGGATCTACCTCCAGCTGGCTGGCCGCGGCCTGACCGACCCGGCGATCGCCGCGCGCGTCCTGCGCTCCCACCAGCGGCGGGTGGAGCGGTTCGCCGACGCCTACCGGCGCGAGCTGCCGGAGCTGAGCGAGGAGGAAGCGGTCGCCCGGGCCCAGACCCTGCTCGGCGCGCTGACCGGGCTCGGCATGACCGCGCTGCTGGACGACCGCTTCGACATGGCCTCGCACGCCCGCTCGCTGCTGCCCGACCCGCAGGCTCTCCGGCCGCACGCCCGAGGTGCCTGACCCGGCGAGCCGGTGCCGCTCCTGCCTGCGTCCGCCCGGCGGCAGTAGGCTCCCTCGGGTGGACGACGGCCCGAGACCCCGACCCGTGGCGACCCCGTGACCGCCGGGTGGGCGCTGGTCGTCGCTACCGTCCTGGTCGCGGGCAACGCGGTGTTCGTCGCGACGGAGTTCGCGCTGGTCACGGTCCGGCGGCCCGGGCTGGAGGACCAGGCCGGGCTCGGCAGGCGCTGGGCGGCCCGGGTGCTGCGTGAGCTCGGGACGGTGTCGACCTCGCTCGCTGCTGCACGCATCGCGGTCGCGATCGCGTCGGTCCTGCTCGGGGTCGTGGCCGCTGCTGCGCTGGGCGAGCAGGTGGTCCGGCCCGTGCTCGACCTCGCCGGTCTGCCGGACGGTGCGGCGGCCCGGACCGCCCCCGCGGTGGCGTTCGTGCTCGTGACCCTGGTGCTCGTGGTGCTGGGCGAGCTGGTACCCCGCACGCTCGCCGTCGCCCGGCCCCTGGAGGTGCTGCGGCTGCTCGCACCCGTGCTGTGGGTGCTCGGCTGGTTCCTCGTCCCCGTCGCCCGTGGACTCGACCGCGTCGCGGTGGCGCTCCTGCAGCACGGTCTCCGGGTCGCGGTCGTCGACCGGGCGGGGACGGGTCACAGCCTGGAGGAGCTGGCCCGGATCATCGACGCCTCCGGCGAGGAGGGCAGCCTCACGAGCGAGCAGACCTCGCTGCTGTCACGCGCCGTCGCGCTCGGTGACCGTCGCGTGGAGGAGGTGATGGTGCCCCGGCCCGACGTGGTCTGGTTGGCCGCCGACGACACCCTCGCGGACCTGGCACGACGTGCACGCGACACGGGGTACAGCCGCTTCCCGGTCCACGGCGAGCACGAGGACGAGGTGTTGGGCAGCGTCCACGTCCGCGACCTGCTGGAGGTGGCACCCGAGCGGCTCGCCCGGACGCACCTGCGCGAGGTCGTCGCCCCCGTGCTGATCGTGCCGGAGGCGGCCCGGCTGCGACGGCTGCTGGCGGAGTTCCGTCGGTTGCAGCGCACCGCAGCGGTGGTCATCGACGAGCACGGGGGCACCGTCGGCCTGGTCACCCTCGAGGATGTGCTGGAGGAGCTGGTCGGCGACATCGAGGACGAGTTCGACGCGGCCGGCCTCGCGGTGCGGCGCCGTGGACCGGGTCGGACCTCGGTCGATGGGCGGCTGCGGCTGGACCGGGCCTCGGTCCTGTTCGCGGAGCCGCTCCCCGACGGCCCCTACGAGACCCTGGCCGGGTTCGTCCTCGACCAGCTGGGGCACGTGCCGAGCGTCGGCGAGATCGTGCAGTACGGGCGGCTCGAGCTCACGGTGCACCGTATGGACGGCACCCGCATCACCGAGCTGCTGGTCCGCGAGCTCGGCGGCGAGGGAGGCGCACCGTGAGCGTCGCCATGGCACCAGCCGGCGGGTGGAGCGCGTCGCCCGTCTGGGCGGTCGGCCTCGGGCTGGTCCTGTTGCTGGTCACGGCGGCGTTCGTGGCGTTGGAGGCCGGGCTGGTCGCGGTGCGTCGTCGCAGGATCGAGGACCTGGCGACGGCGGGCGACCGACGGGCTGAGCGTGTCCTGTGGGCCCTGGATCGCCTGCCGCTCTCGGTCACCGGTGCTCAGCTCGTCATCAGCGCGGCAGCGGTCGGGCTCGGGGCACTGGCCGAGCCGGCGCTGCGGGGACCCATCCGGACGCTGCTCGTGGCCACCGCCGTGCCGGCCTCGCTGCTGCCTGCGCTGTCGTTGGGCCTGGCCGTGATGGTCGTGGTGCTGCTGCACACCGTCCTCGGGGTGCTGCTGGCGACCCATCTCGCCATCGCCCGTGCCGAGGCCGTGGCGCTCGCGCTCGCACGCCCCTTCGTGCTCGTCGTCACCGTGCTGCGCCCGCTGCTCGCGTTGCTGCGTGCCACCTCGGACCTGGTGGTGCGCGCCGTCCGGTCCCAGCCCGTCGAGGACCACCAGCTCGCGCACACCCCGGCGGAGCTGGCCCAGGCCGTGATCGAGTCGCGCGACCTGGGCACCATCACCCCGTCGGATGCGCAGGTGCTCCGTGCGGCGCTCGATCTGGGGGCGCTGACCGCCGGTGCCGCCATGACCCCCCGGGTCGACCTCGAGACCCTGCCGGACGCCGCCACCGGACGCGAGGCGCTGGAGCGTGCCCACGCCACGGGCTACACGCGCTTCCCCGTCCACCACCACGATGTCGACGACGTCGTCGGTCTGGTCCACATCAAGGATCTGCTGACCGCGAGGGACCCGGCCGTCCTGGACCGCCCGATCAGCGAGGTGCTGCGGCCGATCGTCGCGGTGTCCGCCAGCCGCGACCTCGAGCACCTGCTCGCGGACATGCTCGCCCAGCGCGCCCACGCGGTGCTGGTCGTCGACGAGTTCGGCGGCACCGCCGGGCTGCTGTCGCTCGAGGACGTGCTGGAGGAGCTGGTCGGCGAGATCACCGACGAGTACGACGATCAGGACCCGGCGGTGGCCGGCGGCGGCCGGACCTGGCGGGTCCCGGGCACGACCCGCCGGGACGAGCTCGCCCGGCTGTGCGGCCTCGAGCTCGACGCGGTGGAGGCCGAGACGGTCTCCGGCTGGCTCGTGGAGCACCTCGACCGGCTCCCCGCACGGAACGACGTCGTCACGACCGCGGAGGGCTGGACGCTGACGGTGCAGCGCCTCGACGGGCGGCGGGCGGGCGAGGTGGAGGTCCGGGCTCCCGAGCGCTGAGGCGTCCTCGGTAGCGTTGCCGGTCGAGCCGGTCGCGGAGGGTGATGATGCAGGAGCCGGAGCCTCGGGAGACGGCCGCGACGGCGGTGCGACGGCTCGGGCATGCCCTGATGGCGCACGACGTCGACGATGCGCTCCTGCGGCGGGTCGCCACCGAGCTCAGCTCCCTCGCGGACGCGGCGGAGCGCGCCGGACCGCGCTGGCGCGACGTCGAGGCGTTGACACGGCGGATGTTCACCACCGAGGTGGCGGACGGTGCCCCGGTGGTGCACTTCGACGAGTGCGTCGTGTCCGGCCCGTGGAACCCGCTCGGCATCGGCATCGAGGTGGTGCGCCGGGGCGACGACGCGGTGGCCGAGGTCGTGCTCGGTACGGCCTTCGAAGGAGGCCCCGGGATGGCCCACGGCGGTATCGTCGCCGCCCTGTTCGACGACGTGCTCGGCTACCTGCTCACCCTGCACCACGTCCCGGGCTTCACCGGGGAGCTGACGGTCCGTTACCACCGTCCCACCCCCATCGGGGTCCCGCTGACCCTGCACGGCTGGGTCGTCGACCGGGTCGGCCGTCGCCTCCTGACCGCCGCGGAGGCCCGCGCCGACGGGCAGGTGGTGGCCAGCGCGACGGCAACCTTCGTCGAGGTGGAGGCCATCCGGCGGGTGGGAGGCGGGGGCTGAGCACTCGGGCCCGACGCCTCTAGCGGGCCGGGCCCCGCCCCGGCACGCTGACCCCGCATGGAAGCGCGGTCGCGTCACGGGAGGTGCCCCGTGCTCACCCGACATGTCCGTGATCTGCGGGTCGTCGACCGGTTCGGCCTGGTCGCCTGCCCCCGCCGGGCCCGGGATGTGCCGGTCCGGACCTGCCTGACCTGCCGGCAGCTGCTCGAGGTCCGGCGCGACGAGGACGACCAGATCGTCGAGCTCCGCTGCCGGGCGGCCGGTGAGGGCCAGCTCGTCGAGGCGCAGCCACACCCCTTCGGCCTGCTCGGTCCGATCGGCCCGTGGCGGATGTGACCTCGGTCGGCGCCCTACACCAGGGGTAGCCCGCCCCCAGGGCCCGCGCGCTTGGGGTCGAACGCCGCGAAGACGTCACCAGCGGCGGGCAGGGCGTCGACCGCGTGCTGGAGCGGGTGCAGGAACGGCAGGGCCGTCGGGTCCAGCGGTTCGGCGGCGGCGAACGCCTCCAGTCCACCCTCGGCGTCGAAGCGGGCCCCGGTGAGCTCCGGCGCGTGCCGGCGGGCCCCGTAGACGACGACGACCGCGTCGGCACCGCCGACCTCGGCCTCGGCGATGAAGCCCCAGCAGGGCACGCCCGGGGCGGTGAGGTGGTCCGCGGCGAGCTGCGCCAGCACGGCGTGGCGCGCCTCGTCGTCGGCCGGAAGCTCCGGCAGCGTCAACAGCCGGGTGCGCTGTGCCCCCGGCAGGACGACCGTCGGCGGCAACGGTCGTCCGCGGGTGCGGGCCAGGTCGACCGCCGCCTCCTGGCACACGAACCGCAGTTCCTCGAACTGCACGGCGGCCTCACGGGTCGGGGACGGGTCGGGGCGGGGTGGGGTCGTGAAGCTACCGGGAGCTCACACCGCGGTCGTGGCGCCGACCGCCGCGGAGCTGACGGTGCGCGCGTACTTCGCCAGGACCCCGCGGGTGTAACGGGGCGGCAACGGCTCCCAGCCGTCCCGTCGGGCGGTCAGCTCGGCCTCGTCGACCAGCAGGTCCATGGTCCGGTTCGGGACGTCGATCCGGATGCGATCACCGTCGCGGACGAACGCGATCGGGCCGGCGTCGGTCGCCTCCGGGGCGACGTGGCCGATCGAGAAGCCGTGGGTCGCACCCGAGAAGCGGCCGTCGGTCAGCAGCGCCACGCTTCCGCCCAGCCCGGCCCCCTTGACCGCGGAGGTCACGGCCAGCATCTCGCGCATCCCGGGCCCGCCCTTGGGCCCCTCGTAGCGGATCACGATGACGTCCCCGTCGACGATCCCGCCCGTGAGCACCGCCTCCATCGCCCCCTGCTCCCCGTCGAAGACCCGCGCGGGCCCCTCGAAGGTCAGCTGGTCGTCGGTCAGGCCGGCGATCTTGACCACCGCGCCGTCGGGCGCCAGGGAACCGCGCAGGATCGCGAGCCCGCCGTCGAGGTGGATCGGGCGGTCGATCGGGTGGACGACGTCGCCGTCCGGTGGCGGGACCTGCAGCGCCTCGAGCTCCGCGCCCATCGTGCGGCCGGTCACGGTGAGCGCGTCACCGTGCAGGAGACCGGCGTCGAGCAGCTCCTTGAGGACCACCGGCACCCCACCGATCCGGTCGAGGTCGGTCATCACGTAGCGTCCGCCCGGCTTGGTGTCCGCGATGTGGGGCACCCGCCGGCCGATGCGGTCGAAGTCCTCGAGGCTGAGCTCCACCTCGGCTTCGCGGGCGATCGCCATCAGGTGCAGCACGGCGTTGGTCGAGCCGCCGACCGCCATGACCACCGAGATGGCGTTCTCCAGGGCCTCGCGGGTGACGATGTCGCGGGCGGTCAGCCCCCGCTCGAGCAGGTGGACGACCGCGGCACCGGAGCGACGGGCGAACCCGTCACGTCGCGGGTCGGGCGCCGGCGCCGACGCGGAGCCGGGCAGGGCCAGGCCCAGTGCCTCGATCGCGGAGGCCATCGTGTTGGCCGTGAACATGCCCCCGCACGCCCCCTCCCCGGGGCAGGCGGCCCGCTCGATCGCGCCCAGCTGCTCGTCGTCGATCGTGCCGCGGCTGCGGGCGCCGACGGCCTCGAAGACGTCCTGGATCGTGATGTCGTGGTCATCGAGATGGCCGGGCAGGGTGGACCCGCCGTACAGGAACGCGCTGGCGACGTCCAGCCGGACCGCGGCCATCACCATCCCCGGCAGGGACTTGTCGCAGCCGGCGAAGGTCACCATGCCGTCGAGCCGCTCGGCGTGCATGACGGTCTCGACCGAGTCGGCGATCACCTCCCGGGAGACCAGCGAGGCCCGCATGCCCTCGTGGCCCATGGAGATGCCGTCGGAGACCGCGATGGTCGTGAACTCGATCGGGAACCCGCCGGCCTCCCGCACGCCCTCCTTCGCCTGTTTGGCCAGGCGGTCCAGCGACAGGTTGCAGGGGGTCACCTCGTTCCAGGACGACGCGACCCCGACCTGGGGCTTGGACCAGTCCTCGTCGCCCATGCCGATCGCGCGCAGCATCGCGCGGGCGGGAGCCCGCTCGTAGCCGTCGGTGACGTCGCGGCTGCGGGGCTTGCGGTCGGGGGTCGGCTCGGCCATCGTGTCGGTGCTCCTCGGAGGTGGGTCCACGGCCCGCATCTGACCACACCGCCCCGGCCGCCGTCGAGCCGGCACCGGGCCGCGGGCGTGCCGGCACCGGGCCGCGGGCGTGCCGGCACCGGGCCGCGGGCGTGCCCGCGCATGCGGGCGGGAACGGTCCGGGCGCTACCGTTCCCGGATCGGGGACGGCAGGCGGCGGACGGTACGCGGCGGACGGCAGGCGGCGGACGGCACGCGAGGGGCGCGCCGAGGGAGGTAGGCACGTGGCGGGGATACCGGAGGACAGCGAGGGGACGATGGCACCGGTGCTGGCCCGGTTGCAGGCGGGCGAGACCGTCGCCGCCGAGGAGCTCGAGGGGCTGTTCGTCCTCCGTGAGGACGGCTTCGGGACCGCCACCCTCGGGCTCGTGTGGGATCGGATCAGCCTGGCCGAGGTCGTCGGGCATCTCGAGGTCGACGAGCGGCACCGCCAGCCCTACGGCATCGTGCACGGTGGGGTGTGGTGTGCGGTGGTCGAGTCCCTGGCGTCGGTGGCCGCGGCGCTGCAGGTGGCAGCCAGCGGGCGGTTCGTGGTCGGGGTCAGTAACTCGACCGACTTCCTCCGCAGCCACCGCGAGGGCCGGGTCGACGCCGTCGCGACGCCCGTGCACGTCGGTCGCACCCAGCAGCTGTGGCAGGTGGTCCTGTCGCGCGCGGACGACGGCGTGCCGATCGCGCGCGGGCAGGTCCGTCTCGCCAACATCGACCCGACCCAGGTGGCCGGCTGAGCGCAGGAGCAGGGCAGCATGAAGCTGGATGCGATGACCTACGGCGAGCCGCTGGCCGCCACGACCGCGGCGGTCGAGGCCGCGCGCGAGCGGGGCTACGACGGCTGGTTCGTGTCGGAGACCACCCACGACCCCTTCCTCGCCGCGGCCGTGGCCGGGCAGGTCTCGGGCCGGATGCAGGTGGGGACCGCCATCGCGGTCGCCTTCCCGCGCAGTCCGATGCACGTCGCCTACGCGGCCCACGACCTGCAGGCGCTGACGGGCGGGCGGTTCGTGCTCGGGCTCGGCTCGCAGATCAAGCCCCACATCGAGAAGCGGTTCTCGACCGAGTGGTCCAAGCCGGCGGCACGGATGCGGGAGTACGTGCTGGCGCTGCGTGCCATCTGGGAGGCGTGGCGCACCGGCGGGAAGCTGGCCTTCCGGGGCGAGTTCTACCGGCACACGCTCATGACCCCGTTCTTCACCCCGGAGGACCACGGGCACGGGGACCCGGCCGTGTGGCTGGCTGCGGTCGGGCCGCTCATGACCCGGGTCACCGGCGAGGTCGCCGACGGCCTGCTCGCCCACGCCTTCAGCACCGCCCGCTACCTCGAGGAGGTCACCCTGCCCAACCTGCTCGAGGGTGCCGCGGCGGCCGGTCGGGACCGCAGCGACCTCGAGGTGGTCCTGCCGGTGTTCGTGGTGACCGGCGCGAGCGAGGAGCAGCGGGCCGCCAGCGAAGCGATGGTCCGCGGACAGCTGGCGTTCTACGGCTCCACCCCGGCGTACAAGGGCGTGCTCGAGCTCCACGGCTGGGGGGCACTGCACGAGCAGCTGCATGCCGCCTCGGTGGCGGACCGCTGGGCGGAGATGCCGGCGATGATCCCGGCCGAGGTGCTCGAGACCTTCGCGGTGGTCGCCGACCCGGCCGAGGTGGGGATGGCCGTGCGGGCACGCTACGGCGGGCTGGCGGACCGCATCAGCCTGTCCAGCGCCGCGCTCGACGACACGCACCTGGCGCGCATCCGTGCGGATCTCCGTGACGCCTGAGCGCCGCGGCGAGGTCGTCCTCCGACGGCACGGCACGCTCGCGGTGCTGGCGGCGGCGACGCTGTGGGGCACGCTCGGGATCGCCCAGGAGCTCGGCGCCCCGAGCGCCGCGCCCGCGACGGTCGCCGGGGTCCGCAGCCTGGGGGGCGGGCTGGCGCTGGTGGCGATCGTGGTGCTCAGCGGCGGCGGGGCGCGCCTGGCCGCCGCCGTCCGTCGGGCCCCCGGGGCCGTGGTCGGGGCGGCGGTGTCCATCACGGTGTTCCAGCTGGCCTACCTGACCGGGGTGCGCGCGATCGGTGTCGCGCTCGGGGTGCTGATCGCGATCGGGAGCGCGCCGGCCTGGGCCGGTCTCCTCGCCGTGCTGGCCGGCCGACGTCCGGGCGGTCGGTGGGTGGCCGCGACGGTCGCCACGGTCGCCGGGGCCGCCGTGCTGCTCCTGGTCGGGGGTGGCGACGCCGGGCAGGACCCCGGTCCGTTCGGGGTGCTGGCCGGGCTGGTCGCGGGTGCCGCCTACGGCACCTACACCACCGTGTCGGTCCGCCTCGTGCAGGCCGGCGCGGATGGCACCTCGGCGGTGGCCGTGACCTTCACGGGGGCCGGGCTGCTGCTGCTCCCCGTGCTGGTCGCCGGCGACCTCACGTGGATCGCGGGGACGCGCGGGACCGTCACCGTGCTGTGGATCACCCTCGGGACCACCGCGGCCGGCTACGCGCTGTTCGCCCGTGGCCTCGCGGCGCTCGACGCGCCGACGGTCACGACCCTGACGCTGGCCGAGCCCCTGGCCGCGACCGTGCTCGCGGTGGTGCTGGTGGGGGAGCGGCTGTCGCTCCCCGGGTGGATCGGCGCCACGCTGCTGGTCGTCGGACTGGCGGCGGTGGCACCGATCTCTCGCCGCACCCGGCCCACGATCGGACCGCCCCGGCGCACGCCGCCGAGGCGCCGTTAGGCTCTGACCGACGACGGGCAGGCAGGAGGCGTCGCGCATGGCCACGATCGGTCTGGACCTCGGCGGCACGAACATCTACGCGCTGGTCCTCGATGGCGACGAGGTCGCCGGGTCGACCAAGCGCGCGACCCCGCCTGCCGGCGATCCCGCAGCGCTGGTCAAGGAGCTGCGGAAGGCGGCCCGCAAGGCGGCGGAGGACGCCGGGCGTGAGCTCGAGGAGATCGACGCGGTCGGCGTCGGGGTCCCCGGGGTGGTCCGCGACGGCGGGATCGACGGTGGGCCGAACGTGCAGGGCGTCCGCGAGCGCTTCCCGCTCGCGCACGTGCTGGGCGAGGAGCTCGGCTGTCCGGTCGTGGTCCTCAACGACGTCACCGCCGCAGCCATCGGCGAGCACCGCCTCGGCGCCGGGCAGGGCGCGGACGACCTGCTGACGGTGTTCGCGGGGACCGGCGTCGGCGGCGGCCTCGTGCTCCGTGGCCAGCCGGTGGAGGGCCGGCACGGCGCGGCGGGGGAGTTCGGGCACATGATCGTGCGCGAGGGCGGTGCGATGTGCGGCTGTGGTCGCCGGGGCTGCGTCGAGGCCTACGCCGGCCGGCGCTCCATGGAGGTCGCGGCCCAGCGCGCGCTCGACGGGGGGCGGTCCACCCGCCTGTTCGCCATCGCCGAGGAGAAGGGCAAGGACCGGGTCACCTCGGGGGTGTTCCAGGCCACCCTGGAGGAGGGCGACCGGCTCGTGAGCGACCTGCTCGACGATGCCGTCGATGCGCTGGGCACCGGGATCGCGAGCGTCGTGAACCTGCTGGACCTCGAGCTGGTCGTGCTCGGCGGGGGGCTCGCGGACAAGCTCGGGGAGCCCTTCCGCGCGCGGATCGAGAACGTCATGCAGCCGCTGCTGTTCCTCCAGCCGCCCGAGGTGCGGTTGGTGCGGGCCGCGCTCGGGGACGAAGGTGGTGCGATCGGTGCCGCCGCCGTCGCTCGGGAGCGTGCGGGGGCCTGAGGCGCGCGGCGGCGGGTCGCGGCGGCGGGCAGCGCGGCCGGCTTGGTCCGTCGCCGCTGCTGCTGGCAGGCTGTCGGGCACCATCGCGGACCGTCGTGACCACCCGGGTCGCCGGCCGCCGCCCAGGGGGTCGACCGTGTCCGAGCTCGCCCACGCCCAGCGACTGATCGCCGCGGTCGACGACCGCCTCGCCACGATCGCCCACCACCTCGCCACCGCCTGCGCGGTCGACGGCCGCATCGACGCCGGGCGCCTCGACGCCCACCAGGCCGTCGCCTACGACCTCGCATCGCTGTCCTCCGCCCAGGCCGCGGCCCGCGCCCTGCTCGCCCAGGCCGAGGGCGGCAGTGCTCTCGAGGCCCAGCTCGCGCTGGTCGCGGCCGCCGACGTGGCCGCCGACCTGCTGGCGCGCCTCGCCGGTCGCGAGGCCGAGGTCGGGCTCGACCGCGACCTGTTGGGCGAGGTCGCCGACGCGCTGGCCGTCGGGCGGTCCGCAGCGCTCCTGCAAGGGCTGGGGGAGCAGGTGCTCGCGACCGGCGAGGCGGGGCCGCGGCACCTCGGCGAGGACCTGGAGATGGTCCGGCAGACCTTCCGCCGCTTCGCCGAGGACAAGGTGATGCCGGTGGCCGAGCACGTCCACCGCGGCGACGAGGACATCCCGGAGGAGATCATCTCGGGGCTGGCCGAGCTCGGCTGCTTCGCCCTGTCGATCCCGGAGGAGCACGGTGGGTTCGCGGCCGGCGGCGACGACGAGCTGCTCAACATGGTGCTGGTGACCGAGGAGCTCTCGCGTGGCTCGCTCGGCGTGGCCGGGTCGCTCATCACGCGGCCCGAGATCATCGGGACCGCGATCCTCAAGGGCGGGACGGAGGCACAGAAGGCCACCTGGTTACCGGCCATCGCGTCGGGGGAGCGCATGTGCGCGGTCGCGGTCACCGAGCCCGACTTCGGCTCCGACGTGGCCGGGGTCAAGACCACCGCCAAGCGGGACGGGGACCACTGGGTGCTCGACGGCGTCAAGACCTGGTGCACCTTCGCGGGTCGGGCCGAGTACCTGCTGGTGCTGGCCCGGACCGATCCGGACCGCTCGCTCGGACACAAGGGCCTGAGCCTGTTCGTGGTCGAGAAGCCGGCAGCCAGCGGCCACCACTTCACCGTCGAGCAGGGACCCGATGGCACCGTCGGTGGCACCGGTGGGGGGCGGATGGACGCGCGCGCGATCCCCACGATCGGCTACCGCGGTATGCACTCCTTCGAGGTCTCCTTCGAGAGCTGGCGGGTGCCTGTGGACGCCCTGATCGGCGAGGAAGGTGGCCTCGGTCGGGGCTTCTACCTCCAGATGCAGGCCTTCGCGAACGCCCGCCTGCAGACCGCGGCACGGGCCCAGGGCGTCATGCAGGCCGCGCTGGAACGCGCCGTGACCTACGCCCGCGAGCGGCGGGTGTTCGACCAGCCGATCGCCGACTTCCCGCTGACCCGGGTCCGGTTGGCACGGATGGCGGCCACCCTGGCGGCCTGCCGGGCCCTGTCCGTCCAGGTCGCGCGGGAGCTCGCCCGCGGCAGCGAGGGTGCGGCGCTCACCGCGTCACAGGTCAAGCAGGTCGCCTGCCGGTCGGCGGAGTGGGTCACCCGCGAGGCGCAGCAGCTCCACGGCGGCTACGGCTACGCCGAGGAGTACGAGGTCAGCCGTCTGTTCGTGGACGCCCGGGTGCTGTCGATCTTCGAGGGAACCGACGAGGTGCTGGCGCTCAAGGTCATCGCCCGCGGCCTGCTGGCCGGCGCGCTCGCCGAGCGCTGAGCCCGGCTCAGCGTCCCGGGAACGACGGGGGGCGACGCTCGCGTGCCGCCTCGAGACCCTCGAGAAGGTCGGCACTGGCGTAGCTGTGGGCCTGGGCCTCCGCCTCGGTGCGCAGCGCCGTGGACAGGTCGACCTGCGGGCTGGCGGCGAGGGTGCGCTTGAGCTGGCGGACCACCACCGGCGAGGAGGCGGCGATGCGGTGGGCCAGCGCCAGCGCCCGGGGGAGCACCTCCGCGCTCGTGACGGCCTCGAGCGCCAGCCCCTGGGCCGCGGCGGTCGCTCCGTCGGTCAGCGCCCCGGTGTAGAGCCACGCGGCGGCCCGCTCGGCGCCGAGCAGCCGCGGCAGGAACCACGTGCCGCCCATCCCGGGATGCAGGCCGAGCTGGGCGAAGTTGAGCCCCACCTTGGCCTCGGTCGCCACGAGACGCAGGTCCGCGGCCAGGGCCACGCACAGCCCCGCGCCGACGGCGTGGCCGTTGATGGCCGCGATGACCGGCACCGGCAGCTCGGCGATGCTGAGGAAGCGGCGGTAGAAGGCGGTCATGAACGGCGCCGCGTCGAAGGCCTCCTCGTGGGCCCGGCGCGCGAGGTCCTGGAGCATGTCCAGGTCGCCACCGGCCGAGAACGCCGGCGGGGTGCCGGTCACCACGACCGCGCGCAGCTGGGGGTCCTCGTCGAGCTCCCGGACCCGTGCCGCGAGCTGGTCGCCCATCGCGGCCGTCATGGCGTTGCGACGGTCGGGGTCGTCGAAGGTCAGGACCGCGACGCCGTCCTCACGGTGGTCCAGCAGCACCGACATGCGGCCTCCCGTCCTCGGTGGTCCCCAGCGTAGGTCGTGGCCGGATGGACACCATCGTCGGTCCCCCGGTACCGTGCCCGCAGAGCAACGGCGCTCGCGTGTCCCCGGATCCGCGGGCGCCGTTCGTGCGTCCGGCGCGGTCCACCTGCCGTCGGTCCCCGCGCGACCGGCGGCCCCACCGGGTCCCCGATGCAGCGGCGTCGGGACCCTCGAGCTGTCGGAGGCCCGCCATGGTCGACCCCGCCCGCACACCGGTCCCCCCCACCTCGCCGCGGGGGTTCGACCTCGACGCCGAACGTGATGCCTGCGGGATCGGGTTCGTCGCGCACGTCGATGGCCAGTCCCGGCGCAGCATCGTCGAGCTCGCCCTGCAGGGGCTGTGCGGCGTGAAGCACCGCGGTGCCGTGGCGGCGGACGCCCGCTCCGGCGACGGTGCCGGCGTCCTGACCCAGATCCCACGGGAGCTGGCTGCGCGCTGGGCCAGCGAGCTCGGTGCCGAGGTGGCACCGGAGCGGACCGGGCTGGCGATGCTGTTCCTGCAGGCGGGCGACCGACCGGAGGACGAGGCGGCCCGCACCACCGCGCAGGAGGCCGTCGCCGCCGCCTGTGCCGCCGAGGGTGTCACCCTGGCCGGGTTCCGCGCCGTACCGACGGACCCGGACGCGATCGGGGAGATCGCGCTGGCCGCGCAGCCCGCGCTGCTCCAGGCGGTGCTGGGCCGGCCGGAGGGGTTCGACGATCGTGCCGCGGAGCGGGCCGCCTACCGCGTGCGCCGACGTGCCCGGAAGGCCTGCGAGGCTGCCGGCGTGCGCTTCTACGCCGCCAGCTGCTCCTTCCTGACCGTGACCTACAAGGCCATGGCCGATGCGGACCAGCTCGATGCCTTCTACCTCGACCTGCGCGACGAGCGGTTCACCTCGGGGCTCGCCATCTACCACTCCCGGTTCTCGACCAACACGGCCCCCTCCTGGGAGCGCGCGCAGCCGTTCCGGACCCTGTGCCACAACGGCGAGATCAACACGATCGACGGCAACCTCAACCTCATGCGGGCCCGGGAGGGCCAGTTCGTGCCCGGCGCCATGTCGGTCGACGGCGTGGATTGGGCCGCGCCGGAGCTCCTGCCCCCGGTCATCGACCACGGGCAGTCCGACTCCGCCAAGCTGGACGCCGCGCTCGAGCTCTTGGTCCTCGGCGGCCGCGACGTGCGCCACGCCCAGGCGATGCTCGTCCCCCAGGTCTGGGAGGGCGCCCGCGACCTCGAGCCCGCCGTCCACGACTTCTACCGGTACCACTCCTGCCTGGTGGAGCCCTGGGACGGCCCCGCGGGCCTGATCTTCACCGACGGGGTCCGCGTCGCGGCGGGTCTGGACCGCAACGGGCTCCGGCCGCTGCGCTACCACGTCTGCGAGGACGGCACGGTCGTGGCCTCCTCCGAGGTCGGTGCCGTCGCGACCTCGCTGCCCACCGACCACCCCGAGCACCGCGGCAAGGTCCGCCGGGAGCGGCTGGGCCCCGGGCAGATGCTGTGCGTCGACCCCGGCGAGGGTGGCCTGCAGGAGGACCGCGAGATCAAGCTGCGCCTGGCCGCCGGCGGGCCCTACGGGGCCTGGCTGGCGGAGCGCATGCGGACCGTCGCGGCCGGCCAGCCGGTGGAAGGCGTGCCCGCGGATCTGCGCCAGCGCCAGCTGGCCTTCGGGATCACCAAGGAGGAGCTGATCTCGATCCTGCGGCCGATGGCGACCCAGGGCAAGGAGACGACCTCCTCGATGGGGGACGACACCCCCATGGAGGCGCTCAGCCAGGTCCGCCGGCCGGTGTCGCACTTCCTCAAGCAGCGCTTCGCGCAGGTCACCAACCCGCCGATCGACCACTACCGCGAATCGGAGGTGATGAGCCTTCGGACGCTGCTCGGGCCCCGCGCCTCGGTCCTGACCGAGACGCCCGAGGCGGCGCAGCTGATCGAGCTCGGATCGTTCTTCCTCTACCCGGACGGGCTGCAACGCATCGTGCTCTCGCCGGACCTGCCCTTCGCGGTCCAGGCGGTGGACGCGACCTTCTCCGTCGTCGCGGGGCCCGCCGGGCTCGCGGCGGCGCTGCAGCGGCTCGGTGACGAGGCCGTCGCCCACGTCCGCGCCGGTGCCGGGGTGGTGGTCGTCTCCGACGTCGGCGTCGACGCCGACCGGGCCCGGGTCCCGATCCTGCTCGCCGTGGGTGCGGTGCACCAGCGGCTGCTGCGCGAGAACCTGCGGACCGCCACCTCGCTGGTGGCCGAGACCGACGAGGCCCGCGAGACCCACGACGCCGCCACCCTGCTCGGCTACGGCGCCGATGCGATCGTGCCGCGGCTGGTGCTGCAGACCATCGCCGACCTGGCCGACGAGGGACGCATCGGCGGCGACAACCCGCCGGCGTCGGTCGCGCAGGAGCGCTACCGCAACGCGCTCGAGGACGGCGTGCTGAAGATCATGTCCAAGATGGGCATCAGCGTGCTGGACTCCTACCGCTCGGCGCAGATCTTCGAGGCGCTCGGCCTCGGGCAGGACGTGATCGAGACCTGCTTCACCGGCACGAGGTCCACCCTCGGCGGGCTCAGCCTCGCCGACCTGGCCGCCGAGGTCCTCGCCCAGCACGCCGAGGCCTTCCCGGCTCCCGGCGACGACGGCGCGGTGGCGCTGCCGGACCTGTCCAGCCCCGGCATCATCAAGTGGAAGCAGGGCGGCGAGTTCCACGACATGTCCAAGCCGGTCGTCGACGCGCTGCACGACGTGCTCGGCCTCGGCCGCCGACCCTCCACGACCCCGTTCCGGCTCGACGGCGTCGGTGCCCGCACCGAGGTGGACGGCACCACCGCGGCGCTGCTGCGGACCGCCGCCGACGAGGGCCGGATCGAGCTGTACCGCCACTTCAGCGCCACCGTGCGTTCCCGCCCGCCGGCCTACCCGCGGGACTTCCTGGTGCCGACCGCGGCCGACCGACCGATCCCGCTGGAGGAGGTGGAGCCGGTCGAGGCCATCACGGCCCGGTTCTCCACCGGGGCGATGTCCCACGGCGCGCTGTCCGCCGAGGCCCACGAGACCCTGGCCGCGGCCCTGAACCTGATCGGGGGCAAGGCCAACTCCGGGGAGGGTGGGGAGGACCCGGCCCGCTTCCGGACCCGGTGGAGCGAGCGCGACCTCGACTGCCGCATGAAGCAGGTCGCCTCGGGCCGCTTCGGGGTCACCCCGGAGTACCTCGCGAACGCCCACCTGCTCCAGATCAAGGTCGCCCAGGGGTCCAAGCCCGGCGAGGGCGGCCAGATCCCGGGGCACAAGGTCACCGAGGAGATCGCGCGGCTCCGCCACACCACGCCGGGCGTGACCTTGATCAGCCCGCCGCCCCACCACGACATCTACTCGATCGAGGACCTCGCCCAGCTGATCTTCGACCTCAAGCAGGTCAACCCCGAGGCGCTGGTCGACGTCAAGCTCGTGGCCGAGCATGGCATCGGCACGGTCGCGGCCGGGGTGGTCAAGGCGCTCGCGGACTCGATCCACATCTCCGGCAACGACGGCGGCACCGGCGCCTCGCCGCTGTCGTCGATCCAGCACGCCGGGCTGCCCTGGGAGCTCGGGCTGGCCGAGGTCCAGCAGACGCTCCGGCACAACCGGCTGCGCGGCCGGGTGAAGCTCCGGGTGGATGGCGGGTTCAAGACCGGCCACGATGTGCTGCTCGCCGCCCTGCTCGGTGCCGACGAGTACTCCTTCGGGACCGCGGCGCTGTTCGCCGAGGGCTGCATCATGGCCCGCGCCTGTCACCGGGATACCTGCCCGGTGGGGATCGCGACCCAGCGGCTGGACCTCAGGGCCAAGTTCGCCGGTACCCCGGAGATGGTCGCGGCCTACCTCACGATGGTCGCGCACGAGGTCCGTGAGCTGCTGGCCGAGCTGGGCCTCAGCTCCCTGGACGAGGCGGTCGGTCGGGTCGACCTGCTGTCCCGCCGGTCCGGGCTCGAGGGCAAGGCCGCACGGATCGACGTCGCACCCCTGCTCCACGACCCGGGTGTCGGTGACCGCCACTTCACCGGCCGGGTCCCGATCCAGGATCCCCGTAGCGCACTCGGCGACCGGGCCTTCGAGGATGCGCTCGAGACCATCTTCCTGGGCGGCATCACCGAGTTCACCTACGCGATCTCCAACGCCGACCGCACCGTGGGCGCCCGTATCGGCGGCGCGGTCGGGCTCGAGTTCGGCGAGGAGGACCCGCCCGGCCTCGCCCGGCTGCGGTTCACCGGGACGGCGGGGCAGTCGTTCGGGGCCTTCGCGACCCGCGGGCTCGAGCTCGTCCTCGACGGCGAGGCCAACGACTACGTCGGCAAGGGGCTGGGCGGCGGTCGGATCGTGATCCGGGCGCCGGAGGACGACGCGGGCGACCCGGTGCTGGTCGGCAACACCGTGCTGTACGGCGCCACCGGCGGCCAGCTGTTCGTCGCGGGGCGGACCGGCGAGCGCTTCGCGGTCCGCAACTCCGGTGCGTCCGCGGTCGTCGAGGGCACCGGCGACCACGCCTGCGAGTACATGACCGGCGGGACGGTCGTGGTGCTGGGGCCGACCGGGCACAACATCGGTGCCGGGATGAGCGGCGGGGAGTGCTTCGTGCACGACCCGCGCGGCGACGTGCTGGCCCGCGTCAACCGCCAGCTGGTCGAGGCGCGCCGCCCCGACGGCGGGCAGCTCGCCCGGGTGCGGCAGCTGGTCGAGGAGCATGCGACCGTCACCGGCTCGACCCGCGCGCAGGCACTGCTGGACGACTGGGCCAGGGGGTCGGAGGCGTTCTGGCGCGTCGCGCCGAAGACCGAGATGGACCGGGTCGCCGCCACCGGCGCGGCCAGCGCGAAGCTCGACTGACGGGTCCTGTCCGGCCGGCCGGCCCCGGGAGCGGCACGGGGCCGGCGAGCGCGTACGCTCCCTGCCGCTCGTCGCCGACCAACGGGAGTGCCGCGTCGTGTCCGTGACCCGCCTGCCGCTGCGCCGGCACCTGCTGCTCGCGGTGGTGCTGCTCGCGGTCCTCGTGCTGGAGCTGCCGGCGCTGGCGCAGGGCGGGCAGCTCGGGCGCATCGAGCGTGAGCTGGCGGCCGCGGAGGCAGCACAGGCGGAGGTCCAGGGGCGCCTGGATGCGGCCACCGTGGCCCGGGAGGAGCTCGTCGCCGAGATCGCCCTGCTCGAGGGCGAGCGGGACGAGCTGGAGCGGGTGGTCCGCCGACTGCGGACGGAGCTCGTGGAGCTCGACGAGCTGGTCGGTACCCGGATCCGGGCCGTCTTCATGCACGGGGCGGCGCTGGACCCGCTGACGGTGTTCCTGGCCAGCGAGGACCCGACCGCCGCGCTCGCCCGGGTCGAGGCGGTCCAACGCGCCGTGGACGCCGATCGGGCCAGCACCGAGGCCCTGGAGGCGTCGCGGGTCCGGCTCCGGAGCGCCGAGGACGAGCTGGCCGAGCGTGAGCAGCAGCTCGAGGGTGCCCTGGTTCGCCAGGAGGCCGTCGGGGCCGAGCTGCAGGCGGCCTACGCCGACCTCGAGGCGGTGGTCGCCGGGCTCCAGGTCGACGTGCGCGAGGAGCGCGACCGCATCCGTCGTGAGCAGGAGCGCCAGGCCCGGCTGGAGGCGGAGCGGCAGGCCCGGCTGGAGGCGGAGCGGCAGGCCCGGATCGACGCCGAGCGTGCGGCGCGCGAGGCCGCCGCGACGACCCGCGCGCCGACCCGCGCGCCGGCCCCTGCGCCGGCGCCTGCACCAGCCCCTGCGCCGGCCCCTGTGCCGGCGTCGACGGGTGGGGGGATGGCCTGTCCCCTCGACCAGCCCCGTTCCTTCATCGACTCCTGGGGGCATGCCCGCTCCGGGGGCCGGGCGCACCGTGGGACCGACATCATGGGGCCCAAGGGGATCCCCGTGCGTGCCATCACCTCCGGGGTCTGGCGGGTGATGAGCCCCGGGCCGAGCGCCGGGCTCTGGGGTGTCCTGCGGGCCGACAACGGCGACCACTTCTGGTACCTCCACCTCGACAGCCACACGGTCGCCAGCGGCACCCGGGTCAGCGCCGGGCAACAGGTGGGGACCAACGGGTCGACGGGGAACGCCGTGGCCGGGGCGGAGCACGTCCACTTCGAGCACCACGTGGGTGGAAGCCGGCCCGTCAACCCCTACCCGCTCCTGCGCAGCGTGTGCGGCTGACGCGACCCCGGGGGTCGGGACCTGGGGCCCGACGCGCGCGGTTGCCCCGAGGACGACGGCCTCCCGGCATCACGGTAGGTTCGGACCTACGGCCGGGTCCCCGGCGCGTCCCCGCAGCGTGGCGGGGCACGTGGGCCCGGTGACGATCGCACGATCGGCGTGCGGGAGGACATGATGGGTGTGATGGACGGGCAGGTGGCACGATGAGTGACACGACGGCCCCGGCACGGGAGAGGATCCAGCTCTCCAGCGCGGTGATCCGCTTCGCGGGTGACTCCGGTGACGGCATGCAGCTCACCGGCGACCGGTTCACGACGCAGTCCGCGATCGCGGGCAACGACCTGGCGACCCTGCCGGACTTCCCGGCGGAGATCCGGGCACCTGCCGGCACGTTGGCGGGGGTGAGCTCCTTCCAGTTGCACTTCTCCGACCAGGACATCCACACCCCGGGGGACTCCCCGGACGTGCTGGTGGCGATGAACCCGGCGGCGCTGTCCAAGCACCTCAGTGCACTGAGGTCCGGCGGCATCCTCATCGTCAACACCGACGCGTTCACCGAGCGCAACCTGCACAAGGCCGGGTTCGAGGTCTCCCCGCTGGAGGACCACAGCCTGGAGGACTACCAGCTGCACGAGGTCCCGATCACCGAGCTGACCCTCGGCGCGCTCAAGGGCATGATCGAGGACGGCAGGCTGAACAAGAAGGAGGCCGAGCGCTGCAAGAACATGCTGGCGCTCGGGCTCGTGTCGTGGATGTACTCGCGGCCGATCGGGGAGACCGAGGACTGGCTCGAGGGCAAGTTCTCCGTCAAGCCCGCGCTCGCCGAGGCGAACATCACGGCGCTGAAGGCCGGGTGGAACTACGGCGACACGACCGAGGCCTTCGCCTTCACCTACGAGGTCAAGCCCGCGAAGCTGGCCCCCGGGCGCTACCGGAACATCACCGGCAACCAGGCCATGGCGTACGGGCTGGTGGCTGCCAGCACGCGCAGCGGTCTGCCGTTGTTCTACGGCTCGTACCCCATCACGCCGGCCTCCGACATCCTGCACGAGCTGGCCAAGCTGAAGCACTTCGGGGTCGCCACCTACCAGGCCGAGGACGAGATCGCGGCCATGGGCTCGGTCATCGGCGCGGCCTTCGGCGGATCGCTCGCCGTCACCGCCTCCTCGGGTCCGGGCATCGCCCTGAAGACCGAGGCGATGGGCCTGGCGGCCATCACCGAGCTGCCCATGATCGTGATCGACGTGCAGCGCGGCGGGCCCTCCACCGGACTGCCGACCAAGACCGAGCAGTCCGACCTGCTGCAGCTGCTGTTCGGTCGCAACGGCGAGGCCCCGATGCCGGTGATCGCGGCCGCCTCACCCGCGGACTGCTTCGACACCGCCGTCGAGGCCGCGCGGATCGCCCTGACCTACCGCACGCCGGTCGCGGTGCTGTCCGACGGCTACCTGGCCAACTCCGCCGAGCCGTGGCGGCTGCCCGAGGTCGCGGAGCTGCCTGCGCTGTCGGAGATGTTCCACTTCACGACCGCGCCGAACCGCGAGGACGGCACCTTCGCGCCGTACCTGCGTGACGAGGAGACGCTGGCCCGTCCGTGGGCCCTGCCCGGCACGCCCGGGCTGGAGCACCGACTCGGCGGCATCGAGAAGGAGGAGGGCTCCGGGCACATCTCCTACGACCCGGCCAACCACCAGCACATGACCGAGCTGCGGTACGAGCGGTTGGACCGCATCGCCGCGTCGCTGCCTCCGCTGGAGGTGGTCGACCCGAGCGGTGAGGCGGACGTGCTCGTCGTCGGCTGGGGGTCGACCAAGGGGCCGCTCCAGGCGGCCTGCCATGACCTGCGCGACCAGGGTCGCAAGGTCGCCCGGGTGCACCTGAGGCACCTGGCGCCGCTGCACCCGGACCTGCCGGAGCTACTGCGGTCCTACCGGGTCGTGATCTGCCCGGAGAACAACATGGGCCAGCTCGCCATGCTGCTGCGCGCGAAGACGCTGGTCGACGTCAAGCCCTACAACAAGGTCAGTGGGCAGCCGTTCAGCTCCGGTGAGCTGCGGCGCGTGATCGAGCACCTGGGCTGGGGAGAGCAGGCATGACGACCAAGGAACGCAAGCTGACCAAGAAGGACTTCACCTCCGACCGGGAGGTGCGCTGGTGCCCCGGGTGCGGGGACTACGCCATCCTGGCCACGGTCCAGTCCGTGCTGGCGGACTCCGGCGCCCGGCCGGAGTCCACGGTGTTCATCTCCGGGATCGGGTGCTCGTCCCGCTTCCCGTACTACATGGACACCTACGGGTTCCACACGATCCACGGGCGGGCACCGACGGTGGCCACCGGGCTCGCGATCACCCGCCCCGACCTCGAGATCTGGATCGTGACGGGGGACGGCGACGGGCTGTCCATCGGGGGCAACCACCTGATGCACACGATCCGGCGCAACGTCAACGTCAACATCCTGCTGTTCAACAACGAGATCTACGGGCTGACCAAGGGGCAGTACTCGCCGACCTCGCCGGTGGGCTCGGTGCATAAGTCGACCCCGATGGGCTCGCTGGACCGGCCGGTCAACCCGGTGTCGCTTGCGCTGGGGGTCGGCGCGACCTTCGTGGCACGCTCCATCGACACCGACCGTGCCCACCTGACCGAGGTCCTCACCGCGGCGCAGGCGCACCGCGGGACCTCGTTCGTCGAGATCTACCAGAACTGCAACATCTTCAACAACGGGGCCTTCGCGGCCCTGAAGGAGAAGGGGCAGAAGGAGCACAACCAGATCCGCCTGCAGTCCGGGCAGCCGATCGTGTTCGGCCCGGAGGGCGAGCGCGCGGTCATCGCCGACCCGGACGGCACGATGCGGATCGTGCCGACGGACGAGGCCGGTGACCGGGTCGTCGTGCACGATCCCGCGCGGGACAAGACGACCAGCGCGTTCGCGCTGTCGCGCCTGTCGGCCAACCCGACCGGCCCCACCCCGATCGGTGTCTTCCGTGACGTCGAGCGCCCGGTGTACGACGAGGAACTACGTCGTCAGGTGGAGGCTGCGACGGAGCAGCACGGCAAGGGTGACCTCGAGGCGCTGCTGGCCAGCGGCAACGTCTGGGACGTCCTGTAGCGCACGTCCGGACCCGGCCGGCGCCCCCCTGTCACCTCGGCGGGGCCTCGGTCGGGTCATCGGGCCGCCTGGCCCCGGCGTCCGGGAGCAGCAGCACGCTGACGTAGACGATCTGGGCCGCCAGGGCAGCGAAACCGACCAGCGCCAGCCCGACCGAGGCGGGCAGGGGGATCGCTGTCGGCACGATCGCGCCGAGGACCCAGGCGACGGAGAAGATCGTCTCCGAGCGGGTGAAGGCGGCGCCGCGCCGGTCGGCCGGGACCGTGCCCTGCAGGAGCCCGTCGAAGGCCAGCTTGGCGAAACCCCAAGCGATGCCGGCGGCACCGGCCAGGGCCGCCGCCGCGACCAGGCCGAACCACTGCCCCGCGGTGAAGGCCGCCGCCGCCGTGATGGCGAGCGCCGCGAGCACCATCGGCTCCTCACGGACCCGTCGGGCGACCAGCGGGACCACGCGTGAGGCGATGGCGTAGCCCACCCCCGCCGCGGCGAGGAGCGCCCCGAAGTCGAGCAGGTCGGCGTCGCGCTGCTGCAGCTCGAAGGCGAGCAGCAGCAGCAGGAACCCGTTCAGCACGCGCACCCCGGCCGTGGCCAGCTGGGCCAGCCGGACCTCCCGCGGGAGCTGCAGCCGTAGCCCCCGCCAGGGCTCACCCCCGGCGCGGGCCGCCGAACCGTCGGGCTCGGGCAGGTGGCGTCCGACGGCCGCGGCCCCGAGCGCGGCCAGCGCAGCCAGTGCCAGGGGGCCGTTGCCACCGGCCACCTGCAGCGCGGGCAGGCCGATGACGGCCGCGAGGCCGCCGGCGAGCACCCCGATCCAGGCGAGCCGGGCGTTCGCCTCGACCAGGGCACGGGGTGCGTCGAGCGCCAGCGGGAGCAGGGCGTGGCGGGTGATGCCATGGACGCGGGACAGCACCAGCAGCAGGAACGCGACGGGGAACAGCCACAGGCTGTCGAGCCGTCCCAGCGCCGCGACGGCGAGCACCGCGCGGCCCGACGCGGCGGCGACCAGCATCGTCCGGGTGGCGACCGGCGTCCGGTCCAGCACGCGACCGAGCACCGGCCCGATGACCGCGAAGGGCGCCACGGTCAGCAGCAGGTACAGCGCGACGTTGCCACGTGCCTCGGCGGTCGGCACCTGGAAGAACAGGGTCCCCGCGAGGCCGATGGCCACGAGCGTGTCGGCCATGGTGGAGAAGACCTGCGTCACCGCCAGGTCCCGGAACCCCCGCCCGCCGGTCTCGAACAGCGAGCGCACGCTACCGGTCAGCTTGCGCGCGCCGGCCCGGGAAGCCCGCGCCAGCGGCGATCCCGGGCGCTGTGGCGGTGGGCCGCCCTGGTCCGCGACCCAGGCGTCCACGCCATGGCGGCGCCGGCTCCCGCGGGAGCCGGACGGGGGAGGGGCGCCGTCCTGATCATGCACACCGCCACGCTAGCGTCGCGGCCGTGCGCGCCACCGGCTTGGAGCCCACGGATCGGTCTGCCAGGCTCCGGGCCGGACGTCAGGGAGGGCCGTCGTCATGGTGGAGCCAGCTCGCGAGGGGAGCGCGGAGGTGCCGGGGCTCGCGCTCGGGTCCGTCACCCGGTGGCTCGAGGACCGCACCGAGCTCACCCCTCCGCTGGTCGCGACGGCCATCGCGGGGGGCCGGTCGAACCTCACCTACCGGCTCGAGGACGCGGCGGGCCGGCTGCTGGTGCTGCGTCGCCCGCCGCTGCACAGCGTGCTCGAGTCGGCCCACGACGTCGCGCGTGAGCACCGGATCCAGACCGCCCTGGCGGCGACCGACGTGCCCGTCCCGCGTTGCCTCGGCCTGGAGGCGACCGGCGAGGTCACCGGCGCGCCCTTCTACGTCATGGAGCACGTGGAGGGGGTGGTCGTCCGGGACGCCGAGGTGGCACGTTCGGCGTTGACCGAGCCGGTCCGGGCGGCTGCGAGCCGGGACCTCGTCGACGTGCTGGTCCGCCTGCACGCCGTGGACATCGATCGGGTCGGGCTCGGGTCCCTGGCCCGACGCGAGGACTACCTCGCCCGGCAGCTCGGGCGCTGGAAGCGCCAGCTCGACCAGGTGCGGTCCCGAGACGTGGCGATCCTGGACGAGGTCCACGCGCGCCTCACCGCCCGCATCCCCCCGCAGGGGCCCGCTGCGATCGTCCACGGTGACTACCGGCTCGACAACCTGCTCCTCGACCCGGCCACGGGCGCCGTGACCGCCGTGCTCGACTGGGAGCTCACCACGCTCGGCGACCCGCTCGCCGACCTCGGGTTGCTGCTGGTGTACTGGGCCGAGCCGACCGACACCTCGGTCCCGCTCCCGGATCCCCCGACGGGGGTCGAGGGTTTCCTGCGTCGGGACGACCTGGTCGACCGGTACGCGTCGGCGTCGGGTCGCGACGTGGCGGAGATCGGG
The DNA here is from genome assembly GCA_047921175.1 of Nitriliruptoraceae bacterium. Classification (GTDB taxonomy): domain Bacteria; phylum Actinomycetota; class Nitriliruptoria; order Nitriliruptorales; family Nitriliruptoraceae; genus T1Sed10-7. Next base: position 12,774 of record JBLRWQ010000015.1, on the reverse strand, counting down.
TTCCACGTCGCGTTCGGCTACTGGAAGCTGGCCTGCATCCTCGAGGGGGTGCACCGCCGCCACCAGGATGGTGCGTACGGCGACGCGGACGGCTTCGCGGGGCTCGGCGCCCTGGTGCTCGGCCTCGGGGAGTTGGCGTCACAGGCCGCGACCGAGGTGGGCCGGTGAGTCGGCGGGCGCTCCTCCTCGACTACGGCGGGGTCCTGACGGCACCGGTCGACGACGCCTTCGCGGCGTTCGAACGCGAGCAGGGCATGCCCGCCGGTGCCGCCTTCGCCTCCCTCGCCTCGGCGGCGCGCACCGCGGACGGTGGCGTGATCGGAGCCTTGGAGCGCGGCGAGCTACCGATCGAGGACTTCGAGGCCGAGCTGCGTGCCGGGCTCGCGACCGCCGGGTACGACGTCGGGAGCGAGGTCCGTCTGCTCGACGGGCTGTTCGCCGCGATGGAGCCGGCAGGGCGCCTGTGGGAGCTGGTGGACCGTGCCCGGGCCGCCGGGGTGCGAACCGGGCTGCTGTCCAACTCCTGGGGGTTCTCGCCGTACCCGATGGCCGAGCTCGAGGCCCGCTTCGACGACATCGTGCTGTCGGGCGCCGTCGGGCTGCGCAAGCCCGATCCGGCCATCTACCGGCTGGCCGCGGATCGGCTCGGGGTGGCTCCGACCGCCTGCGTGTTCGTCGATGACCTCGCCGGCAACGTCCGGGCGGCGGCGCGGCTCGGCATGGGCGCCGTCCACCACACCGGTGATGACGCCGTGACCTGGGCGGCGGTCACCCAGGCCCTGGGTCTACCGCCCGACCACCCGGGCGGGACGTGACCGCTCACGGCCCCACCGGGCCGTGGTCGAGGCCCCGGGTGACCTCGCTCCTGGCACGCAGGACGACGCCGACCACCACCGCGACGGTGATCGCGAGCGCCCCCAGGGCATAGGCGCCGCCCGTCCCGATGCGGTCGGCGACCGCGGCCAGCGAGAGCGAGCCGATGCCGTCGGCGACGGCCAGGCCCGCGATCATCGCGCCCGTGATCTGCGCCATCCGCTCGCGTGGCGCGAGCCGGAGGAACAGGACCTGCGCGCCGATCACCCAGGCGGTACCCGCGCCGATCAGCAGGTTCGCGCCCGCGACCTGCCCGGGGGTCGTCGCCAACGCCGCCACCGCCAGGGCGGCGGCCAGGACGCCGAGGTGGACCAGGAGGTTGCGCGGACGCTGCAGGGCGCGGGTCCGTCCCAGCAGCGTCATGGTGACGGCCTGACCGGCCGGTGCCGCGGCGAGCAGTGCGACGCGCCACGCGCTGTCGGGTCCGGCGACGGCGGGAGCGAGCACCTCGGGCAGCGAGCCGACGAGCCCGGTGGCCAGCGCGAGCACGGCCAGCAGGCGCAGGGTCGGATGCCGGCCGATCTCCCGCAGTCCGGTCGTGAGCGTCGTCGGTGTCGGCGGCGTGTCGGGCGACGGGATCGGTAGGCCCAGCAGCAGGAGCGCGCTCACGACGAAGGTGGCGGCATCCAGCACCAGTGCCGCGTCCGCGCCGACGGCGACGTACAGGCCGGCACCGGTCAGGTAGCCGGCCACCTGGGTCGCCTGGTCCGTGGTGGTCAGCAGCGCGACCAACGGGCCGCGGTGCTCGTCCGCCAGGCCGTCCGCCATCGCGCCGGAGCGGATCGAGGTGGTCGCGACCCGGATGCCCGCGAGGCCCGCCGCGGTGACGATCACCACCGCCGTGCCGCCGATGAAGGCCGGCAGCAGCACCACCACCGCGCCGGCTGCCTGGAGCGCGGCCAGGGCCGGTGCCCGGGGGAAGCGGTCGAGCCAGCGGCCACCGAGGAAGCCGGCGAGGACCGACGGTACGACACCGACGGCCACCACCGCGGCGGCGCCGAGCACCAGACCCGTGCGGTCGGCGGCCAGGAACAGCAGCGCACCGAGCGCGATGTAGTCCCCGATCGAGGAGGTGAGGCTCGCGAGCCACAGGCGCCGGGCGACCGGCTGCGACAGGGCGGCGCGGTAGCCCGTGGGGCGCGCTGACGTCACCTAGACCCCCCGGGACGGTGTTGGCGGCCGGCGTGGAGCCTACTACCGCCTGCGCAGGAGCGGACGTGACCTGTGGCCCTGGCCCACCGGCGGTGCGGCCCGGGCCGCCCGGTGCAGTAGGGTTCGGGGCATGACCACCTCAGACACCTCAGAAGAGCGCCTCGCGCTGTACATCGACCACGAGAACGTGGCGATCGGTGCGCGCGACATCGGCTACCGCTTCGACCCCAAGCCCCTCCTGGAGGCCCTGGCCGAGCGGGGACGGCTGATCACCCGCCGGGCCTACGCGGACTGGAACCTGTTCCGCGACGACCGGCGCGGCATGGTCGACGCCAACGTCGAGCTGATCGAGATCCCGCAGCGCTCGGACTCGGTGCGCAAGAACGCCGCGGACATCCAGATGGCCGTGGACGCCATGGAGCTCGCGCTGACCCGCGACTTCGTGTCGACCTTCGTGATCGTGTCGGGGGACTCGGACTTCACCCCGCTGGTCTCCAAGCTGCGGGAGCTCAACAAGCGGGTGATCGGGGTGGGGCTCAAGGGTTCCACCTCGGCGATGCTGCCACCGGCGTGCGACGAGTTCCTCTTCTACGACCGCCTCGAGGGGATCCCGCGGCGCGAGCAGAAGCCGTCCGGGGCGTCGCAGGGCCGCTCGAAGAAGAAGGCGGCCGCGCCGGCCAAGGCGGCCTCGAGCGCTGGCAAGGCCGCCGCGAGCACGACGAGCGAGCCGGCCAAGAAGGACGCCGCCTCCTCGCAGAAGCAGGACCTCCGCCAGCTCGAGCGGCTGATCACCCGCACCCTCTCCGGCATCCAGTCGTCGTCGGCCGGGGCGGTGCAGGCGTCCAACCTCAAGCGCGCCCTGCTGCGCAAGGACCCGACCTTCACCGAGAGCGACTTCGGGTTCCGCGGCTTCCGCGAGCTGCTCCGGCACCTCGCCGACAGCGGCACGATCACCCTGACCGACGGCTCCGCTCCGGGCGATCCCGAGGTCGACTTCCCGTCCACGCCACGCGACGAGGACGCCGCGTTCCAGCTGCTGCGGACCACGGTGAAGGAGCTGATGGACGAGCTGGGTGGCGATCCGCCGCTGTCCGGGCTCAAGGACCAGCTCCGTAAGCGCCAGCCCGACTTCTCCGAGAAGGACCTCGGCTACTCCGGGTTCCTCCAGTTCTGCAAGGCGGCGGTCACCAAGGACGTCGTCGAGATGGACTGGGAGGAGGAGGACGCGGAGTACTACCTCTACGTCGAGGACGACGCCAAGACCGCCTGACCCGCCGGGCGAGGACGCACCCCGGGCTACGGCGAGGGTCGCCGCTGAACGGCCCTGGTGTCGCCCCCGTCCCCGGGCACGATGGACGTGGACGACCCGACGTCCCGTTGCCTCCGACCGGCCAGGTCGGCCCGGGGGGTGTGGGAGATGCGCGCGCTGCACGGCCCATCGGCCACCCGTGCGAGGCGGGTGCTCGCACCGCTCGCGCTGCTGCTCGTCGTCGGGTGTGGGCCATCGGTCCCGCCCGACGAGGGTGTCGTGCCCGAGGATGGTGCGCTGCCGGCCGACGGTGTGGCGCCCGACGACGGTGTCGCGCCCGACGAGCCGGGGTCGCCGACGGATCCGGTCGAGGTCGAGGTGTTCTTCACCAACGACAGCGACGCGTTCCTGGGACGCCCCGCCCTGGACGTGTTCCCCGTGCGTCGCAGCGTGCCGGCGGACGACCCGGTCACCGGCGCGCTCGAGCAGTTGCTCGCCGGCCCCAGCGCCGAGGAACGCGCCCAGGGGTTCTCGGCCGGGTTCCCCGAGTACGCCGACGGGTCGCTGGTCGCGGTCACGGTCCGGGACGGAACCGCGGACGTCACCTTCGCCGATCTGCGCGCCGTCCACACCCACGGTTCCTGGTGCACGGCCGCGGAGCTGCTCACCTCCCTGGACCGCACCCTGTTCGACTTCGAGCACATCGAGGCCACGCGGTACGGCTTCGCTGGCGCCGCCGCGGACAGCTTCTACCGGTGGCTCCACCTCGCCGCACCGGATGCCGCACCGATCGAGCCGGCCCCGCCGTCGAGCCACGGTGAGGTCGAGCTCGAGGCAGGCTGGTCGCCGGCCGAGCCCCTGCTCCCGGTCGAGCTCGGCTGTTGCGGGCTGCAGACCACCGGGCCGGTGTCGCCTCCGGAGCCGCTGCCGGAGGAGGGCTGGCCCGCGGACGGCGCCTACGACGTGCAGGTCTGGCGGCCGGTCGACGATCCGTCGGTGCTGGAGCTGACGATCCGTCCCTGGATCGCCTGCGGCGAGGTGGAGGAGGGCCGCTGCCTGCCGGACCCGGCCCCGGCAGCGGGTGCGCCTGACCGCCGCATCACGCCCGACGACACCCGCTCGCTCGTGCGACGGGTCGTGCTCAGCGACCTGGAGGTCGTCCTGGTCCCCATCGGCGAACCCGAGGAGCCCGACGGCTCGCCGTTGCGCGGCGAGCCGCCCGCCTTCGCGACGCTGCTGGTCCGCGGCCTCGACCCCGCGTTCCAGCGGTGCATCGTGGATCCCATCCGTGCGGGGACCGATCCCGCGCAGCTCGATGAGGACCTGGGGCAGGCGGGCTCGGGCGCGGGCTCGGACTGCCCGTTCTCGACCCTCACCCGCTACCACGGCCCGCAGGCCAGCCGGTTGGTGCTCCACTTGAGCGTCGATGCGCTCGGGCTCTGGCCCCACGGCTGGAACGGGATCTACGACTGGCAGACCACCCTGGAGATCCGCGACGGCACCCCGTTGCTGTACGTGCTGGCCGACCAGATCGCCGGCTGAGCGCCCGGTCGGCGGTCGATCTGCCGGTCCGGCGATGCGAGCGTTCGGCTCCGACCTACCGAACCAGGTCCAGGGCGACGTCCAGGCGTGGCGCGGAGTGGGTCAGCCAGCCGAGCGAGATCACGTCGACACCGGTCGCGGCCACGGCGGCGACCCGGTCGGGGGTGATCCCCCCCGAGGCCTCGGTGACCGCGCGACCGGCCACGAGCGCGACGGCCGCGCGCAGGTCCTCGTCCCCGAGGTTGTCGAGCAGGATCGAGTCCGCCCCGGCGGCCAGGGCCTCCTCGACCTGCGCGAGGTGGTCGACCTCCACCTCGACGTGGACGGTGTGGCCCACCCGTTCCCGCACGGCGGCGACCGCGGGCCGGATCCCACCCGCGGCGACGAGGTGGTTGTCCTTGAGCATGACCGCGTCGAACAGGCCGAAGCGGTGGTTGTGGCCCCCGCCGCAGCGCACGGCGTAGCGCTCCAGCGCCCGCAGGCCGGGCGTGGTCTTGCGGGTGTCGACGATCCGCGCCCCCGTGCCGGCGACGGCGTCGACCACCTCGCGGGTCGCGGTGGCGATACCACTGGCGTGCCCGAGCAGGTTCAGCGCCGTCCGTTCCCCGGTCAGCAACGCGCGGGTCGGCCCCGCCACGCTGGCCAGGATCGTGCCCGCCGGTACCCGATCGCCGTCGGCGCACGCGCGGGTGGCGGTCACGTCCCGGTCGAGGGCCGGGAACACCGCCAGTGCGACGTCCAGCCCGGCGATCGTTCCGGCCTGCCGGGCGACGAGGTGGCCCTCGCCCCGGGCAGCAGCGGCGATGGCCGTGTCCGTGGTCAGGTCGCCCGCCAGGCCGAGGTCCTCGGCGAGGGTGCGCGTGAGCAGCTCGTCGACCAGGTGCCCGGGGAGCGGGGTGATCACGGGGTCCCCGGCTGCGGATGGGCCGGCGCGGTCGCGAGCGCACGTGTGGCGGCGAGCGCCAGCGACGGGCCGAGACGTGCGACGGTGCTCGCGTCCACCAGGGTCGAGCGGGCCTGGGCCGGGTCCGGCACGGGGTGGTCGCGACGGTGGTGGGCACCGCGGGACTCGGTCCGGGCCAGGGCGGTGCGGAGCACCACCTCGGCGACCACGGCGAGGTTGCGGCCGTCAGCGCCCCCGACCAGGTGCGGGAGGAGCCCGGTGAGCTGGTCCAGGCCGCTGTGCAGCCCGTCCGCGTCGCGGATCGGACCGGCCTGTTCCCACACCAAGGTGCGGAGCGCCGCGATCGCCTGAGGATCGTCCGCCACGGGCAGCGTCAGGTCGGCCGTGCGGCGAGGGGCGCGGGCGGCTCGGAGGTCGGCGACCACCGGGGGGCCGGTGCGCAGCTCCGCGGCGATCCGTCGGGCCAGGACCATGGCCTCGAGCAGGGAGTTGCTGGCCAGCCGGTTGGCGCCGTGGAGCCCGGTCGAGGCCACCTCACCGCAGGCGAACAGCCCCGGCAGGGAGGTGCGGCCCTCCAGGTCCGTGGCGATCCCGCCCATGGCGTAGTGCTGCGCCGGGGTGACCGGCAGCGGCTCCTGCGGATCGAGGCCGGCGGCGCGGGCGAGGCCCACGACGGTCGGGAAGCGACGTTCGAGGTCGGCACCGAGGTGGGTCGCGTCCAGCCACACCGGACCACGCTGTCGGGCGGCGAAGTTGGCGCGGGCGACGATGTCCCGGGGGGCCAGCTCCGCATCGGGGTGGATCGCGGGGAGGAAGCGGTGGCCGGTGTGGTCACGCAGGACCCCGCCGGCGCCCCGCAGCGCCTCGGTGACCAGCGGCAGCGGGTCCGCGGCGGTGTCCAGGGCGGTGGGGTGGAACTGCACGAACTCCGGGTCGCGCACGGTGACCCCGGCGCGCAGCGCCATCGCCAGGCCGTCCCCGGTGGCCAGCGCCGGGTTGGTGGTCCGGGCGTACAGGTGGCCGATGCCGCCGGTGGCCAGCACGACCGCTCGGGTCGACAGCACCTCGAGCCGGCCACGGTGCTCGATGGCCAGGCCGGTGACGCGGCCGCCGTCGTGCAACAGGTCCAGGGCACGTGCGTCGGTGAGCACGGTGATGTCGTCGCGGTCGGCGACCGCCGCACGCAGGTGGTCCATGACCGCGGCGCCGGTCGCATCCCCGGCGGCGTGGACGATGCGGTGGCGTCGGTGGCCGGCCTCACGGCCGAGGGAGAGCACCTCGCCGTCCCGGTCGAAGGGGACGGCGAGGCGGTCGAGCCAGCCGATGCGCTCCGCGGCCCCCGCGGCGACGACCCGGGCCACCTCGGTGTCGGCCAGGCCGGCGCTGACGGCGACGGTGTCTGCCGCGTGGATCGCGGGGTCGTCGTCGGGGCCGATCGCGGCGGCGATGCCACCCTGGGCCCAGCCGCTGGCACCGTCACCGAGCGCGGTGCGGGTCACCAGGGTGCAGTCGCCGAGCTCGAGGGCGACGGTCAGCCCCGCCAGCCCGGAGCCGACGACGACCGCCCGGTGGTCCCCGGGCGCCGCGCGACGGATGCTCACGAGACGGCCAGCATGGCGTCGACGGCCCGGCGGGCCCGCGCGGCCACCTCGGGCGCCACGACGACCTCGTGGGTCATGGTCTCGAGCGACGTGCGGATGTTCTGGATCGTGATGCGCTTCATGTGGGGGCACATGTTGCAGGGCCGGATGAAGTCGGTGTCCGGCGCGTCGGCGGCCACGTTGTCGGCCATCGAGCACTCGGTGATCATCGCGACCGAGGCCGGCTGGTGGTCCCGGACCCAGTCGTGCATCAGCTTGGTGGAGCCGACCACGTCCGCGGCGGCCAGCACGTCCGGGGGGCACTCCGGGTGCGCGAGGACCGTGACACCCTCGTGCAGCGTCCGGAGCTCCGCCACCTCGGCGCCGGTGAAGCGCTCGTGGACCTCGCACGCCCCGTCGTAGGTCACCACCTCGATGTCGGGCAGCTGGGAGGCGACCCACGAGCCGAGGTAGCGGTCCGGGATGAAGATGACGCGGTCGGTGCCGAGCGAGCGGACCACCTCGACGGCGTTGGAGGAGGTGCAGGTGATGTCGGAGGCGGCCTTGACCGCGGCCGAGGTGTTGACGTAGGTCACCACCGGCGCGCCCGGGTGGCGGCGACGCAGGTCGTCGATGTCGGCCGGGGTGATGGACTCCGCCAGCGAGCAGCCGGCCCGCAGGTCCGGGATCAGCACGGTCCGGTCGGGGGAGAGGATCTTGGCCGTCTCCGCCATGAAGTGGACCCCGGCCATAACGATGACCGAGGCGTCGGTCTCCGCGGCCATGCGGGCCAGCTGGAGCGAGTCCCCGGCCAGGTCGGCGACCCCGTGGAAGATGTCCGGGGTCATGTAGTTGTGCGCCAGCACGATCGCATCGCGCTCGTGCTTGAGCCGTTCGATGTCGGCGATGATCGGCTCGACGATGTGGCGCTCGACGTCCGGCAGGATGCCGGCGAGCCGGCGCTCCGGAGCCAGCGGCAGCGTGGCCGCGGCGGTGGGCAGGGTCGAGGTTGCGGCCATCGGGACCTCCGGAGGCGATTATGCTCCTTTAGAGCATAAGTGAAGGTTACCGGGTGGTTGCCGCGCTGCCAACCCGCATCGTGTCCGGTCGGTCAGCGGTAGGGCTGCCCGAGGCCCGGTCGGGGCCGCTCGAACTGCACCTCGGGGCGGTACCGGAACAGCTGGGCGGGACGACCGGCACCCGTGCGACGGGTCTCGCCCGTGCCCACCACGAGGCCTGAGCCGAGCGCGAGCCGTCGGAAGTTCTGCTTGTGCAGGCCGACGCCGGAGAGCGCCTCGACGGTGCGCTGCAGCTCGAGCAGCGTGAAGGGCTCCGGGACCAGCTCGAAGACGACGGGGCGGTAGGTCAGCTTGCCCCGGATCCGTCCCAGCGCCGTCGCGAGGATGCGACGGTGGTCGCCGCGCATCCGGTGGCCCGCCCCGGCTGCGGACAGCGGTCGTTGGTCGTCGGCCGCCCGCTCGGCCACCAGACCGATGCCGTAGAGCAGCTCGTAGCGCTCCAGCGCCCGGATGCCGTCCCAGGTGGCGCCGAAGGTCATGGCCAGCCGCTGTCGACGCTCGGGATCGGCGCCGGCCCAGCGCTCGAGCTCGGCGGTCAGTGCGTCGACGATCTCGGGTCGTCCGTGGCGGTGGTCCTCCCAGGGCAGGAACTCGTGCACGTCCGCCCAGCGGGTCCCCGGGGTCGCGGGGGTCTCCTGGACCAGCGCCAGGTAGCCGACGCTCAGCCGCCGCGTCGTGGCCGCGTCCGGGGCGCGGTCACGGTCGCCGAAGGTGTAGAGCTGCTCCACGTAGCCGAGCTCGAGCCCGGTCTGCTCCGCGACGTACCGGCGCAGCCCACGCTCGAGCGTCGCGTCGCCGTCGACGGCGAGGGGGCCCGAGGGCAGCGCCGGTGGGCCGTCGATGTCCTCGGTGACCAGCACGCGGGCGGTGTCGTCGGTGACCGCGAGGACCACGGCATCCAGGGAGACGGCGAGCCGGCGGTCGCTCACGCCGGCCTCCCGGCCAGGTGGTCGGCGATCCAGCGGGCGACCTCGCCGTGGTCGGTCGGTCGCTGGAGGCTCTCCCGTGCCTCGTCCCGCAGCGGCTGCGGGATGCGGTCGGCGCGGCGGTCCATGAGCGCCTGCGCGTAGGCCGGGGTGAACTCGGGATGGCCCTGGAACCCCAGCAACGAGCCGACCTGCAGGGCGGCGATCGGCGCGTGCGCCGAGGCGGCCAGGACGCGGCCGCCGGGCGGGGGCTCGACGACCTGGTCCTGGTGGCTGTGGATGAGGGAGAACCGTGTCGGAGCGGACCAGACCCGTCGGCCTGCCTCGGTCAACCGGGCCTCGTGGACGCCGATGCCCCAGCCGACGGCGGCACGGGCGACCCGGCCGCCGAGGGCATGGGCGATCAGCTGGTGGCCGAAGCAGATGCCCACGGTGGGGACGGCACCCTCGCGCGCCTCGCGCAGCAGGTCGGCGAGGCGCACGATCCAGCCGTCGGCGCCGTCGGCGTCGTGGCGTGACCCGGTGAGCAGCAGCGCGTCCACCGCATCGAGCTCGGGCAGCGGCGCGCCGCCGATGACGTCGATGCGTACCAGCTCGAGCTCCGGGGCGTGGCGCCCGAACAGCCGCAGGTGCATGTCGGCGTAGTCGCCGTCGAGGTGGCGCAGCTCCGGGTCGGTGTGGTCGCACTCCAGCAGCGCGACGCGGGCCCGTCGCCCGCCGGTCTCGGGGGCGTCGGTGGACGTCGACGGGGCGATCAGCTGCCGCGCCCCGGTTCGACGACCTCGTCGATCAGGCCGTACTCGAGCGCCTCGGCCGCGGTCATCCACTTGTCCCGGTCGGTGTCCTTGCGGATGGTCTCGAGGTCCTGCCCGGTCCGCTCGGCGAGGATCTCGTTGATGCGCTCCCGGATCCAGACGATGTTCTTGGCCTGGATCTCGATGTCCTTCGCGGTCCCGCGTGCGCCGCCGAGGGGCTGGTGGATCATGATGCGGGCGTTCTCGGTCGCCCCGCGCGTGCCGGTCCCGGTCGCGAGCAGGAAGGCACCGGCCGAGGCTGCGAGGCCGATGCAGCGGACGTTGACCTTGCTCCGCAGCAGCCGCATGGCGTCGTAGATGGCGAACATGCCGGTGATGATGCCGCCGGGCGAGTTGATGTAGAGGGTGATGTCGTCGTCGCTCTCGGCGTCGAGTGCGAGCAGCTGGGCGACCAGCTGGTCGGCCACGTCGTCCTCGAGCGGGCCCTTGAGGAACACGATGCGCGCGTCGAAGAGGGTGTCGAAGGCGCGGCGCGAGCCACCCAGCAGCTTCTCGATGTCCTCGGCCACGGTCGGTCCTTCGGTCGTCGGGTCGGAGTTCGGATCGGGATGCACACCCGCGGCACGCGTTCGGAGCGTGGCGCCGTCGGGACCAGGATGGTAGCCAGGGGCGCCTGGCTGGCCCGTGGCCTGCGTCGATGGCGCGCAGGGGCGGTCGAGGTTCGTCGGGCCCGGCCGAGCATCCGGGCCGGAGCGCTTGACCGTGCGCCCCACGCGCAGCACACTCTGGCGACCACCGCACGGTGGTGTGCGACCAGACGCATCCCGGCAGCCACCGGCGGTGATCCACTGGCCGATGGAGGGGGAGGGGAGCATCGTGAGCGACAGCGACGACGCCCAGGGCCGGCGATCGAGTGGTTCGCGCACGCTCTCCCGCGGGCTGGCGCTGCTCAACGCCCTGGGTGAGCACAACGACGGCGCCACGGTCTCCGGTCTGGCCGAGTCCACCGGGCTCGACCGTGCGGTGCTCTACCGGCTGCTCGACACCCTGGTGGCCGAGGGCTTCGTGACCCGCGATGCCGAGACACGTCGCTACCGGCTGGGGCTGTCGATGCTCGAGCTCGGGGTGCGTGCGGCCCAGGGGCTGGAGGTCCGACGGCTCGCCGGCCCGCCGCTGCGCTCGCTGTCGGACGACACCGGGGAGACGGCCTGCCTCGCGGTACGCGACCGCGACGACCTGGTGGTGGTGGAGGTCATCGAGCCCGGCGACCGGTTCGTCCAGGTGAACTACCGCGTGGGGTTCCGGCACCGCCTCGGCATCGCGGCCCACGGCAAGGCCCTGCTCGCGTTCCTGCCGGAGGGTGCCCGTAACCCGGAGCTCCAGTCGGTCCGACAGCGCGGCGTGGCCTACACCCGCGACGAGCTCGAGCCGGGTGCCTCCGGGGTCGCGGCGCCGGTGTTCGACCACACGGGCCGGGCGGTGGCCGCGGTGGGTATCGTGGCGCCGACCGCCCGGCTCCCGGAGCCCGAGTCCATCGCGTTACGCGTGTTGCGCTCGGCACGGGAGATCTCGGAGCGACTCGGCTGGCGACCGCGGAGGGCGACCTGACCGTGACCGACACGACGCACGCACCGACCCCTGACGACCTCGAGCGCGCGACGGCCGAGCTCCTCGGCGCGTTGGCGTACGGGCAGCTGCGGGCCATCGAAGCGGCGGCCCGGCTGATCGCCGTCGCACCCGACGCGGAGACCGCGACCCTGGCTGCCGACGTGGTCGCGCACGAGCTCGGCGCCTACCGCGAGCTGGAGGCCGATCTCACGCGGCGGACCGACGGGCCCATCGCGATCATGGACGCGATGAAGCCGCACTTCGACGCCTACTTCGACCGCGCGCCGCTGGACGACTGGTTCGGCGCGTCGGTGTTCTTCGCGCTCGGCCTGCCGATCGCGGCGGACTTCGCCGGTGCGGTCGCCCCCGTGCTGGACGGACCCACGGGCGCGCTGGTGCTCCAGGCGATCGGCGGCCGGGAGGAGCTCGAGGAGGCGGCGGTCGAGCGACTGCGGGCGCAGCTGGTCGGTGACGAGGCCACCGCCCAGGCCCGTCAGCTCGCCGGCGATCTCCTCGGCCGTGCCCTGACCTCCTACCAGGAGGCGATGGGGGAGACCGACGCGCTCAAGGTGCTGTTCGCCGGTGCGGCGCAGGCCGAGGGGACGAGCGCGGAGGCACAGGTCAAGCGCCTGGCCATGGAGGTGCTGACCGGGCACCGGCGGCGCACGGTCACGCTCGGGCTCGAGGACCTCGACGACGAGGACTGAGCGCGGCACCCGCCGGAGCCGACGGCTCAGGCGCTGTGGTCGATCGGGTCCGGCGACGGTGCGTCGTGCGTAGCCCGGGTGCGCTCGCTCAGGGTCTGCTGGACGGCGAGCGAGTTGGTGACCAGCTCGCCGAAGCCCTCCGGGTCGGCGATCAGCCAGGAGTGGCCGGCATCCGGGATGATGTCGCCGGGTGCGCCCGCGGCGTCGCACATGGCGAGGAAGGTGGCCTCCGGGACGACCTCGTCCTCCGAGCCCCACAGGATCGACACCGGCAGGCCCTTCTTGGCCAGGGTCGCGAGCTCCTCGCGCAGGTCGGCGGTGCGGGCCAGGTCCGCGGCCCGGCGCATCGCTCCGGGGTTGCTCAGGGCGTTACCGACCAGGTCCCGGACGACCACCGGC
>JBLRWQ010000014.1:0-49426 GCA_047921175.1 Nitriliruptoraceae bacterium | reverse complement strand
GATTGAGACGATCGGAGATCAGTCCGGTGTCTACATCGACGCGCCCGAGCCTCGGCCAACCTTCATCCTGCTACGTGAAATGGAGTCCGAACCCTTCCGGAACCTCAACCCAACTCCGTGGGTATACCACGCTCAGCGAGTAGGAGCGGAGGGCGAATTGCGCGAGGCTTTGCCATGCTCAGGCTGAGCCGCCTTGTCGTCGTGACCCTGTCTGCTGGCGTATTCGCGCTAAGCGTGGTATCCGTCGCACTGGCTGACGTTCTGGCTGGTTCCGAGGACGATGCTTTCATAATCGAAGGCTCACGACCGGGCAGCGGTTCGGGGAACGCTGGATCGGGAGCGGGCGATGTGGCGCCGACGCCTGCCGGCGGCGGTGAACAGGAACCACCACCCCCCGGGTCGTACGAACCCATCTGGGGAACCCGGGTCGACACCGGAGAGCCGTGCATCGACCTCGTGTACCGCTCGGATGTGGCGCCGAACTCACCACTGGCGATCGAATGGGACCTGCGGACGATCGACATGACGAACGACCCGAGGGTCGCCGGCGCAACGGATCCGATGTGCCAGCCCGTCCCGATCCCGGTCGTCACATCCCCGGCCGCAGCCGCGGACGACTTCGTGCGACGGATCCCACTGCCCGAGCCGCAACTCCGCATCGACCCTGGGTTCGCGCTGACCGGTCTGCCCGCCTACCTGGTCATCAACGACCAGTCGACCTTCACGGTGGACGAGAACCTCGCTGGTTGGGGCATGATGCGCGTCGAACTGCGACCGACTCGCTTCGTCATCGATTGGGGCGATGGCACGATCGAGACCATCGTGGACGGTCGTACGGGTGCTGCCCACGACGGCGATGCATCGCAGCAGATCGCGCACGTCTACCGCTGGAGCGACAGCGACGTCCGAGTGAGTGTTCGCTCGGCCTGGCAAGCGGCCTGGCAGGTCGGCGGCTTCAGCGGGGTCGTCGACGGGCTCGTCATCGACGCGACGCTGGCGCTGCCGGTGCGCGAGTACCGCGCCGTCCGCACGGACCGCTAGGCGCGCGCGGGAGCGGTCAGGTTCGTTGACGTCGGAGGTCACCCGTGCAAGCAGCCCGCCAACCGGAGGTCCGGCTTCTCGGGCCAGCTGACCGGGGATCGGCAGGGTCCGGCCGCTGCCCCAAGCACTCCAGGGGCCTCGATGCGGGATCGGGAGGTGGCGCCGGGGCGGTCCAGCGAGCAGGCTCTCGGTCATGAGCGACCACCACCCCGCTGACGATCGGCCCACCCACCGTCTCCCGCCCGGACGGGCCGGTGGTCCTGGTTCGCTGCCGGCATGGGTGCGTGGCGCGCTCTGGTTCGGCCTCGTGGCCGTGACCGTGTACGTGCTCGCCTGGCTGGTCGGAGGTTGGCTACGGCCCGGCTACGACCCGAGCACGCAGGCGATCAGCGAACTGTTCGAGCTCGGGGCGCCGTGGCCGAGCCGAGGCCCGCTGGTCGCCGGGTTGCTGCTGTCCGGCCTGGCTTTCCTCGTGCTGGCGCCGGCCCTGGATCGGGCCTTGCCGGGGGAGGGGCGGCTCGGGCCGATACTGGTCGTGATCGCCGGGGTCGGCACGCTGGGTGTGGTCGCAGCGCCGTGCACCCCGGGCTGCCCCGGAGCGGACACGTCATCCTTCGACCTGTGGCACACCATCACCGCGGGCGGGGGCTACACCGCGCTGGTGCTGGCGCCGTTGGCGTTCGCCTGGCGGGTCCGGTCCGACGAGCCCGGCCTGGCACGCTGGTCCCTGCTGGTCGGGGGCAGCGCGGCCACGCTCTTCCTGGCACACGTGCTGGGGCTGGTCCCCGGTGCACCCGGACTGCTCCAGCGCACCTTCAACACCCTGGCGGACGCCTGGTACGTGCTCGTCGCCGTGTGGCTGCTCCGCCGGCACCGGTGGGCAGGCGCAAACCATGGACGTGCAGTAGAGGTTGAGCCATAGCGAGGGCGTACGTTGCGGTGGTCGGTCCGGACGAGGGCGTAACCGTCTCCGACGTGGCGGCTGGGGAGCGGGCGGGCCACCGGTTGGCCGAGGCCGGCGTGATCGTGGTGACCGGTGGTCGCGGTGCGCGGATGGGAGCTCCCAGCCGAGGGGGTCCGCCACCTCGATGTCATCGATGACGCGGTCAGCGCGGTGCTGACCCTGCTCGACGGTGCGGCCGACCGACCGCCAGGGCGTTCACGGCGACCACCACCAGGATGCCGAGCCACTGGGACGCGGCGGGGATCTGGCGCAGGAGGACCACCCCCACCAATGCCGCGATGACCGGATGGATGCTCATGAACAGGGCGAAGAAGCGGGGCGGGACGAGCCGCAGCGCCGTCAGGTCCGCGGCATAGGGGACCACTGAGGACAGCACACCGGCCGTGATCGCCGCCATCGCCGCCGCCACGGTGAAGCGGCCGTCGGCCGCCAGCCACACCAGCACCGGCAGGTACGCCAGGGCGGACACCGAGGTGGCGATCGCCGGCGCCTGGAGCCCGGTCAGCCGGCGCCCGACCAGTCGGTTCAGCAGGATGTAGCCGGCCCAACAGGTCGCGGCGACCAGCGCGATCGCGATCCCGACGAGGTCGCTGGTCGGTCCCGGCTGCACCAGGACGTACACGCCGGCAGCCGCCGCCAGGGCGAGCACGAGGTCCCGACGGGTGCGGGACGCGAGCAGCGCGATCGCGAGCGGCCCGAGGAACTCGAGCGTCACAGCCAGGGCGAGACCGATGCGGTCGATCGCGGTGTACAGCGCGAGGTTCATGAGCGCGAAGACCGCGGCCAGCAGCAGGACCGGCCACCACTGCGGCCAGGTCAGGCGTCGCAGCGGCGGACGGGCGACCGGCAGGAGCACCGCTGCCGCGACGATCTGCCGGACGGCGACGACACCTGCCGGACCGATCGCGGGGAACGCCGTCGTCCCGATGCCGGCACCGGTCGAGTTGCTGACCCCGCTCGCGAGCATCGTGAGGATGCCACGACCCGTCGGGCCGAGACGTCGCGCCCGTGAGCCGCCCTCCGTTGCCCCGGGGGCGCCGATGGCGACCAGCTCGCGCTCGCCAGGAGCCGGCGGCATCGTCGGGGTCGGATCCACGGTCGAGGTCATGGCCGCAGTGTGGGTCGCCGGCACCCATACGGCGAATGCAGGGAGTGCGATACGCCATACGCTTCGCGTATGGATATTCAGTTGCGCTCGTTGCGTGCTCTCGTCGCGGTGGTCGACGCCGGCACCTTCACCGACGCCGCCATCGACCTCGGACGCTCCCAGGCGTCGGTGTCACGGGCGGTGGCGGCGCTGGAGCGCGGGGTCGGTGCCCGGCTCCTGCACCGTGGCCCCCGCGAGGTCACGCTGACGCCGACCGGTGCCGAGGTGCTTGCCTCCGCCCGGCGGGTGCTGGCCGAGGTGGACGCGATCGCGCAGGCGACCAGTGGCGTGCCCTGGCAGCTGCGGGTGGGGTACGCGTGGTCCGCGGTCGGTCAGCACACCACCTCGGTGCAGGAGCGGTGGGCCGAGCGGCATCCCGGCTCCGAGTTGCTGTTCGTGCGCTCGGGCACGGCGACGGCGGGGCTCGTCGAGGGCGTGGCGGACTGCAGCGTGCTGCGACGTTCCCCCGACGACGACCGCGTGGAGCTGACCCTGGTGGGCTCGGAGCCGCGCTACGCCGCGGTGGCCACCTCCGATCCACTGGCGCGGCGGCGCACCCTCGGCCTGAGCGACCTGGCCGGGCGCACCGTCGCGGTCGACGAGCGGACCGGCACGACCACGCCCGGCCTGTGGCCGTCCTCGGCCGCGCCGACCACCACCCGGGCGGTGCATGGCGTGGAGGACTGGCTGACGCTGATCGCCTCCGGTCGTGCGGTCGGGGTCACCGCAGAGGCCACCGTCCGGCAGCACCCGCGGCCCGGTGTGGCCTACCGCCGGGTCCGTGACGCCCCGCCGCTGCCGGTCTGGCTCGCCTGGCTGCGCGGTGCGCCACCACCCGGGGTGCGGGACCTGCTCCAACTGCTCAGCGAGGCCTACGGTTCGTCACGGACGACACCGCTGACCGACGTCGCGCCCACCTGAGCGGCGGGCGCGACGTCGGTCAGCGGGGATCGGTCACGGCACGAGACGGATCGGGGTATCGCGCTCGGCCTGGATCGAGCCGTCCCGGGCGGAGTACTCAAAGACCGACAGCACCGCATCGGTGGGTGCGTCGACGTCCACGTCCAGGGTCACGTCGATCGAGCCCCAGCCGACGCCGCTGTCCGACATGGTGAAGCCCTCGGCGAGGACCGTGCCGTCCGCGGCGGTGACGCGGTACTGGAAGGTGGCCTCGAACACGGCCGCCTTGCCGGTCAGGCGGAGCGGCAGGGCCACCTCGGCACCTGCGGCGGGCGTGTCGATGAAGACCGTCGGGAGCAGGTCGACGTAGTCGTCACGGGCGACGGGGCCGTCGAGCACGATGCCCTCGCCGGAGAACACGGTGACCGGGTCCCCGTCGAGGCGGAACTCGACCGCGTCGACGGTGGGGAACTGGGTGACCGCGTAGACGACCTGGGCGAGCCGCGCGAACATCGACAGGGACCCGCCGCCGGACTCGAACTCGCGCGACAGGTCGACGGTCGCGACGCGGTCGTCGATCGTGATGCCGAGCAGGAGCGTCTCGGCGGGCACGGCGCTGGAGATGCCGTCGATGAGCTGCTCGTCGGCGCGGGTCGGCCCGTCGATCAGCGCCCGCACCGTCGCGTGCGCGATGCGCGGGGTCGCTTCGAGCTCACGCTCGATGGAGATCAGGAACGGGTCGCTCCGGGCGGGGGTGCCGCCCCCGGGGGCCAGGAAGTACAGGCGCACCGTGGTCGTGTTCGTCGGCGGCGATGCGGCGTCGTCGCCCTCGCCGGCGTCGTCGTCGGTGCCCTCGGGAGCATCGCTCGTGGCCTCATCGTCGGTGTCAGCGGGCTCCTCGGGCTCCTCGGCGTCGGCCGGGTCGTCGCCCTCGTCGTCGCCCTCGTCGTCGCCCTCGTCGTCGGGTTCGGTCGGGGGAGCGGGGTCGTCGCCCTCGCCGGGGCTGAGCGGGCCGCCGTCGGTCACGCCGCCCCCGCACGCGGTCAGCAGCAGCGCGAGGACGACCCCGATCGTGGCGGTCAGGCGGAGACGGGTCATCGTGAGCCTCCCATCGGGTCATCATCCGACGCGGTCGGACCGACCGCGGGCTGCCGTCTGGGCATCCAGGGCGATCATGCGCCGCGGATGTCCGCGCGGGGTCCGCGCCACGTCACAGGTCTGTCACAACCTCGACGGGTAGCCGCAGGACGACAGCGAGCCCGCCGCCGTCCCGGTTGTGGGCGTCGAGGGAGGCGCCCAGCACCCGGGCGTGCTCCCGGGCGATCGCCAGCCCCAGCCCGCTCCCGCCGGACCCCCGGGATCGGTCCGCCTTCGCGAACCGGTCGAAGATGCGCTCGAGGTCGGCCTCATCCACGCCGGGGCCGCGGTCGGCGACCTCCACCTCGAGGACCGTGCCGTCGAGGTGCGCGGTCACCGTCACCGAGCTGGCGTCCGCGTGGGTCCGCGCGTTGTCCAGCAGGTTGGAGACGATGCGCTCCAGCCGACGACGGTCCGTCCGGACCGTCAACCCCGCGGGGACACGCACCTGGGCGTCCGGGAGCCGACGATCCGCGATGGCACGGAGCAACCGCGCCACCTCGACGTCCCACGGCTCGTCGTCACCGGGCTCGGCGGCGGCCGCGTCCAACCGCGAGAGCTCGAGGAGCTCCTCGACGAGCTGCCGGAGCCGCTGGACGTCCTGCTCCAGGAGCTCCACGAGCCGCCGTTGATCCGGGGGGAGCTGCTCGGCGCCGGCGCGCAGCGCATCGGCCTCGCCCACCAGCGCGGTCAACGGCGTCCGCAGCTCGTGCGAGACGTCGGCGACGAACCGTCGCTCCCGGGTGCGGGCTGCGGTCAGCTCGGCGACGCTGTCCGCCAGCTGGCCGGACAGGCGTGCCGCCCGCCAGGCACCGGCCGCGCCGAGCAGCACCAGGACACCGGAGGCCGCGAGGAGGCCGAGGCGGAGCTGACGCAGCGTCCGCTCGGTTTCGGTGATGTCGGTCAGCAGGTAGATGTCGGGTCCGGCGGCGGTCCGGCCCGCGGCCACCAGGTACGGGCTGCCGTCGATCTCGACCTGCTCGGCGGCGAGGTTGCCGTCGCCGAGCAACCGCCGCAGGTCCGCGGACACCACGCCGGGGATCGACACCGCGCCGAGACCGGTCACGAAGTCCTCACCCGGGCTGCCGCCGAGGTCGACGTAGGCGGTCAGCCCCCGGCGTTGCAGGTCCCCGGCCAGGCCCGAGGCCTCGATGTCGCCCGGGCGCACGGGTGGCGTGAGGCGCTCGGCGGCCAGCGCCTCGACCGTGAACCGGGCCTCCTCCAGCGCCCGATCCTGTACCTCCGCCCGGAGCGACCGCGCGATCGCCACGTAGGCGAGCAGCGACAGCACCAGCGCCGCGGTCGCGACCAGGGCGACCACCGAGAGCACCAGCCGGCCACGCACCCGCCGTCCGGGGTGCGCCCCGGCGGGCACGGTCGGGTCGCTCGCCCCGGCGGGTGGCGAGGTGGCGCGGCTCATGACCGGGCCGCGCGGTAGCCGACGCCCCGCACCGTCTCCACGATCGTCGGGGTGCCCGGATCGGGCTCGACCTTGGCGCGCAGGCGCTGGATGGTGGCGTCGACCAGCCGCGAGTCCCCGAGGTAGTCGTAGCCCCAGACCCGCTCCAGCAGCTGCTCGCGGCTGAGGACCTGGCCCGGGTGCCGTGCCAGCTCGACCAGCAGGCGGAACTCGGTGGGCGTGAGCTCGATCACCTGGCCGTCGCGAACGACCCGATGCGCGGCGATGTCGATCCGCACGGGCCCGATCTCGAGCCGGTCATCGAGGTGGTCCGCGCGGGTGGCGCGGCGCAGAGAGGCCCGGACCCGGGCGACGAGCTCCACCAGCTCGAAGGGCTTGGTCACGTAGTCGTCGGCACCGGACTCCAGCCCGACGACCACGTCGATGGTGTCGGACCGCGCGGTCAGCATGACCACCGGCACGGTGCTCTCGGCCCGGATCGCCCGGCAGACCTCCAGCCCGTCCAACCCGGGCAGCATCACGTCCAGCACGACCGCATCCGGCTGCATCCGGCGGAAGCAGGCCAGCCCGTCGTCGCCGGTCGACTCCGTCACGACCGAGAAGCCGGCATCGCGAAGGCCGCGGGCGGTCAGCTCACGGATCGAGGCATCGTCCTCGACGAGCAGGATGGTCGCGTCCACAGGACCTCGGTTCAGCGCTTGCCGACGGCGCGGGCCAGGCCACCGGCGAACCTGGCCAACGCGGCCGCCTCAGATCCCGATGCCACCAGCACGATGCCGTCCGCGCGTGCCTCCAGCTGGATCGAGCCCGGCGGGATGTCGCACTCCGGGTCGCCGCAGTCGTGGAGGTCGCCCATGGCCTGCCAGCCAGCGCCCGCCCGTGCGACGCGTACCTCGACGGCCGGATGCCCACCCTGGTCCCAGGACAGCACGGCGACGTCGGTGATCGCCGCCAGCGCGAGGGAGGTCACCGCGCACTGCAGCCCGAGCTCGTGCTCGTCGGTGACGTGCTGGGCGTCGCCGGCGACCACGTGCACCAGCCGCGTCGGGGTGCGCAGTCCCAGGCTGACGTCGGTGTGGACGTGACCGTCGTCGCAGACGTCCTTGACCGTGGTGGCGGTGACGTCCTCGACCTTCTCGCCGGCCAGCACGTCCTGGACCCGTTCACGGCAGGTCCAGCCGTGCTCCCCCTGGTCGAGCTGTTCGAGGTGCTGGTACCAGGTGGCCATGGGTCCTCCGGTGGTGTGTCACGCGTGGTCGTCGACCAGGACCTCGACGGGGGTGGCGGCCTCGACGGTCCGGCTCACGGTGCAGGTCCGGTCGTGGGAGGTCCGCACGGCGCGCGGGAGCAGCTGGCGGGCCTTGTCACCATCCGGTCCGGCCGGGAAGTGGACGTGGAAGGTCATCCGCACGTTGTCGAGGATGCTGCCGGCCTCGTCGCGGATCTTGTCGGCTTCGATGGTGACCTCGAACCGCTCGGGCTCCGAGCGTCGACCCGTCACGAGGTCGACGTCCACCGCGGAGCAGCCGCCGATCGCGGCCAGCAGGAGCTCCACCGGGGTGAAGCCGTCCTCCACGAAGCTGCCGAAGACCAGCTCGGCCCCGGCGGCGTTCCGGGCGCGGTAGACCCCGGTCTCCATCCGTTCCAGGGTGACGCGTCGCTGCTGCTCCTCATCCACGCGGTGCTCCTCGGGCCGGCGGTCGGAGGCCGGACGCTACCGGTCACCGGACCCAGCCGACGCCGAGCGTGGCGGCAACGGTGACGGCCACGGCCCAGCCGACCAGGCCGATCGTCATCCAGACGAGCACCCGCCGCTGGCCGGCGCCGGTCGCCAGCGCGGCGACGGCGGCGACGTGGGAGCCCGTCGTCATCGGGGCGAGCAGGCCGAGGCCGGGGACCCCCCAGCGCTGCGCGAGCTGCCGTGCCCGGACCGCTCGGGGCCGTTCCGCGCGCGAGGGAACTCGTCGTGCCCGCCACCAACCGGCCAGGCGGTCACCGGCGAGCACCACCAGCACCACGGTGCTGAGGTTCCCTGCCAGCGCGACGACCAGGACGGGCACGGGGGCCAACCCCGCGACGATGCCCGCTGGGATCACGACCAGTACCTCGACGACCGGGACCGCTGCGGCCAGGAACACCAGCACGTACGCCCACCAGACGCCGCTGTCGAACGCGACCTCCATGTCGCCGCACCCTCCGCCGATCCGTGCTGGAGCGGGCAGGGTACGCAGCCCGGGGTCCGGCGGCCCCGCCGCGTTCGGGACCTTCGTCGGTGCCCACGGGTGCCGCTCGGTCCGGTCAACGCGACGCCGACACGTGTTGACTGGAGGTGCCGATGCCCGCGCCGTGGGAGCGGTGGTGGCTCCGCCGAGGTGGTGCCACGATGCCGGCCGGCCGGTCGGGACGATGCGGATGGGGGAGAGATGTCGACGCTGGTGATGACGGGGTTCCCGGGCTTCCTCGGCTCGGCGTTGCTGCCCAAGCTGCTGGCCCGGCGCGAGGGGGTCCGGGCGCTGTGTGTCGTGCAGGTCCATCACCTCGAGACCGCCGCCAACCGGCTCGACGCGATCGAAGCGGCCCACCCGGCCATCGCCGGTCGGACCGATCTGGTGGCCGGTGACATCACCGCCCCGGGACTCGGGATCGCGCCGGAGACCCTCGAGACAAGGGACGAGGTGGTCGAGGTCTGGCACCTCGCCGCCGTCTACGACCTGACCGTGGCCGAGGCGGTCGCCCGCCGCGTCAACGTCGACGGCACCGCCGAGGTGCTGCGCTTCTGTGCTGAGCAGCACGCACCACCTCGGCTCCAGTACGTCAGCACCTGCTACGTGAGCGGCCGGTACGACGGGGTCTTCACCGAGGACATGCTGGCCGAGGGCCAGGCCTTCAACAACCACTACGAGTCGACCAAGCACGCCGCCGAGGTGCTGGTGCGCGCCGCGATCGATGACGGGCTGGCTGGCACGATCTACCGACCCGGCATCGTCGTCGGGGACTCGCGGACAGGGGAGACGCAGAAGTTCGACGGGCCCTACCTGCTCGCCCGCTTCCTGCGCCGCCAGCTGCTGCCGGTCGCCGCACTGCCGGCCGTCGATGCCGACAAGCGGACGGCGCTGGTCCCACGCGACTTCGTGATCGACGCGATGGATGAGCTGTCGGTGCTGGACCGCTCCCTCGGGCGGACGTACGCCCTCAACGACCCGAACCCGCCCACCAACCGCGAGGTCGCCGAGCTGTTCGCGCGCCACCTCGGCAAGCGCCTCGTGTGGTTGCCGGTTCCGCTGGGGTTGACCCGGGCCGCTGTCGCCCGCATCCCCGGGCTCGAGTGGCTGACCGGCCTCCCGGCGGAGTTCCTCGACTACTTCGACACGCCGACCACCTACACCACGGACCACACCGTCGCCGACCTCGCGGACACCGGCCTGAGCTGCCCGCCGTTCGCGAGCTACGTCGACCGGCTGCTCGACTTCATGCGCGCGCATCCGGAGATCGACGCCGCCGCGATGGTGTGACCGCTGCGACCCTGGAGGTACCCCGATGGGCGGACCGCACCCCACCCTCGTCGTCAACGTCAGCCTGTCCTCGTCCGAGCGTGACTACGACGAGGAGATCACCTTCCTGCAGCAGCCCTTCCGCATCGTGCGGGTGGGGGCGGACGGCGACCTCGACACCGCCGCCGCCCTGCTCGTGTCGTGGGCGGACCACGCCGACGCGATCGCGTTGACCGGGCTCCGCGAGGCGCAGGCGTTGGGGCTCTACGACGGCGAGGCCGACGGCATCGAGCAGGTCCGTGGCGCGGCCGGCGAGGTCCCGGTGCTGGACGGGCACCGCCTCCACGATGTCCTGCAGGAGTGGGCGATCCGCCAGGTCGACCAGGAGCTGCCCGGCTTCTTCTCCAACGCGCGCACCGTCGTCCTCGGCGGCATCAACCACGACCGGACCACCCGGGTCCTCAGGGAGCACACCCAGAACCTGCAGTTCGCCGACCCGATACTGCGCCTCGACATCCCGGCGACGCTGGACGCCAACCCGGTGCTCGGGCTGGCCGCGAAGGCGATCTCGGCGCCGCTGCGGCTGGTCCCGCGGTCGGTCACGACGTCGATCACGACCCCCGGTCAGCGGCTCAGCCACGCGCTGGCCCGGCAGGCCGCGCGCGACTGCGACGTGGTGGTCGCGACCTATGAGGAGCTCATCGGCTTCGGCCTCGAGGACCTGGCCGGCAAGACCCTCGTCACCTCGGCGATCTCCCCGGAGCGGTTGGAGGAGCTGGCCAGCCGCGGCGTCGACATGGTGCTGGACACCACCCCGCAGCCCTTCCCCGTCACGGTCAACGCGGCGACGCTGGAGGCGATGATGGTCGCGCTGGCCCCCGACCGCAGCTCGCTGACCAACGACGACCTGCTCGACATGATCGTGTCCGCCGGGCTGGAGGCCCGCACGCTGTACCCGAACGGGCCCAAGCGCAAGAGCCGGTTCGCCTTCGTGATCCACCCGCTGTCGCAGGAGTACTTCCGCACCGTCGAGCCGCTCGGCACGATCGCCCGGTACGCGCCCGCACCGGTGATGGACGGGATGGAGAAGGCGCTCGCCTACCTACCACCCTTCACCTACAGCCACGTCACCGGCATCGTGTCCCCGACCGGGGCCGAGGCCGAGGGCTGGCTGATCACCGTCGGCGGGACCCCGAAGGAGCTGATGGCCCACCGTCCCGAGTTCACCTACGGCCGCCTGCTGGCTGCCGCGGAGACCGCCCGCAAGCTCGGGGCCCAGGTCATGGGTCTCGGTGCCTTCACGAAGGTCGTCGGTGACGCCGGGGTGACGGTCGCGCGGCGGGCGCCGCTCCCGGTCACCACCGGCAACAGCTACAGCGCGTCGGGGGCTCTGTGGGCCGCCCGCGACGCGTTGCTACGGCTCGGCCTGGTCGAGATGGACGAGGAGGGCCGCCTCAAGGGCAAGACGATGGTGGTCGGGGCGACCGGGTCGATCGGATCGGTCTGCGCCCGGCTGCTGGCGCTGGCCAGCGACGAGCTGTGGCTGGTCTCACCGGAGTCCGCGAAGCTGCTCGCGCTCAAGCGCGACATCGAGAAGGACCACCCGCGCGCCGAGCTGCACGTGGCGGCGACGCCGAACGGGGCGCTCAAGGATATGGACCTGATCGTGACCGCGACCTCCGGGGCGGGCAAGCGTGTGCTCGACATCGAGCAGGTCAAGCCCGGCTGCGTGATCACCGACGTCGCCCGACCGCTGGACCTGTCCGCCGAGGACGTCGCCAAGCGTCCGGACGTGCTGGTCGTCGAGTCCGGCGAGGTGAAGCTGCCGGGCGACGACGTGCGCATGAAGGGCATCGGGCTCCCGCCCGGGGTGGCGTACGCCTGCCTCGCGGAGACCATCGTGCTGGCGCTGGAGGGGCGGTACGAGACCTTCACGGTCGGACGGGCGATCGAGTGGGAGAAGGTCAAGGAGATCTACCGCCTGGGGCTGAAGCACGGGATGGAGTTGGCGACCATCTCCGGGGTGAACGGCGTCTTCACGGACGAGGACATCGCGCGGATCCGCGAGCTCGCCGTCGCCGCGCGCGCGGAACTGGCTGCTGCTCCGGCCTGAGCCGCGGGCAACCGCCGTGACCTGTGCGAACGAACGCATCCGCCGCGCGGGAGCGCGTGGTCCTGACGTACACTGGCCCGAAGAGCCCTAGCCGTCCGCCGTCGCCGCGGATCGCAGGCCGTTCGACCATGACGATCCCATCGAGGGGGGTGCTGTCGTGTCGAGAGAGCTCGGGCGAGCCGTACAGGAGGTCCAGCCGTCTCCGGGGGCCATGCGGCCCTCGCCGCCTGCGCTGCCGGTGCTGATCCGTGAGCTGATCGGGGTCGTCCAGACCCTGTCGGTCGCCACCGAGGCGGAGACCGTGCAGGCCGTGGTGCTGCACGCCGTCCGCCGGGTCACCGGCGCCGACGGGGTGACCTTCGTGGTCCGTGACGGCGACCGGTGCTTCTACGTCGACGAGGACGCCATCGGGCCGCTGTGGAAGGGGCAGCGCTTCCCGGCGTCGAGCTGCATCAGCGGCTGGGTGATGGAGCATGGCAAGCCGGCGGTGATCCCGGACATCGGCGAGGACGACCGGATCCCCCAGGACGCCTACCGGCCCACCTTCGTGCGGAGCCTCGCCATGGTGCCGATCCGAGCGCTCGACCCGTTGGGTGCCATCGGGGTCTACTGGGCGCAGCCGCACACGGCCGATCCGGCCGATGTCGAGGCCGTGCAGGCGATCGCGGATGCGACCGCGGTGACCATGGAGCGGCTCCGCGCCGACCGGGAGTTGGCCGCACGCGTGGGAGACCTCGAGGTCGCCAACCAGCGGCTGTCGGAGGCCAACCGGCGACTCGAGCACGTGACCGGTGTGGTGGCGCACGACCTCAGGTCCCCGCTCACCACCGTCGATGGGCTGCTCGCCACCCTGGAGGCGCGCTTCGGTATCGCCACCGGGTCGATGGAGGGCGAGCTGCTGGGACGAGCCCGGACCCAGGTCGGCGGGCTGATCGACACCGTCGATGCCCTCCTGTCGCTGTCACAGCTCCAGTGCACCCCGCTGGAGGTGGTGGACGTCCCCCTGACGGCGTTGGTCGACCAGGTCGTGGATGCCCTCGAGGTGGAGATCACACAGGCGCAGGCCCAGGTGCAGCTGGACGCCGACGGGGTCCTGCGCGGCGACCCGGTGCTGCTGAGGATCCTGCTGCAGAACCTCGTCGGCAACGCCGTGCGCTACCGGCACCCGGAGCGCCGTCAGGTGGTGCGGATCGGGCTCGCGCGTCGCGAGGACCTGGTGGAGCTGACGGTGACCGACCGGGGGATCGGGCTCGAGCCCGAGCACCTGGACGGCCTGTTCCAGCTCGGCCGGCTGCGCCGCCCGCCCGGCGATGGCCAGCCCGGCGCCGGCCTCGGGCTGGTCACCTGCCGGCACATCGTGGAACGCCACGGCGGCACCATCGCCGCGGAGCCACGCCGCGGCGGGGCCCGGTTCGTCGTCCGGCTGCCTGGCGACCGCACACCCTGACCGACGGTCGCGGATCAGCGTTGGCCGGTCGCCACCCACAGCTCCGCCGGCACCGGTCGTTGGCCGGTCGCCAGTTCGTGCCGGATCTCGACGAGTCGGGCCAGGGCGGGGGGCAGCTCGTCGAGGTGACCGGGGTCGAGCACGGTGCTGCTCCTGACGCGGTTGCGGCACGGAGCAGCCTGCCGCCTCGCCACCCGACACCGCCCGCCGGACGGTGTGAACCGTGCGAACCGGTCGATCGCGGCGGCGCCGCTGGTCACGAGGCTCGGTGGCGGCGGTCCCGGTCGTCCTGCATGGGTACGGCGCACCAGCCCTGGGTGAGCGGGGGGTGGGCGGGATCGGTCCACAGCACCCGCAGGTGGTCGCCGGTCAGCTCGAAGATCGCGTGCTGGCCGTGGCTGCGGGCGAGGTCGAGGGCGCGCTCCACCTCGGTGTCGAGCAACGCGAACCCGGGCTCGTGCCAGGAGCCGTCGGGGGCCCGGCCGTCCGCCCGCAGCACCGGGAGGCCGGCCGCGTGGATCTCCGCGAGCAGGGCCCGGTTCCGGTGCACGTTCGCGTCGTCGTCGAGCCGGTGCGAGCGGGGGTTCCAGGCCGTCAACACGTGCAACCGTCGGGTGCCGGCGGGGACCAGCGCGGGCAGGGATCCGGGCGTCTGCCCGCCCGGGTCGGGGACGATGGTCACCGGTGGGTGGCCGGGTGTCTCCAGCTCCACCCAGGTCGACGTATAGGGCTCGACCAGCGCGCTCGGGTGGGGCCCATCGAGCACCGGGACGGCGGCGCCGAGGCGGAGCGCGGTCTCGGTGACCCCACACCGGAACGCCATCACCGCCACGCCCGCGCGGCGCGCGTGCCGGACCGCCGCTACCCAGGTCGGCTCCGCGGGCAGGTCGAGGTCCAACGCCGCCACGTCCCCGCGCTGGACCACGAACACCACCGCGGCGCGCCTGCCCGACCGCGCCACCTCGCCCAGATGCGCCAGCTGCCGGACCCCACGGGACGACGGGGTCGCGGACAGGGGCGCGTGGCCGTCCACCACGCGGCTCAGCGACTTGACCTCGACGAGCGCGCCGCTCCCGTCGGCCAACTCGAGGGCGAGGTCGAGGCGATGCGGGCCGTCGATGACCTCACGCCGGACCGCCACCGCCGGCGGCCAGCCCGGGAGCGCTCGACCGGCACACAGCGCCTCGCTCACCAGATCCGCGGCTCGCGCAGCCTCCAGTGCCACCCAGGTGCCCCCGTGGCGCACACGGGTCAGGCTCCAGCGGGTCCGACGCCGTGGATCCCGGGCGGGGTGCAGGACGACCGCTGCCCCGACGACGAGCAGGTCTGCGAGCCGCGCGGTGTTCGCGAGGTGGGCCTGCACGATCTCGCCGTCCGCGCGTCGGACGCGGCAGACGAAGCGGTTCTCCCGTGCCACGAAACCGGCCACCTCGACCCCGGTATCGGTGGTGAGGCGAGCGGTGGACGGATCGGCTGGCATGTCCGGCACGGTACTGCGACCCCGCCGGGGCCCGTGTGTGTGATGCGCAGGGCCGCCCTGGCATGATGGTCGCTCGACCGAGGGGGGACGTGATGCTCGATCTGCACCGCGCTGCAGGCACGCTGTTGGGGCTCGCGGCGGGCGACGCGCTCGGCGCGGGCTACGAGTTCCAGTCACCGCCCTTCGCGCACATCGAGATGCGCGGCGGTGGCCTGGGGCCCTTCGCGCCCGGCGAGTGGACCGACGACACCTCGATGGCGATCTGCGTCGCGGAGGTGACGGCGACCGGTTCGTGCGACCCGGAGGCGATCGGCGCGCGGTTCCTCGACTGGTACCGGTCGGGGCCGCCCGATGTCGGCAACCTGACCCGGGCCGTGCTGGGTGAGGTGCTCGACGCGCACGAGCTGCCGGCACGGGCGGCGGCGGTCTACGCGGCGTATCCGGACGGTGCGGCGGGCAACGGGGCCCTGATGCGGACCGCCCCGGTCGCGCTGGCCGCGCTGGGGGACCCCGACCGGCTCGCCACGCTGGCGCGTGATGTGGCCGGGCTGACCCACGCGGACCCTCTCGCCGGGGACAGCTGCGTGCTGTGGTCCGCGGCGATCGAGCGCGCGATCGCCACCGGTCGGTCCGACCGGCTGCGTGACGGCCTGCCCCTGGTGCCCGCCGAGCGGCGTGCCCGGTGGGCGCAGGCGATCGACGCCGCCGAGCAGACCCCACCGGGTCGCTTCACCGGCAACGGGTACACCGTCACCGCGCTGCAGGCCGCCTATGCGGCGATCCGCTCGACCCCCGTTCCCGAGGTGGAGCCCGCCCGGCATCTCCAGCACGCCCTGGAGGCCGCGGTGTCCATCGGCGACGACACCGACACCGTGGCCGCGATCGCGGGCGCGCTCCTCGGGGCGACCTGGGGCGCCTCGGCCGTGCCCTTCCGGTGGCGACGGATGCTCCACGGGTGGCCGGGGCTGCGGGCCTCGGACCTGGTCCGGCTCGCGGTCCGGACCGCCTGGCAGGGTGGTGACGATGCCCAGGGGTGGCCCGGTGCGGCGGTGCTCGAGCCGGACCCGACCCCCGCGTTCGTGCAGCCGTGCCCGGGTGACGGTCAGCTGCTGCTGGGCAACCGTGCCGCCCTGAGCGAGGTGGTGGGCGAGGTGGACGCGGTCGTCTCGCTGGCCCGGGTCGGTCGCGCCGAGGTCCCCGCCGACGTCGAGCACCACGAGGTCTGGCTCGTCGACCGCCCGGAGCCGGCGGCGAACCCGAACCTCGACCTGGTCGTCGCGGACACCGTCGAGGCGGTCCGAACGCTCCGGGGCGAGGGCAAGCGCGTGTTGTTGCACGGCGGCGCGGGGCGGAGCCGGCTGCCGGCGATCGCGGCGGCGGTCCTGGCCGATCGCGAGGGGATGTCGGGCCGCCGGGCCCTGGAGGCGATCGGCAACGCCGTCCCGCAGCACGACCGGTACCACACCACCCTGCTCGACGCCGTGCTGCGCGCCTACCCGGAGCGCTGACCGCGGGGTCCGGAAGCGCCGTCGGCGCCGGGCCGGTCGCTCGCGGAGGGGTACCGTGCCGGGCATCGGCGCGCGCCGCCCCACAGGAGCCGTCCACTGCCTGCGCAGCCCCCCCGTGTGCGTCGACGTCCGCCGTGGGCGTGGCGTCTGCTCGTCGGTGCGGTGCTGTGGCTGCTCCGGCGGGTACGGGGCTGGCGGATCCACGCCCAGCGGCCGCATGTCCTGCCCCCACCGGACCGTCCCTACCTGGCGGTGTTCAACCACACCTCCGCGATCGACGGGTTCGTGGTGGCCGAGGTGCTGTGGCGCGGGACGCGGCACTGGGTCCAGCCGTTGGTCAAGGCGGAGGTCTTCGAGGTGCCCGTGCTCGGCTGGCTCGCACGGGCCGCCGGTGCCATCCCGGTGCACCGCGGTGAGGGCGAGGGCCGCGAGCACGCCTACCGGGACGCGATCGCGCAGCTCAAGGCCGGCGGCACCGTGCTGCTCGCGCCGGAGAGCACCATCACCCACGACGGCAACCTGCTGCCGCTGCGGCACGGGGCGGCCCGCCTCGCGCAGGAGGCGGGGGTGGACGTCCTCGTGGTCACCCACTTCGGGGCACAGCGCGGCTTCTCCCCGGTGGTCCGGTTCCCCGAGCGTGGCGCGGTCGTGACGGTCGCGCTGGACGTGATCAGCCCCGAGCCGGACGAGGACGCCACGTCCGTGACCGGGCGGATCGCCGCGACCATGCTCGACCGGAGCCTGGAGCTGCAGGCGGCCTATCCGGACCGCTCCCTCGACGCCCGCTGGTGGCCGCCCTACTCCGCCCCGGCGTCACCGACGGCCACCGCGCGCGAGAACCTGGAGCGCTACCAGGAGTCCATGGCCCAGGCGATCGCAGCCGCACGTGAGCGCATGACCCAGCTGGCCAGCGACCACGAGGTGGACCGCCGTCTCGCCGAGGCGCGCGAGCGCGCGCAGCAGGCTGCCGCTGACCTGGCGGAGGCACGGGAGCGTGCGCAGCAGGCTGCGGCGGAGCTCACGGCGCGTGCGCGCGAACGGACCGAGCACCTCGCCGCGGAGACCCGCGAGCGGGCCGAGCACCTCGCCGCGGAGACCCGCGAGCGGGTGGGGGAGCTGTCCGAGCAGGCCCGTGACAAGGCGGCCGAGCTCCAGGACCGGCTGCCCGGCCGTGGCGCGGGGGGACCGGAGAGCTCATGACGGCCGCGGACCGTGTCGAACCCCGCCGCATCCTGCGCCTGCACGAGCTGAACCGTGCCATCAGCGACGCGATCAGCACCGGCCTCGGCGGTGAGGTCTGGGTCGTCGGCGAGGTCACCAACCTGCGCGAGCGCAACGGCACGCGCTACTTCGACCTCGTCGAGCACGACGACCGCGGGCGAGGCACGGTGGCGCAGCTCCCGGCGGCGGTGCTGCGCTGGGAGCGGGCGGGCTTCGACGCGGATGCCCGCAGCCTCGACGGGTTCGCGCTCGCCGACGGGGTGGAGGTGCTCGTCCGTGGGCTGGTCGACTTCTACGAGCCCTGGGGCCGGGTGCAGCTCAAGGTGCGTGGCATCGATCCCGCCCACACCCTGGGCCGCATGCAGGCGGCGCGCGACCAGCTCCTCGCCGACCTGGTCCGGCGTGGGGTGCTGCGGCGCAACGCCGATCGCGACCTCGGGTTGCCGCCGCTGCGCGTCGGGGTCGTCACGGCGCCGGACAGCCAGGCGGAGCACGACCTGCGCGCGGTGCTCGCCGCCAGCGGCTGGGGGTTCTCGCTCGTGCGTGCCGGTGCCCGGGTCCAGGGTCCGGCCTGCGAGGGCGAGGTCGTCGCGGCGCTCGCGCAGCTGGCCGTGCTGCACGACCGTCTGCCGTTGGACGTCGTGCTGCTGCTCCGCGGCGGTGGCAGCGCCGTCGACCTCCAGGGGTTCGACACCCGCGGCATCGCCGAGGCCATCGTCACCGCACCCTTCCCGATCTGGACCGGCATCGGACACGAGCGGGACCGCAGCGTCGCCGACGAGGTGGCGCATACGGCCTGGGCCACGCCGACGGCGGTCGGGCACGGGCTGGTGACCGCCGTCGACGGCTGTGAGGCACGTGTCCGCGACGCCGTCGCGGGTCTGGTCGAGGGTGTCGATCGGGCCCGTCGACGGGCCAACCGGGAGCTGTCGGTCCACGCCTCGTCCCTGGCGGCGGGGGCCGGTGCCGGGGTGCGCGGTGCCCGGATCTCGCTGACACGCAGTGCCGGGCAGCTCGCCGAGCTGGCCGGGGCACGGCTCCGGCGGGACGCCGCGGAGCTCGACCGTCGCCGTCGGACGCTGACCGCCGCTGCTGGACGGGCGACCGTTCCAGCGCAGCGCCGGCGCCTGGAGGTGCTGCAGGCACGCATCCAGGCCGCCGACCCGCAGGCCCAGCTCGCCCGTGGCTTCTCGATCACGCTCGACGAGCGCGGCGAGGTGGTCCGCTCCGTCGCCGCGGCGCCACCCGGCTCGCGCGTGCGCACGCGGCTGGTGGACGGGGAGCTGGTCGCGCGGGTCGAGGCGTCCGAGCCGCGCGCGTCGGTCGTTCCCGACCCGGTCCCGCCCCCCACATCGCAGAAGGACCCACGATGAGCGACGAGCAGCCCGACGCGGCCATGGCCGGACCGGTGGACGACGAGCCGACCTACGAGGCGGCGGAGGCCGAGCTGGAGACGATCGTGACGGCGCTGCAGCGCGATGACGTCGGTGTCGATGAGCTCGCGGCCAAGGTTGCGCGCGGCGCGGCCCTGGTCCAGGTCTGCCGTGCTCGGTTGCGGACCGCCGAGCTCGCCGTCGAGGAGGTCGTCGCCGCGCTCCGGGCGGCCGAGGAGCCGGATCCGCCGGGGGAGCGCTGAGCCTGCTGCACGGTCGTCGAAGGCCGCCCGGGGATACGCTACGCGCGACCGGGAGGCAGGGGCAGCGTGGACGGGACCGAGGATCCGGGTGGCCCGACGCCCGGGCCGGCCTGGCTCGATGACCCGTTCCACCGCAGTGGGCAACGCTGGTGGGACGGCGAGCAGTGGACCGCCCGCACGCGGTCGTCCGCCGGCGGGTCGCCCGACCGTCGTGGTGCGCCCCTCGGTCAGAACCGCCGTCCGACGCCCCGGCCCTCGCCGGCACCCACCCTGCAGGGCAGCGGGCCTGCGTCGCGCGGATCCCTGTCGCTCCGGCACGTCGCACGGGTGGTCCTCGGCATCTTCGTGGTCTTCACGCTCGTCGGCCTGGTCACCCCCGGCGCGGAGGACTCCGAGGTGGTCGCGAACGGCAGCGCTCGAGCCGCCTACTGGTCGTGCGCCGACCTGCTGGCTCAGCGGTCGGGGCCGGCGACCACGCTCGAGTTCCCCGGTGACAGCTCGGCGAGCATCACCAACGAGGGCCCGACCTGGACGGTGAGCGGCGAGGTCGAGGTCGTCGACGGGCAGGTGCCGATCGTCCGGGCCTGGCGCTGCACCGTCACCCACGACGACGGCACCTGGCGAGGGACCGCCGTGTTCGAGTAGCGACAGCCCGGCCCAACGTGGACGTCCGGAGGTAGGTCGATGGCGATCGAGGTCCCACGGCTCGTGGCGGTGGAGGGCCGGGCGCTCGATGGCACGCTGCTGGAGCTCCCGGCGCAGTTGCCGGGTCGACGGACCGTCGTCGTGATCGCGTTCCGGCAGCGCCAGCAGCGCGACGTCGATCGCTGGATCGACCTCGCCGTGGCGTTGGGCGTCCCGGCGACCCCGCTCGGCGCCGCGGTGGCGCTGGAGACGGCCGTGATCGAGCTGCCGGTCCTGGGTCGGCGCTACCTCGGGGCCCGGCGGTTCATCGACGGGGGCATGGCGGCGAGCATCGCCGACCCTGCGGTCCTCGCGCGCACGATCACGGTCTACACCGACGCGGCCGCCTTCCGCCGTCGCTGCGGGATCCCGACGGCGGAGGAGGTCACGGTGCTGCTGGCCGGTCGTGACGGCGTCGCCACCTGGTACCGCACCGGCCCACCGGCACCCGCCGATCGCGGGGCGCTCGCCGACGCACTGGCAGCCGGGGTCACCGACACCTGACGCGCTGGAGCCGCGGTCCCTCCGGCGCTACGGTCCGGCGGAGGACGATCTGCTCGGTGGCCCGGAGGAGCGAGGATCGCGGTGGTGCAGCACGTGTCCCTGACCGGCCGCTTCGCGGAGGCGGTCACCTACGCGCTGACCGCCCACGCGGGTCAGGTCCGCACCGGCACCGACCTGCCGTACGCCACCCACCTGCTCGGGGTCACGACCCTCGTGCTCGAGCATGGCGGCGACGAGCTCCAAGCGACCGCGGCGATGCTGCACGACGTGGTGGAGGACCAGGGCGGCGCGCGGCGGCTGGAGGACGTGCGGGCACGTTTCGGCCGGGACGTGGCGGAGCTCGTCGAGGCACTCTCCGACGTGGTGCTCCTCGACGGGGAGCCGCAGCCCTCGTGGCGGGCCCGCAAGGGTGGGTACGTCGAGCACCTGCGCGTCCTGGTCGATGCGCGGCACCCCTCCTGCCTCGTGTCGCTGTGCGACAAGCTGCACAACGTGGGGGCCATCGTCGCGGACGTCACCGACCCGGAGGGCGACGGCGATGCCGTGTGGCGCCGCTTCACCGCGAGTCCCGGCCAACTGACCTGGTACTACCGGTCCCTGGCCGAGGTGTTCGCGACGGCGGACCTGCCGGCCCGCCTCGTGCGCAGGTTCGAGGAGGCGGTCCGCCGCCTGGAGGAGCTGGCCGAGGCGGTAGCACCACGATGAGCAGGTCGACGGCGCTGGCATCGCTGACCGTCGATGCGGGCGGCGAGACCCCGCCGTACGCCCAGATCCGTGACGCCATCGCAGGCTGCGCGGCCCGTGGTGAGCTCCGCCCGGGCGATCGCCTCCCGACGGTCCGGGCCCTGGCGGTGCAGCTCGACGTCGCACCGAACACCGTGGCCCGGGCCTACCGGGAGCTGGAGCAGGCCGGGATGGTCGAGACCCGCGGTCGCCACGGCACCTTCCTCGCGCTGGACACCGATCGGGTCCATCGGGAGGGGTTCCGCGCGGCATGCGCCTACGTCGACCGGGCGGTCGAGCTCGGGCTGGACGGGGACGACATCCGCGACCTCGTGGAGCGGGCGATCGACCGAGGCGGGGCCGGCTGAGCCGACCGTTGCCACACGGCGACCTCGGAGCGGGCATGCTGCACCCCCGGTCGTCGGGCCGGTGTGACGAAGGTGCTGTCCGTGAAGGTGTTCGCGTGTCCGGGCTGCGGCCAGCTGGTGTTCTTCGCCAACACGGCCTGCCTGCGGTGTGGCACCGCGTTCGCGTTCGACCCGGAGCGCCTGGCGATGGTGGCGATCGGCGGCGCGGTGGCCAGGTGTCGCGAAGCCCGGCGCACCGGCTGCAACTGGGTCGCCGCCGGCGAGGACGGGCGCTGCGAGAGCTGTTCGCTCACCCGGGCCCGCCCATGCGAGGAGGATCTGACGATCGTGCAGCGTCTGCGGGTCGCGGAGGCGGCGAAGCGCAGGCTGCTGTTCCAGCTGTGCTGGCTCGGATTGCCGCTCGAGCCACGCGATGAGACGGCAGGTACCGGTGTCGCCTTCGACCTGCTGCACGGGACGGATGAGGCGCCGGTGACCACCGGCCACCTCGGAGGGGTCATCACCCTCGATCTGGCCGAGTCCGACGCGGTCCACCGCGAGCGGGTGAGGACCAAGCTGAGCGAGCCCTACCGGACCGTCCTCGGGCACTTCCGGCACGAGATCGGCCACTACTTCTTCCCGGTGCTCGTGGCTCCCGGCGACCTCGGGCACGTCCGCAGCTGGTTCGGAGACGAGACACGCGACTACCAGGCGGCGCTCGATCGCCACTACCGCGACGGGGCACCCGCGGGCTGGGCCCAGGACCACATCAGCGAGTACGCCACCATGCATCCGTCGGAGGACTGGGCCGAGACCTTCGCCCACTACCTCCATCTCCGCGGGGTCCTGCAGACCGCCGCGGCGTACGGGCTCAAGGTGGACGGTCCCGACCTCCCGTCGTCGCCGGTGACCCAGCTGGACGCGGACCCGACCCGGCTCGACGAGGACGACATCCAGGACGTCATCGGGACCTGGCTGCCGCTCAGCTACGCCCTCAACGCCGTGAGTCGGAGCATGGGGGAGGACGACCTGTACCCCTTCGTGCTGTCACCGCACGTCATGGGCAAGCTCGCCGTGATCCACGACCTGGTGCTCCGTCAGGCGCGCATCACGGCAGGTGCGCGGTGAGCATGGCGATGTCGTCCTCCAGGCCCGCCAGGACCCCCTCGGCGGCGGTGCCGCGCAGCCGGCGCTTGGTCCCCGCGTAGGCCCGACCGGGCAGGGCTGCCAGCTCCTCGGCATGCGCCCGGGCCCGGGCCCGGCACGCCGCCGGGTCGGGGCTGAGCTCATCGGCGTAGCCCGCCGCGACGGCCTCGGCGGCGTCGATGCGTGCGCCGGGGAGCACCAGGTCCTCGAGCCGGTCGGCCGGCAGGTTGGCGCGGGCGAGGGCGAGACCGAAGTCCGGCAGCTCGAGGCCGACCCGGGTCTCGGTCAGGCCCCACAGCCCGCCCTCGGTGGCCACCGCATGGTCGCACGCCATCGCCAGCATGGTCCCGCCGGCGATCGCGTGCCCCGTCGCAGCGCAGACCGTGGGGCGCGGGTCGGTCCACCAGCGCATCAGGCAGCGGCCGAACAGCAGGAGCAGCTGCTCGACCCCGGCGCGTCCGTGGGCCCCCATCCAGTGCAGGTCGAGCCCGGCACTGAGGACCCCGTCGCGGCCCTGGAGGAGGACCGCGACCGCCTGCGGATGGTCGTCGAGCGCCGCGATCAGCGCCTCGAACCGTTCCGGGGTCAGGGTGTTCTTGTCCCCGTCATCCAGGGTCACGGTGAGGATGTCGTCACCGTCGAGCTCGCAGCGCACGTCCACGTCGGCCCCTCCCGGGTCGGTCGTCGGAGCGTAGGTGTCGGCGCGCCCGGGACCCTCCTCGGGGCTTCACCGCAAGGCGCGCGACAGCGGCCCGACGAGCTCGCCCGACGCGCCCTCCTCGCTGGCCACGTCGCCGAGCGACAGCCAGGACGCCAGGTCGACGAGCTCGGCCGCGAGCTCCCGGGCGACCACGGCGCGATCGACGTCCGCCTCGGCGAAGGCGCTGCGGACGACCAGCCGTCCTCCCGTGCGGTCGGCCTTGAGGTCCACCCGCGCGACCAGCCGGTCGCCGAGCAGGAACGGCAGCACGTAGTAGCCGTGGACCCGCCGGTGCGCCGGGGTGTAGATCTCGATCCGGTACCGGAACCCGAACAGCCGCTCGGTCCGGTCGCGGTGCCAGACCAGCGGGTCGAAGGGGGACAGCAGGGTGCGTGCGGTCGCGGTCCGCGCGGTGACGGCGCCCGGGTCGAGGTAGACGGGTCGCTCGCCCCAGCCGGCGACGCGCACCTCCTCGACCGCACCGCGGGCCACGAGCCGCTCCAGCGCCGACGCCGCGGGGGTGAGCGCGAGCCGGTGGTGGTCGGCGAGGTCGTGCAGGGTGCCGAGCCCCTGGGCGGCCACGGCCTGCTGGAGCAGCAGCTCGTGGGCCCGGTCGGGGCTCGGCGGCTCCGCCTCGAGCACCGCTCGCGGGAGCACCCGCTCGGCGAGGTCGTAGGCGGTGACGAACCCGCGGTCGCGGTCGTGGACGGCGAGCCGGCCCGCGCGGGCGAGGTGGTCGAGCGCCACCTTGCCGGCGGGGTGCCCCCACCAGGGGCCCCGGCGCGAGCCCGGCTCGGCGAGGTCGGTGACCCGGAGCGGTCCGCGCTCGGCGACCTCGTCGCGCACCCGCTGCAGCAGGTGCGGGTCCTCGGCCAGGAGGCCGGCGAGGTTCGGTCCGGGTCGCACCGCAGCCCGGCGGTGGTGCAGCCAGGGCCAGACCTCGACCGGCGCCAGCGAGGCGACGTGGACCAGCCCCTCGTACAGCTCGCCGGAGCGCCACAGCCAGCGGTCCCGCGCCGCGCGGTCGTGGGCACCCAGCCGGGACCAGAACGGCAGCTCGTGCGCGCGGGCCAGCACCTGCACGCTGTCCAGCTGGACCACCTTCACCCGGTCGAGGACCGCCCGCAGGTGCCGCACGTCACGGCGGACGGCCGCTGGTGGACGACCGCGGGCCAGCCCGAGGGAGGTCAGCGCGAGACGGCGGGCGCGCGCGAGCGACAGGGTGGGCATCCGCGTCACGCTAGCGGGCGCCTCCGACGCGTCCCGGCTCCGACCCACGCCAGCCGGTCCGGACGGGCGGTCACAGGCCGTCGTTAGGCTGGCGGCGCCACGGGGAGGTCGAGGTGTCAGAGGTCGAGGTGACGGACGAGCGGGCGGCGGTGGCCGAGGTCGGTAGCGGTGTCGAGGTGGTCCGTGCCACCTCCGTGGCCGTGCTTGCCGACCACCTCGCCGAGCGGCTGCGGTCCGCACCACCCGAGGACCCCTTCGCCAGCATCGAGGTGGCGGTCCCCAGCCGCGGCCTGGAGCGGTGGCTGACCCAGCGGCTGAGCGGCGTGCTCGGGGCCACGCCGGAGGAGGCCGGGGTCGCCGCGAACCTCGACTTCCCCTTCATCGGGGGGACGATCCAGCGCATCGTCGCCGCAGCCGTCGGGGACCCGCCGGGAGCGGGGGACCCCTGGGCGCCCGACCGGCTCGCCTGGCCGCTGCTGTCCCTGCTGGACCAGCTCCCGGACGCGCCCGAGCTCGCACCGCTGCGCGCGCACCTCACGGACGGTGCCGGGCCGGTGCCGCGGCGGCGCTTCCCCCTGGCCCGGCGCATCGCCGACCTGTTCGACCGTTACGCGCTGTACCGGCCCGACATGGTCGCCGCCTGGCGCGACGGCGCCGCCGTCGACGGCGAGGGCGGGCCGCTCGCCGCCAACCTGGCCTGGCAGCCGGTGCTGTGGCGCCGCTTGGAGGCGCAGGTCACGGCGGAGAGCCCCGACCTCCGCCTCGCCCGGGCGATCGAGCGCCTGCGGTCGACCGATCCGCTGCCCGGCGCGCTCCCGACCGCCGTCAGCGTGTTCGGCGTCCTCGCGGTCCCGCCGCGCCATCTGGACCTGCTCGTGGCGCTGGCGGACCGGGTGCCGGTCACGCTGTACGTCGTGACGCCGTGCCCGGCCTGGCCGGTCGGGGAACCCCGCCCGGTCCCGGCCAACCCGCTGCTGGTGGCGAGCGGGGCACGCGCCCGGGACGCCCACACGGTCCTGCAGCCCCTCCTCGCCGGCAGCGACGTCCTGGACGCGGCGGACGCGGGTGCCGACGGGGAGGGCGTCGGGGCATCCGGGGCGAGGACGGCGCTGCAGGTGCTCCAGGCGGACGTCCGGGCGGACCGTCGTCGGGGCGGGACCGCGCCGTTGCCGAGCGTGCGGATCGATCCCGGCGACCGCTCCGTCCAGGTGCATACCTGCCACGGGCTCGTCCGGCAGCTCGAGGTCCTGCGGGAGGTCCTCCTGGGCCTGCTCGAGGACGACCCCGACCTCGAGCCCCGGGACATCATCGTCCTGACCCCGGACGTGGCGGCGGTCGCGCCCCTGCTGCCGGCGGCCTTCCCCGCTCGACGCTCCGACGGCACCACCTCGGCGACCGGTCCCGAGGACCTGCCGGTCCGGGTCGCGGACCGCTCGCTGGGCGAGACCAGCGCCGTCGCCGGTGCCCTGCTCACCGTGCTGGAGCTGACCACCGGCCGGGCCGGTGCCTCGGCGGTGCTGGACCTGCTCGCGAGCGTGCCGGTGCGGGCACGGTTCGGCCTGACCGCCGCTGACCTGGAGCGGCTGCCGGGGTGGCTGGCCGGGAGCGGGATCAGCTGGGGTCGGGACGCCGACCACCGGGCTGCGCTGATCGGCCTGGACGACGACGCCCACACCTGGCGGGCCGGGCTGGACCGCTGGACGCTGGGTGCGGCCATGGCGGATGACGGCACCCGCCTGGTCGCGGGTGTCCGCCCCTTCGATGAGGTGGAGGGGGACGGGGTCGAGCTCCTCGGCCGTGTCGCTGCGGCAACGGACGCGCTGTTCGCCTGCCTCGACGACCTCGCCGACGCCCGCCCCATCGGTGCCTGGCGCGACGCCCTGACCACGGTGCTCGAACGGCTGCTCGACCCGGGGCCGGGCCCGGCACGCTCCGCGGAGCTGACCGATGACCTGGCCTCGGTACGCCGCGCCGTCGAGGAGGTCGTGGCCG
The DNA here is from genome assembly GCA_047921175.1 of Nitriliruptoraceae bacterium. Classification (GTDB taxonomy): domain Bacteria; phylum Actinomycetota; class Nitriliruptoria; order Nitriliruptorales; family Nitriliruptoraceae; genus T1Sed10-7. The sequence goes on along the minus strand of JBLRWQ010000014.1, from coordinate 22,595 downwards.
CGGCCACCGACACGGACGGGGTCAGTAGCGGGGTGGCGCTCACCCTGGAGGAGCTGCGCGGGTTGCTGGCCGAGCACCTCGGCGCGGCGAGCGGCCGGCCGGCGACGGGCACCGGCGCGATCACCGTGACCGGGATGGTGCCGCTCAGGAACCTGCCGCACCGGGTCGTCTGCCTGGTCGGCATGGACGACGGGGCGCTGCCTCGGGCCGGGAGCCCGCTCGGCTTCGACCTCCTCGAGGTGCCCCGCCGTCCCGGCGACCCGGATCCGCGCCTGGAGGATCGGCAGCTGCTGCTCGACGCGATCCTCGCCGCCGGGGACCACCTCATCATCACCGCTACCGGCCACGACCCCCGCACCAACGAGGAGCGGCAGCCCGCCGTCCCGATCAGCGAGCTGCTGGATGTCCTCGAGGCCAGCATCGACGACCCCGCTCAGCTTCGCACCGCCCACCCGCTCCAGCCCCACAGCCCGCGCTACTTCCGCGCCGCCCTGCCGGGCGAGTCCGCCGTCCCACGTGCCTTCGACCCGGCGCACCTCGCGGCCGCCAGGGCCGCCCAGCACGCGAGCGGCCCGGCCGCAACCTTCGTCACCGGCCCGCTGCCGTCCCCGCCGGTGGACCTCGTGGACCTCGACGCCATCGAGCTCGACGACCTGGTCCGCTTCGTCGCGCACCCGGTGCGGTTCCTGCTGCAGCGCCGGCTCGGGCTCAGCCTCGGGCGGGACGACCCGCGCCTGGAGGACCGCGATCCCACCGAGCTGGACAGCCTGCAGCGCTGGTCGCTCGGACAGGCGCTGCTGGAGCACCACCTCGCCGGACGCCCTGTGGACCGCTGGCGGGAGGTCACCCTGGCGGCCCGGACCACCCCGGTCGGGGGGCTCGGCAGCGTCGCACTGGACGGCGTCGAGGAGCTCGTGCGGTCGCTGCTGACACAGGTCGACCAGCTCGCCGGCCCGGAGCGCGTCGCCCCCGTCGAGGTGGTCGTGCCGCTGGATCCGGCGGACACGGGCGCGGCGACGGCACGGATCCGCGGCGCGGTGACGCTCCGGGGGGACGCCACCCTGGAGGTCACCGTGTCGAAGATCGGCGCGAAACAGCGCCTGGCCGCCTGGATCCGCGTGCTCGCGGTCGCCGCCAGCGAGCCGACGCTGCGCCCGAGCGCCGTCCTGCTCGGTCGCCACAAGCAGGACCGTGCCCGTGCGGCCCCGCCGGTCCGACTGGACCCTGCGGCCGCCGAGGTCGAGGCGCTCGACGAGCTCGGCTGGCTCGTCGAGCTGTACCTCCGGGGCCACCGCGAGCTCCTGCCGCTGCTGCCGGCGACCTGCGAGGCGTACACGAAGGCGCGTGTCGCCGGCAAGGACCACGACGGCGCCATCGCCACCGCACAGACCAAGGCCTGGCAGCAGTTCGACCCCACCTTCAGCGACGGCGCCGATGCGTACGTCGTCCAGGCGCTCGGTCCCGACACCGACCTGGCGGACGTCGCCCGGCAGCATCCCTTCGCTGCGGAGGCGATGCGGCTGTGGGGGCCGGTCCTGGCCGCGGAGGTAGGAGCATGACCGCCGCCTTCGCCGCCGATGGTGTCCTGCCCACCACCTCGCTCGCGCTGGAGGCCAGTGCCGGGACCGGCAAGACCTGGACGCTGACCTCGCTGACGGTCCGCTACGTGGCCGAGCTCGGCGTCGAGCTGCCCGAGCTGCTGCTGGTGACCTTCACCCGGGCCGCCACCGCGGAGCTGAGGGACCGGGTGCGGCGTCGGCTCGCGGAGGCGGCGGCCACGATCGAGGACCGGCTCGCCGCCGGCGCCGCCTGGGAGTTGACCGGCGACGTCGTGCTCGACCACCTCGTCACGAGCGCTGCAGCGGCCCCGGACACCACCGTCGAGCTGCAGCTGCGGGCCGACCGGCTCCGGCAGGCAGCGACGCAGCTGGACGAGGCCACGATCTCGACCATCCACGGCTTCTGCCAGACGATGCTGCGGCACGCGGCGCTGGAGGCCGGGGTCGAGTTCGACGCGGTGCTGCTCGAGGACGATGCGGACCTGCTCGGTGAGCTCGTGGACGACCACCTCGCCCGGGAGCTCCGGCCCGCCGACCCCGCATGGGTCCGCTACCTGCAGGCCGTGGGCGGTGTGGACCGGGACCGGCTAGCGGACCTGGCCCGGGAGGTCGCCGGCCTGCCGACGCTGCAGCTGTCCCCGCAGGTGGACGATCCGGCGGCCGGCGACCTCGCACCCTGGTACGCGGCCCTGGAACGGTTCACGGCCCTGTGGCAGGACGGCGGGCGGGACCGGGCGCTCACCCTCTTCGGGGAGCTGAAGCAGGCGGGCGCGTTCGAGAACCCGAGGCAGGCGACCTACACCGACACCAAGGCAGCCACGCGTGTGCCCGAGCTGGACGCGTGGTTGGCCGCCCCGCCACCGATCCCGCCGGTCCTGGCGCGGACCAAGCCGACCGAGCTCCACCACGCCGACAACCCGCCGTTCTCCCTGTTCACCAGCCGCGGGATCGGCACCAAGCTCGTGGACGGGTGGCCGATCGGCGACCAGCCACTGGTGGCCGCCGCGGACCAGCTACTGGCCGCCGTGTCCGCCCCGGCGACCCGTTTCCTGCACCGGGCGGCGACCACGTTCTGGACCGAGCTCGACCAGCGCAAGCGGCAGCGCACCGTCCTGACCTTCGACGACCTGCTGCGCCGGCTCGCGGCGGCGCTGGAGGACCCCTCGACCCGTGAGGCCGTGCTCGCCGCCATCCGCCAGCGCTACCGGGTGGCCCTGATCGATGAGTTCCAGGACACCGACCCGGTCCAGTGGCGCATCTTCTCGGCCCTGTTCGCCCGGACCGACCCCTTCGTGCTCATCGGCGACCCGAAGCAGGCCATCTACGGCTTCCGGGGCGCCGACGTGCACACCTATGTGCGGGCCCGCGACACCCGGCCGGCGCACGCCACCCTGGCCACCAACCACCGCAGCGACGCGGCGTTCGTCACCGCCTGCAACCACCTGTTCGGGCAGCCCGGCGCGTTCGCGACCCCCGCGATCCCGTACCACGCCATCGCCGCCCGGCACGGCGACCGGCTGGTCGACCCCTCCGGTCGGGCCGCCCTGCAGGTCCGGCTGCTCACCCGCGACGCCGGGCAGCTGAGCAGCCGGGGGACCCCGCCCCAGCTGGTCAAGAGCTGGGCCGACCGTGCCCTGCCCCGTGACGTCGCCGACGTGGCTGCCGGCCTGCTCGCCGGCGGTGCCCGGATCGAGGGTGCGCCGCTCACGCCGCGGGACCTGGCCGTGCTGGTCCGGACCAACCGGCGCGCGCTCGCGGTCCAGCAGGCGCTCACCCGGGCCGGTATCCCCGCGGTCATCCAGCGCGGCGGCAGCGTCTTCGAGACCGAGGAGGCGGAGGCCGTACAGCGGCTGCTGACCGCGATGCTGCGCCCCAGCGCGCAGCGTCCCGCGGTGGCCGCTGCGGCCACGCGGCTGTTCGGCCGTGACGCCGCCACCCTGGCCGCCCAGCTCGAAGCCGCCGATCCCGGCCCCCTCGACGCTGCCGGGGCCGCCGCCGCTGCTGCCGCCGGGTGGGACGCCTGGGTCGCGGCGCTGACCCGCTGGGGGGAGTGCTGGCAGCGCGACGGGGTCCTCGCCGCGATCCAGTTGGCGATGGAGGAGGAGGCGGTCGCCACCCGCCTGCTCGGCTCGGAGGACGGCGACCGGCGGCTGACCAACCTGCGCCACCTCCTCGAGCTCCTCCACACCGAGGAGGTGGCCAGCGGCGCCGCCGGGCATGTCCTCGCGGACTGGTTGGCAGCCCGCCGCGCCGACGCTGCGGACGGCGTCCCGGCCGGGACCGTCACCGAGCTCCGGCTGGAGGCCGACGCCGAGGCCGTCCGCGTCGTCACGATCCACGGCAGCAAGGGGCTGCAGTACCCCGTCGTCCTCTGTCCGGACCTGTGGGACGGCAAGCGCAAGGGCAGCGACACCCTGCTGCGCTTCCACGACCCCGAGGTCACGGAACTCGATCGGGCCATCACCCTCGACCTGGAGGTGGACGAGCACGACCCGCGCCGGCAGCGCAACCTGGCCCTGGCGCGGTGGGAGGGCCGGACCGAGCAGCTGCGGCTCGCCTACGTGGCGCTCACCCGGGCCCAGCACCGCGCCGTCGTGTGGTGGGGACCGCTGTCGGACAGCCAGGACGCCGCGCTCGCCAGCCTGCTGCACGGCCACGCCGTCGAGGGCACCGACCCCGAGCGCGACCCCGCCGGCCACCTCGACACGGCCGCCGCCCGGGTCCGTGCTGCGGACGACGACCAGCTCCTCGCCGACGTCACCGCGCTGGCTGGCCGGGCGGAGGGCAGCATCGGGGTCGAGGTCGTGAGCGGGATCGCGGCCGCGCCACGCTGGGAGGCACCCGAGGCGGTGCTGCCGCAGCTCGAGGCACGGCCGGCGACCCGGCGGCTCGACCGCCGGTGGCGACGCACGAGCTTCTCCGGGCTGGTCCGCGACGCCCACCCGACCGGGGGTACGCCCGGTCCGGGCGCGCTCGGGTCCGAGGAGGGCGACGGTGACGGTCGCGACGTGGACGCCGAGGTGGAGCCGGTCGACGCGGCGCAGGACCCTGCCCCGACCGCTGCCCCGGCGTCCGAGCCGGAGGTGCCGCTGGGACGCTTCCCCCGAGGGCCGGGCCCCGGGACCTTCCTCCACGACGTGCTGGAGCACCTCGACCTCACCCAGGCCGACGACGATGGCGAGCTACTGCCGTTGCTGGCCCGGATGGAGGCCCGACACGGGATCGATCCCGAGCACCGCGAGGCCGTCGCCCGCGGTCTGCGTCTGTCCGTCGCGAGCCCGCTCGGACCCGAGGTCGACGGGCTGCGGCTGGCGGCGCTGTCGCGGGGCGACCGGTTGGACGAGCTCCGCTTCGAGCTGCCGGTCGCCGCCGGCATGGGCGCGAGCCGTGCTGCGGTCCACCTCGGGGCTGTCGCCGACCTGCTCGCGTCCAGCGAGGACCCGGTGCTGGTGGCGGCGGGGGACCGGTTGCGGGACCCGGCCCTGGCCGCCGGGTTCCGCGGCTACCTGAACGGCAGCATCGATCTGCTCGCCCGCCTGCCGGACGGTCGGGTGATCGTGGCCGACTACAAGTCGAACTGGTTCGGTGACCGTGCGACCGGTCGGTCGGTGGCGGCGGACTACCGGCCGGAGCGCCTGGTCGAGGCCATGCTCGACCACCACTACGTGCTCCAGGCCCTGCTGTACCTGGTCGCGGCGCACCGCTACCTGCGTTGGCGACTGCCCGGCTACGACCCTGACCGCCACCTCGTCGGGGCCGGCTACCTGTTCCTGCGGGGGATGGTCGGTGCGGACGGCGCCGGGTCCGGCATCCTGTGGGTGCGGCCCGGCGGCGACCTCATCGTCGAGCTGAGCCGGCTGCTGGATCGGGGGGTCCGATGAGCGCCGTGCCCACACCGACCGCCGTGCCCACGGCGACCGCCGGCCCGGAGCCCCATCCGCTCCTGGCGGGGTTCCAGCGCGCCGGGGTGCTGTCCGACGCGGACGTGCGGCTGGCTATCCGGCTCGGGCGGATCGGCGGGGAGGACGACGCCGAGGTCCTGCTCGCGACCGCGCTCGCGCTGCGCGGGCCTCGCTACGGCCACGTCTGCGTGGACCTGCCCCGCATCGCGGCGACGGTCGCGGTCGAACCGGCGCCCGGTGGCGGCGGCGGACCGGGCGAGACGCCAGCCGTCGAGCTGGTCGGGCTGCCCTGGCCGGACCCCGGAGCCTGGGCCGCACGGCTCAGCGCGAGCCCGCTGGTCCGGCTCGACGGGGACGGGGCGACACCGCTCGTCCTGGCCGGCGACCGGCTCTACCTCGACCGCTACTGGACCTACGAGCGGCAGCTGGCGACGGCGCTCCGGGAGCGGTCGGTCGAGCCCGTCGCCGGCGTGGCACCCGCCGATGCGCAGGTCGGGGTCTGGCTGGACCACCTGTTCGGCACCGCCGACGCGCTCGACCGGCAGCGCCTGGCCGCGGCGGTGGCGCTCCGGCGTCGGCTGACGGTGATCGCCGGGGGACCGGGGACCGGGAAGACCTACACCGTCGCGCGCGTGCTGGCGCTCCTGCACGTCGCCGCCGGCGAGCGCCCCGACGCTGGGCCGCTGCGCGCCGCCGTCGCCGCCCCGACCGGCAAGGCGGCCGCCCGGCTCCAGGAGTCGCTCCGGGAGGCGCTGGAGGACCTGGACCTCGCGCCCGAGGTCCGCGACACCATGGCGCGCACGCCCGCGTCGACGATCCACCGGCTCCTCGGGGTCCATCCGGGCGCCTCGACGCGCTTCCGCCACGACGCCCGGCACCCGCTCCCGCACGACGTCGTGATCGTCGACGAGGCCTCGATGGTCTCGTTGCCGCTGATGGCCAAGCTGGTCGACGCCGTGCGGCCGGAGGCCCGCCTGATCCTGCTGGGTGACCGCGACCAGCTCGCCTCCGTGGAGGCCGGGGCGGTCTTCGGAGACCTGTGCGGGCCCGACGGCAGCCGCCCCGTGCTGCGCTTCTCACCGGCGGCGGTCGCGGCGCTGGTTCCGGTGGTCGGCGAGGGCCTCGGGGCCGCGGTCACGCCGGCGTCCGGGCCGGGCATCTGGGACGCGATCGTCCGGCTCGACCGCAACCGTCGCCAGGAAGGCGCCGAGGACCTCGCCCAGGTGACGGCCACCATCCAGCGCATGGGGCCGGGCGACGCCACCGAGGTGGTGGCCCAGCTCCGGGGCGGCGGCGACCGGGCTGCCACTGCGGGTGAGGAGCCCAGCGTGCGGCTGCTCGAGCCGGATCCGGACGGTCGGGTGGCCGCCGGGCTGCTCGACGAGGTGGTCGCCGCCTACCGCGCGGTCGTGGAAGCCGCGCTCGCCGGGGCGGAGCCGACCACGGTGCTGGGCGCGCTCGCCGCGGTGCGCGTGCTGTGCGCGAGGCGGCGGGGACCCGACGGCGTCGAGGCCTGGAACCGGGCCATCGAGCGGGTCCTGGCCCGTCGGGTGGCGGGGTTCCGGCCCGAGCAGCGGTGGGCGATCGGCCGGCCGCTGCTGGTCACGGAGAACGACCCGGCGGTCCGGCTGTTCAACGGTGACGTCGGGGTCCTGCTGCCGGACCCGACGGATCCGCGCCAGGTGCTGGCTGCCTTCTGGGCCCCGGATGGCAGCGTCCGGACGCTCCGGCCCACCCGGCTGCCCGCGTGCGAGCCGACCTTCGCGATGACGATCCACAAGAGCCAGGGCTCGCAGTTCCGCCACGCCGTCGTCGTGCTGGGGGAGCGGTCCTCGCCGTTGCTGACCCGGGAGCTCGTCTACACCGGGCTGACGCGGGCCTCGGCGCAGGTCACCGTCCTGGCGCCGGGCGGGATCGTGGCGGCGGCGCTCGCGCGGCCGATCGAGCGCTCCTCCGGGCTGCAGCAGCGACTGTGGGCGCCGGGCACCTGATCCGGCGCGGGAGCCTGCCGCGGGCTGCCGCCGCCATCTAGCGTTGATGGGAACGGACGGGAGGTGGCGATGACGGACGGGCAGCCTGCCGGGCGGAACGACCTGCACGACCCCTTCGTGGTCGTGGCGGAGGGCTGGCACCGCCGTACCACACTCCGGGACGGCACGCCGGTCCTGCTGCGCCAGATCCGGCCGGAGGACCGGGAGCGCCTCGCGGAGGGGCTGCGTCGGCTGTCGCGGGCCTCGCGGTACCTCCGCTTCCACACCGACGTCGACTCGCTCAGCGACCGGCAGCTCGCCTACCTCACCGACGTCGACCACGTCGACCACGAGGCGCTGGTCGCGCTCGACCTCGATGCCACCGAGGTGCCGGGTGTCGGCGTCGCCCGCTACATCCGTGACCCCTACGAGCGGCATGTCGCGGAGGCGGCGGTCACCGTGGCGGACGAGTACCACGGGCGTGGTGCCGGGACCCTGCTGCTCGGGGCGCTGTCCGCCCGGGCCCGCGAGCATGGCGTCGAGGTCTTCCGCAACTACGTGCTGGCGTCCAACCAGTCGATGCTGGAGATCTTCGACGCCCTCGGTGGGGTCCGGGAGCGGGAGAGCGACCGGCTGTGGCGGGTGGACCTCGCGCTGCCGGAACGGGAGGGCGACCTCCCCGACTCGCCCGCGGGGCGGGCCTTCATGGCGGCTGCCAAGCAGGGCCACCGGCTGTCCAGCCTGTTCCCGCCCATCTGGCGCCGCCGGGCAGGACCGGAGCCCCACGCACGCACCACGGTGGAGGCCATCGACGAGGAGATCCGGGGGCTGCGGGAGGAGCTCTCGGCCTGGCTGCTGGATCGGGACCGACGGGGCATCCACTGGCCGGCGGAGGAGCCGACCGACCCCGCGGCCAACGAGACCGACGGGTGACGGACCGACGGACGGCACCTCGCCTCACAGTGCTCCGGTGACCAGCCGCCGCCGGACCTCGTCCGCCCGCTCGCGCACCTCGTCCAGGTCGCGGAGCTTGCGCAGGGTCGCGTACGGGCGGTTGAGGCGGTGGTTGCCGGCGAGCTGGTCCCGGTTGCGGTCGAGTACGTCCCAGTACAGGGTCGTGAACGGGCATGCATCCTCACCGACCCGCTGCTTCGGGTCGAACCGGCAGCCGCCGCAGTGGTCGCTCATCCGGTCCAGGTAGGCGCCGCCGGAGATGTACGGCTTGGTCGACATCCGCCCGCCGTCGGCGAAGGTCCCCATGCCGAGCACGTTCGGGACCATCACCCACTCGTAGGCGTCGATGAACGCCCCGTGCATCCAGTCGGTGAGCGCGCGGGGGTGCACCCCGGCACCGGTGGCGAGGTTGGCGAGGACCATCAGCCGCTGGATGTGGTGCGCGTAGGCGTGCTCGTGGATCGAGCGCACCGTGTCGGCGACGCAGGCCATCTCGGTCGCCGCCGCCCCGGTGAAGGCGGGGGGGACCGGCAGATCGGCACCGAGGTGGTTCTCGTCCAGCCAGCCGGGCATCCACCGGTGGTAGACGCCCCAGATGAACTCGCGCCAGCCGAGCACCTGGCGGATGAAGCCCTCGACGGCGTTCAGCGGCGCGCGGCCGTCGTGGTAGGCGGCCTCGGCGGCCTCCAGGACCTCACGGGGGTGGAGCAGCCCGAGGTTGAGCGCGTGGCTGAGCAGGGCGTGGTTCAGCGACCAGGCGCCCCCGACCATGGCGTCCTGGTGGTCCCCGAACGCCGGCAGGGCCTCGTCGACGAAGTGCCGCAGCCGCGCGAGCGCCCCCCGGCGGGTCGTGGCCCAGGTGCCGTCCGGCGGCGCACCGGGCAGGCCGTCGGGGAGCCAGTGCTCGAGGGTGTCCCGGTCGAGGTCGTCGAGGTCGGAGCGCACCGGTCGCGGTGCGGCGGCGGCGAGGTCGGCGGTCGGCGGCTGGCGGTTGTCGTGGTCGAGGTTCCATCGCCCGCCGACGGGTTCCTCGCCCTCCATGAGGATCCCGGTCTCACGTCGTCTCCAGCGGTAGAAGTCCTCCATCCGGAGCCGTTCGCGGTCCCCGGCCCAGGCAGCGAACGCCCGCCAGTGGCACAGGAAGTGGTCGTTGTCCACCACCTCGATGTCGAGGTCGTGGAGCAGGCGTTGCCCGGACCGGCTGGCGGGCTCCATCGCACGCACCTCGGTCGGCGCGTGCGCGGCGACGTGGGCTGCGAACCCGGCGCGCATGCTGTCGGCTCGGCGCAGGTCCACCGCGTAGCCGCGGTCCTCGAGCTCCGCGGCGAAGTGCCGCATGGCCGAGACGACCAGGTGGGCCTTCTGGACGTGCCAGCGTCGCTCGGCGAGCTTGGCCGTGCTCACGACCATGAGGACCCGGGTGTCCGCGGGGGAGGCGCCCCTGAGGTGTGCGAGGTCGACGTTGAGCTGGTCACCCCAGACCCAGACCGTGCGCATCGCCTGCCCCCCTGCTCGACCACGCCTGCCGGTCGCCGCGATCGGCGTTCGGAGCGCGGGTCGCGAGCGGACGCAGGACCGTTGCGCCGACGCGGGTACCCGAGGGCCCGTCCACGTCTCGCGACGACCAGTATGTCCCGATCCTGGCCGTCGTGACGGGCGCTGACCGGTGAACGAGACGTCGACCGTGCGCTCAGACCGGTGGACCCGGTCGCGGGCGCACGTGCCGTGCCGGCTGGTCCGTCGACCTCCAGCACAACAGCGGTGACGATGGCCAGGGTCCTTCGACCCCAACGCTAGAGCCGCACGCCGGGATGATGGCGGTCCGGGATGCGACGTGGGACCTTCGTCACCCGTTCAAGGCCGACCGGCGGTCGACCGTGACGGCCGGTTCCTCGACGGTCCGGGCACCACCGGCGGGTCCGCTGCGCACCGCACACCGCGCAGGGGAGGGAGACCGCCGGGACCGGTCCGACCTGGGAGCCGCACCATGGAGAACCTCGCTGTCCTGAGCCTGCTCGCGTTCCTGCCGATCCTGACGATCGGGGTCCTCATGGTCGGGTTCCGATGGCCTGCGCGCGACGGGATGGCGGTCGGGTTCGTGGTGACCGCTCTCGTCGCATGGTTGGTGTGGGACGTCGAGCCCATCGCGATCGCCGCCTCGGTGATCGAGGGGCTCGGGATCTCGCTGGACATCCTCTACATCGTCTTCGGGGCACTGCTGCTGCTCGCGACCCTCAACGCCTCGGGGGCCATGGCCTCCATCCGGGCGGGCTTCACCCGGATCAGCCCGGATCGGCGCGTCCAGGCGATCATCATCGCGTGGCTGTTCGGCTCCTTCATCGAGGGAGCGTCGGGCTTCGGGACCCCTGCCGCGGTCGTGGCGCCGCTGCTGCTCGCCCTCGGCTTCCCCGCCATGGCCGCGGTGATGTGCGGGCTGATCATCCAGTCCACCCCGGTGACCTTCGGAGCGCTCGGGACCCCGATCATCATCGGGGTCAACCGTGGGCTGACCGGGACGGCGGCGGAGGAGGCGATCGTCGCCGGCGGTGGGACCCTCGACGCCTACCTCGGCGAGGTCGCCCTCACCGCGGCCACCGTGCACGGGGTGGTCGGACTGCTCATCCCACTGTTCATGGTCGGCCTGCTGACCCGGTTCTTCGGTCCGAACAAGCGCTTCAGCGACGGCCTGGCGATCTGGCCGTTCGCGCTGTTCGCGGCGGCTGCCATGATCGTCCCCTACTGGCTGACCGCGTGGTTGCTGGGTCCGGAGTTCCCCTCGCTCTTCGGTGGCCTGATCGGCCTGGCGATCGTGATCACCGCCACCCGGAAGGGCTTCCTGCAGCCCGAGGAGCCGTGGGACTTCGCCCCCCGTGCCACCTGGGTCGACGACTGGATGGGGGATCTCCACCCGGACGACGCCGCACCCCGCCAGGTCATCGGCACCGCCCGCGCGTGGGCGCCGTACGGCGTCCTCGCCGTCATCCTGGTCCTGACCCGCATCCCCGAGCTCGGCATCCAGTCCGTCCTGCAGGGCGTCAACCCCACCTGGTCCGACATCTTCGGCCAGGGACTGAACGCCGGGTTCCAGTTCCTGTACCTGCCCGGCTTCGTGTTCCTCGTGGCCGTACTGGTCAGCTACCCGCTGCACCGGATGCACCGCACGGAGATCACGCTGGCCTGGCGCACCGCCGGCAGGCAGATGATCAAGGCCGCCCCCGCGATGCTCATCGCGGTGCCGCTGGTCCGGATCTTCATCAACTCCGGTACCGCCTTCTCCACCGGTGAGCTGGCGTCCATGCCGCTGACCCTCGCCGACGGCGCGGCGACCGCGGTCGGCTCGGCCTGGCCGTTGGTGGCACCGGTGGTCGGCGCGCTCGGCGCCTTCGCTGCTGGCTCCAACACCATCAGCAACATCATGTTCGCGCAGTTCCAGTTCGCCACCGCCGAGGTCATCGGGGTCGCGACGGTGCCGATCGTCGCGGTCCAGGCCGTCGGTGGCGCCGCCGGCAACATGCTCACCGTCCACAACGTCGTGGCGGCGGCGGCGACGGTGGGCCTGGTCGGACGGGAGGGGGACCTGATGCGCAAGGTCGCCATCCCCTGCAGCTACTACCTCCTGGCCGCGGGCACCTTCACCTACCTCGCCGTGTGGGGGGTCGGTGCGAACGCCGGCACCGTGATGCTCGGGCTGCTGGTCGCGACGGCGGCAGCCCTCCTGGTCCTCGCGGCTCGGGAGCGCAGCCAACCCAGCGATGGCCTAGGGTCGCCCGAGGTCGAGCAGGGAGCCGACCTCGAGGAGCGATCGTGAGCTCACGCGTCGCCGGCACGGCCGCCGCCGCACGCGAGCAGCTCCGCGCCAAGGTCGAGGCGGCCGCCAGCAGCTACCTCGAGGTGGAGGGGTGGGAGGAGGTGGCGGCGCACGCCGCCGAGCAGGCGGACCGGGTCGCCATCGCCCCCCGCCTCCACGCGGCCCAGCCGGCCCTGGCCGCGAGCCTCGAGGCCCGTGGCTGCACCGTGGTGATCCCCGACGCCGAGGATCCGGCGGCCGACGTCGTCGACGTCCCCGTCGCCATCGTCGCCGGGGTGATGGCGGTGGCAGAGACCGGCAGCGTGCTGGTCTCGGAGCACGAGCTCCGCGACCGGGTGGTCACGATGCTGGGCAAGCGGCTGCTGCAGGTCGTGGACGCAACCGACGTCGTCGACCGGCTCGAGGACGTGGCCGTCTGGCTGGCCCAGCGGGGCGGGCAGGCCGGCTTCGCGTCGCTGATGACCGGGCCGTCCCGGACCGCCGACATCGAGCGCAGCCTGACCATCGGTGTGCAGGGCCCCGAAGCGGTGGATGTGCTCGTCCTCGTCGGCACGACCGCCGCGACGGAGGAGCCGACCGTTTGAGCGAGAGCCGAGCCTTCGACGAGCGGTACGCCACCGCGCTGGCCGACCCGGACGTCCGGGCCGGGCTGACCGCCTTCCAGCGCGGCTGGCGGGCCAGCCGTGATGCGGCCATCGCCGACCTCGAGGAGCAGGAGGGACGCAGCTTCGACGAGCTGCGCGCCGAGCTGGCCGCCATCAAGGACGCCGTGCGGGACGACTGGGAGCAGCACCTCGACACGTTCACGGCGAACGCCACGGCCGCGGGTGCCGAGGTGGTCCGGGTCGCCACGTCGGGCGAGGCCAACGCCCTGATCACCGAGCGCATGCAGGCCACCGGCGCGGAGCTGATCGTCAAGGGCAAGTCGATGGTCTCCGAGGAGATCGGCCTCAACGCCCACCTGGAGGCGGCGGGCCTCGTCCCGGTCGAGACCGACCTGGGGGAGTGGATCCTGCAGCTGGCCGAGGAGACCCCGTCGCACCTCGTGATGCCGGCGATCCACAAGCGCAAGGAGGTCATCGCCGCGCTGTTCGAGCGGGTACTCGACCGACCCTTCCCGCCCGAGGACATCGACCGCATGGTCAAGGCGGCCCGCACCGAGCTGCGCGAACGCTTCCTCGCGAGCAGCGTCGGGCTGTCGGGTGCCAACGCCCTGATCGTCGAGGGCGGTTCGATCCTGCTGATCGAGAACGAGGGCAACAACCGCCTGTCCGTGGCGCTGCCGAAGCTGCACGTGGTGACCGCCGGCATCGAGAAGCTGCTGCCGACCTACGCGGACGCCATGAAGCAGGTCCGCCTGCTCGGCCGCTCCGCCACGGGGCAACCCAGCACCGTCTACACCAACATCGTCACCGGACCGCGCCCGGGGCAGGAGCAGCTGATCGTGCTGCTCGACAACGGCCGGACCGCGATGGCCGAGGACCCGGACATGGCCTCGGCGCTGCGGTGCATCCGCTGCGGTGCCTGCGCGGACGTCTGCCCGCCGTACGGCGTGGTGGGCGGCCACGCGTTCGGCCACGTCTACACGGGCGCGATCGGGCTGGTGAACACCAGCTTCCACCACGGCATCGAGGCCGCTGCCGGACCGCAGTCGCTGTGCGTGTCCTGCGGTGCCTGCGCCACCGTCTGTCCCGTCGACATCCCGCTGCCCGTCCAGATCCTCGAGGTGCGTGAGCGCGTGGCCCGGGCGGGGGAGGCCGGTCCCGCCGGCAGGGTGACCAGGCTCGCGCTCCAGGCCTTCCAGCACCGCATGGTGGTGGACCTGGGCTTCCGCGCCGCGGGGCTCGCGACCACGCCGCTGCGCCGGAACGGGGTCACCGCGCTCCCGGCTGCGCTGACGACGCGTGGGCCGCTGGCCGTCCGGGTCGGCTGGCGGACCCCACCGGCGGTGCCGTCCCGGCCGGCACGCGACACGCTGCGTCGCGGCCGTCTGGCGGAGCCCCCGCGGCTCGCCGATCAGCCTCTGGCGGGCCGCAAGGTGCAGCTGTTCCTGCAGTGCCTCTCGGACCGTCTGGCACCCGAGATCCCGATCGCCGCCGCGAAGCTCCTCCGGGCCGCCGGGGCACAGGTGATCGTGCCACGCGACCAGCACTGCTGCGGTCTACCGGCCTACGACAGCGGGGAGCAGGACACGGCCCGGTCCATGCTGCGGCAGACCATGGCGGCGCTGGCCGACGGCGCGGACGTGGTCACCCCCGCATCGTCCTGCCTGGCGATGCTCCGGCACGACGCGCCGCACCTGCTGCGCGGCGACGTCGACGAGGTCGAGCGGGCGCAGGAGCTCGCCGGGCGGACCTACGACCTGCTCTCCTACCTGACCCGCGGCCCCGGGCGTCTGCCCGCGGGCAGCCTCGACGACGGGGACCGCACCCCGGTGACCGTGCACCGCTTCTGCCAGGCCTCGAACACCCTGGGCCGCGGCGATGCGATCGAGGCCTTCCTCCGCGACGTCGCGGGCGTCCCCGTGGTGCCGCTGCCCGAGGCCAGTGAGTGCTGCGGGTTCGGCGGCTCCACCTCGGTCCGCAACCCGGAGCTGTCCGCCGGCATCCTCGACCGCAAGCTCGGCTGCGTCGACCGGACCGACACCTCGGTGCTGATCACCGACAACCCCGGCTGCATCCTGCACCTGCGCGGCGGGATCCACGCCTCCGGTCGTGCGGTCGAGGTGCTCCACCTCGCGCAGTACCTGGTGCGGCGCCTCCCCGGCGCGCGCTCGATGCGGGAAGGGACCTGATGCCCCCGACGACCACCGCCGGACCCACGCACGGCGCCCCACCGAACCGGGTGGAGTCGGCGCTGCTCGCCCAGCTCCGGGAGGCGCTGGGGGACCAGGGGCTTCGGACCTCGGCCCTGTCGCGCGCGACCTACCGGCGCGACGCGTCGTTCCTCAACGCCGACCCGCTGGCCGTCGCGCTGCCGTCCTCGCGGGAGCAGCTCGCCGTGGTGCTCCGGGCCTGCCGCGACCACGGTGTCCCCTTCACCCCCCGCGCCGCGGGCACGGGGCTGGCCGGCGGGGCCACGCCGACCGGGGTCGGCGGGGTCCGGCCGCTGGTGGTCAGCGTCGCGCGGATGGACCGGCTGCTGGAGCTCGACGTCGCCAACCGGCGCGCCCACGTCGAGCCCGGGCTGGTCAACGCCCGGCTCGGGCGGGCCGCCGCCGTCCACGGCCTGCGCTTCGCGCCGGACCCGGCCAGCCAGATCGCCGCGACCCTCGGCGGCAACGTCGCGACCAACGCCGGCGGGATCCACGTGCTGACCTACGGCGTCATGAGCCAGCACGTGCTCGCCGTGGAGCTGATGGATGCCGACGGCGAGGTGCACCTGCTCGATGGCCGGCTGCCCGAGCAGGCGGGCCTCGATCTCCGGGGACTGAGCGTCGGCGGTGAGGGGACGCTCGGGATCGTGGTCGGCGCGTGGCTGCGGTTGCTGCCCGCGCCACCGGCGGTCGGCACCCTGCTGGCCGGGTTCGCGAGCCTGGATGCCGCGGCGGCCACCGTCGGTGCGCTGGTCACCTCCGACCGGCTGCCCGACGCGGTGGAGCTGATGGACGCCCGGGCGGTCTCCCTGGTCGAGGGCTACGCCCAGGCCGGCTACCCGACCGACGCCGCGGCGGTGCTGCTGCTCGAGTACGAGGGCCTGCCGGCCGGGGTCGCTGCGGGTGTGGACACCGCCGCGCGGCTGGCCGCCGAGCACGGCGCCATCGAGGTGGTGCGCGCCGCGGACGCGGCCCAGCGGGCACGCATCTGGAAGGGTCGCAAGGCCGTCGCCGGCGCGATCGCGAAACAGGCGCCGGACTTCTTCCTCCAGGACGTGGTCGTGCCGCGGTCCCGGCTCGGGCGGATGCTCGACGCCGTGGTGGCGATCGGGGAGCGCGAAGGGCTGGTCATCCTCAACGTGGTCCATGCCGGGGACGGCAACCTCCACCCGTTCGTGCTGTTCGACCGGCGCGAGGCGGGCGTGCTGGACCGGGTCTTCGCCGCAGGCCACGACATCGTGACCACCGCGCTGGCGCTGGACGGCACCATCACCGGCGAGCACGGGGTCGGGGTCGAGAAGCGCGACTTCCTGTCCCGGGTCTACTCCGCCGAGGACCTCGCCGTGCAGCAGGCCGTGCGGCGGGCGATGGAGCCCTCCGGGCTCGCGAACCCGGACAAGGTCCTGCCCACCACGGTCGGCTGCCTGGAGGCGAGCATGGTGCCGGAGGGGGCGTGGGTATGAGCGACGCGGCGACGATCTCCACCGACCTGGCGCCCATCGTCGAGGCGTTCGAGGCCGCCCGCCGCGACCGCCGACAGCTGGTGATCCGCGGTGGCGGCAGCGTGCTCGACCGCCTGCCATCGACCGACGCCGAGGTGCTGTCGACCGAGGCACTGACCGGGGTGATCGACCACCGCCCGGAGGACCTGGTGGTCACGGTGCGCTCGGGCACCCCGGTCGAGGAGCTGTCGGCGCTGCTCGCCTCTCACGGGCAGGAGTGTCCGATCGAGCCGTTGGCCGGTCACGGGTCGACGGTCGGTGGGCGGGTCGCCACCGCGTTGGCGAGCCCGCGGCAGCTGCAGGCCGGACGGGTCCGCGACTGGGTGCTGCGGGTCCGGATGGTCACCGCGGACGCCCACGTGGTCGCCTCCGGCGGCGTCACCGTCAAGGACGTCACGGGCTACGACCTCTGTCGCCTCACGACCGGGTCCTGGGGGACCCTCGGTCTGATCGCGGAGCTCACCCTCAAGCTGCGTCCGACCCCGACCCACGGGGGGTGGTTCGCCACCGACCGGCCGGCCCCGCAGGTCCTCGCCGACCTGTACCGGCCGGCCGCGGTGGTGACCACGGCTGAGGGAACCGTCGTCCGCCTCGAGGAGCACCCCGACGACGTCACGGCGCAGGCCACGGCGACGGGGCTCGAGCCGGCCGAGCAACCGATCTGGCCGACCACGGCCCGTGCCGCGGTCGACCCGGCGCGGCTGGCGGATCTGACCGCCTGGGCGGGGACCGCCGGGCTGGCTCACGCCGGCTTCGCAGGCGTCGGCCTGTGCCTGCTGGACGGCGATGCCGAGCAGCTCGCCGCGGCGGGCCAGCAGGTCGTGGCGCTCGGCGGCGCGCTGCTGGTGCTCGATCCGAGCCGCGCCGGTCCCGCGTGGGGGGTGACGGCCGGCGGCTCCATGGAGCAGCGGGTCCGCGCCGCCCTCGATCCGCACCAGCTCCTCGTCGACGTCAGGCAGCCGCGATGACCCCGCCCGAGAAGATGTCGATCTTCGACGCGGACCAGCTCGCCGCGTGCGTCCAGTGCGGGTTCTGCCTCTCGTCCTGCCCGACCTACGAGACCACCCACCTGGAGGAGCACGGTCCCCGGGGCCGGATCCTCGCGATGCGGCTGGTCGAGGACGGCGAGCTGTCGATCGACGACCCCGACGTGGTCGACTCGCTGGAGACCTGCGTCCAGTGCCGCGCGTGCGAGACGGTCTGCCCGTCGCTGGTCGAGTTCGGGTCGCTGATGGAGACCGCACGGGCGGCCATCACCGACCGGCAGCCACCACGCGGGCCGGCAGGTCTCGCCCAGCGGCTGCTGTTCGTCGCCTTGGTCCGCCGCTGGGTCCTGCGTGTCGGCGGTGTCCTCCTGGCGCTCGCGCAGGCCCTACGGCTGGACGGGGTGATCCCGTCCGCGCTGCGTCCGGCGCGGCGGGTCCGGCTCGCCGACACCCTGCGCAGCTACCGGCTGCCGCCGCCCGGCGCGCCCGTGCGTGGGGACGCCTACCTGTTCCGCGGCTGCGTCATGGACGGCCTGTTCCGCGACGTCCACCAGGCCACCGCCCAGACGCTGGCCGCGATCGGCTACCGGCCGCGCTTCGAGCCGGCCCCACCATGCTGCGGTGCGCTGTCGGCCCACGCGGGACGCGAGAGCGAGGCACATGCCCTCGCCGAGGCGACGATCGCGGCCTACGCCGGGACGAGCGGCCCGATCGTGGTCAACGCCGCCGGCTGCGGCGGGGCGATGAAGGAGTACGGGAAGCTCCTCGGGACCGAGGAGGCCCGGGCCTTCAGTGCGCGGGTCAAGGACCTGTCGGAGATCGTGACCCCGGAGGAGGTCGCGGCGCGCGGGGAGCGCGTCGACCTCACCCTCGCCTACCAGGCGCCGTGCCATCTGCGCAACGTCCAGGGCCTCGCCGACGAAGGCCGGGCCCTGGTGGCCGCGATCCCCGGGCTCACGCTGCTCGAGCCAGACGACGAGCAGCAGTGCTGCGGGTCCGGTGGGGTGTACTCCTACCTGCAGCCGTCGTTCGGCGACGCGATGCTCGCTCGCAAGGACGCCTCGCTGCAGCGCACCGGCGCCGACGGCGTGGTATCCGGCAACCCCGGCTGTGCCCTGCAGATCGCCCGGGCCGGGTGGGACGTGCATCACCCGGCACAGCTGCTGGCGCGTTCGCTGGCCGGGGGACCCGCCGGCCGTGGTCCGACCTGACGGTCGGAGCCCGGCCGGCGGCTACTCCTGCGTGCTCTCGCGGATCACGAGCACGGGTGCCTTGGCATGCCGGGTGACCTGCTCGGACACCGACCCGAGCCGGAGCCCCCGGAACCCGCCGTGCCCGCGGGAGCCGACGACGACCATGTCGGCCGTCTTCGAGCGCTCGACCAGGGCGCGGGACGGCCGGCGGTCGGCCAGCACCGACCACTCCACCTGCAGGTCCTCGAGGTCGACGTCGACCTCGTCGAGCCACACGCCCAGCTTGGTGGCGTACTCCGACCGGACGCGCTCGATCTGCTTGCGTTCGTCCCGTCCCTTCTCGGGCGGGACGGGGAACGCGGTCACCTGCTCAGGTGGGCTGAACACGTACACGACCTCGAGCACGGCGTCGCGGAGCCGTGCCTCCTCCGCGGCGCGCTTGAGTGCCAGGATCGAGGCGTCCGAGGTGTCGACGCCGACGAGGATGCGGTGCATCTCCATAGGTCCTCCGGTGGTTCGGTTGGTGGCGCGGCCTCCCCGGCCCCGGGTCGGGGCTGGGTTCGGACCGGCGCCGCTCAGCGCTCGTCCGTGCGGGCCTCGACCTCGGGCCGGCGGCCGGCGGTCGGCTGGTGCCGGCGGACCTCCGTCTCGCCCTCGCCCTCGAACAGCGGACCTGCCGCGACCTCCTCGAGCGTCACGCCGTCGCGTTCGCTCCGCAGGCCCTTGAAGATCCCGAGCATGACCACGAGCAGCACGATCGTGAAGGGCAGGCCCGTGGTGATGGCCGCGGCCTGCAGCGCACGGAGCCCGCCAGCCAGGACCAGCGTGGCTGCCACCGCGCCCTCGGTCAGCGCCCAGAACACGCGCAGCCCGACCGGGGGGTTGAGGTTCCCGCCGGAGGCGATCATGTCGATCACGAAGGAGCCGGAGTCGGAGCTGGTGACGAAGAACACGGTGATGACGAAGATGCTCACGATCGTGGTCAGCAGCGGGAACGGCAGCACGTCCAGCATCGCGAACATGGCGACCGACTCGTCCCACCCGGCGTCGGCGATCGCACCGTAGATGTCCGCCGTGCCGTCGGACTGGAACAGGATGGCGGTGTTGCCCATCACCGTGAACCACAGGAAGGACACCAGGACCGGCACCAGCAGCACGCCGAGGATGAACTCGCGGATCGTGCGCCCGCGGGAGATGCGGGCGATGAACATCCCGACGAAGGGGGCCCAGGAGATCCACCAGGCCCAGTAGAACACGGTCCACGCCGACAGCCAGCCGGCGTCGGCCTCGGAGTAGCTGCCGGCCCAGAACATCAGCTCCACGAAGTTCGCCAGGTAGTTGCCCACGTTCTCGACGTAGGCGCCGAGCAGGAGCACCGTCGGGCCGGTGACGGC
Organism: Nitriliruptoraceae bacterium; assembly: GCA_047921175.1. GTDB lineage: Bacteria > Actinomycetota > Nitriliruptoria > Nitriliruptorales > Nitriliruptoraceae > T1Sed10-7. The sequence goes on along the minus strand of JBLRWQ010000014.1, from coordinate 2,512 downwards.
GACGAACAGCAGCAGGAGCCCGGCGAGGCTGATGTTGATCTCGGACAGCCGGCGGATGCCCTTGTCGAGACCGCTGACCACCGAGATCGTCGCCGCGATGGTGATGACGGCGATCAGCAGCACCTGGACACCGCGCCCGATCGGCACGTCGAAGGCGGAGTTCAGCCCGGCGTTGATCTGCGCCACCCCGAGGCCGAGCGAGGTCGCGATCCCGAACATGGTGCCGAAGATGGCCAGGATGTCGACGAGGTTGCCGGCCCAGCCCTCGATCCGGTTCCCGATCAACGGGTACAGCGCCGAGCGGATCGTCATCGGCAGATCGTGCCGGTAGCCGAAGTAGGCCAGCGACAGGCCGAGCACCGCGTAGACGGACCAGGCGCCGAGCCCCCAGTGGTGGAAGGTCAGCACCATGGCGTCCAGGGCACCGGCCTCGCTGCTGCCCTCGAACCGGGGCGCATCGACGAAGTGGTAGATCGGCTCGGCGACCCCCCAGAACACCAGCCCGATCCCCATCCCGGCGCTGAACAGCATCGCGAACCACGTCAGGTAGCTGTAGTCCGGCCGGGAGTCGTCGGGGCCGAGGCGGATCTTCCCGTACCGGCTGACCACCAGGAAGAGCAGGAAGACGATGAACATCGCCACCGCGGCGATGAAGAACCAGCCGAGGTTGTCGGTGATCCACGTCCGGACCGCGACCAGCGTGTCCGGAGCGAGCCCGACCGTGTTGCCGTCAGCGTCGGTGGAGGAGAACACCGTCCCGAAGATCACGAAGCCGATGATCACGGCTGCGGAGACGGGGAAGACCACCGGATGGATGTGCTGCTTGACCTTGTCGATCGCTGTCATCGAGACGCACCTCTCGTGTCGACATGTCCACCAGCGGGGACCACGCAGGGTGCGCAGCGCAGGACGCCACCGGCTCCCCTCGGAGCAGCCCGGTCGGGCGTCAGTGGCGTCGAACAGGCGGCCCGCCGGGGCCGTCGTCGGGCGCGACCCTACGTGAGCGCCCCGCGCACGGCAACCGGGCGCACCCGTCCCACCAGCCCTCGGCGCCGCGGATCGGGGCCGGCGCGGTTGCTCCCCGGAACCTGCTCGGGGGGTGGAGCAGGACAGGGGGCGCAATGCCGAGGTGGCACCGGACGATCGGGGCAGGAGGCGAGGTAGAAGGCGGAGCAGGGGGTATGGAGCGGGTCGGCGGTCGCGGCGGACGACGGGCAGCCTCGGCGTGCGGCCGCTCGCGCTCAGGCCCGCTCGGGGGGAGGCCGACGGCCGATCCGGTAGGCGACCGTGGCGAAGGAGACAAGCCCGACGCCCACCACCAGGGAGGTCGCGCCGGCCACCGTGGCCGCGGCGAAGCCGGCGATCACCGCGATGGTCCCGCCGCCCAGGAAGGCGGCGCCTGCGACCAGGTCGGCATGCCGGAGCGGCAGCCCGATGGCGATCACGGCGATGGCCGGCCCGGCCAGCAGCACGAGCGGCGCGAGGGTGCCGACCGGCCCGACCCCGACCCCGAACCAGGTCAGCGCGAGCAACGTGAGCAGCACGGCGGCCAGGCCGGCACCGACCCAGAGCAGGGCGGGGGAGCGGCGCATCGCCCCGGCGAGGACCAGCACGATCGGCGTGGCGAACACGAGCGGGATGGCGACCGCGACGCCCGCGGTCTGGGTAAGCGGCAGCGCGATGATCGCCAGCATCCCGAACAGCGCGCCGGTGAGCAGCAAGCGCCGATCCGGTGGGCGCTCGGTGGTCGGCTCCACACCCGGACCTCCTCGGAGTCGTCGGCGGACGGGTTCGTGACCGTCAAGCGGGGCGACGCTACTGCACCGGCTCGCCCGGGCCCGCAGTAGCCTCCACGCTCCCTGTCGTCCCCTCGAGCACGCGAGGCCACCCGTGGGCAAGCAGAACGAGCTCGGCGTCACGCCCATGTCCGAGGACGTGTCCGCCTGGTACAACGAGCTGGTCTTCAAGGCCGAGCTCGCCGACCGGGGGCCGGCCAAGGGCACGATGGTGATCCGACCGTACGGGTACCGGATCTGGGAGCTGCTCCAGGCACAGCTCGACCAGCGCTTCAAGGACACCGGGCACGAGAACGCCTACTTCCCGCTGTTCATCCCGCAGTCCTACCTCCAACGCGAGGCCGAGCACATCGACGGGTTCGCCCCGGAGCTCGCGATCGTCACACACGGCGGCGGCAAGAAGCTCGAGGAACCGCTGGTCGTGCGTCCGACCTCGGAGACGGTCATCGGCGAGATGTACCACCGCTGGATCTCGTCCTACCGGGACCTGCCGGTGCTCATCAACGCCTGGAACAACGTCGTGCGCTGGGAACTGCGGCCGCGCATCTTCCTGCGCACCACCGAGTTCCTGTGGCAGGAGGGCCACACCGCCCACGCCGACGAGGCCGAGGCGATGGAGGAGACGCTCCGGATGTTCGGCATCTACGACGAGGTGGCCCGCGACATCGCCGCGATCCCGATGGTGACGGGCGAGAAGACGCCCAGCGAGCGCTTCG
>JBLRWQ010000013.1:0-51578 GCA_047921175.1 Nitriliruptoraceae bacterium | reverse complement strand
CCGGCGTCGGTGTCAGCTTCGGCACCCGCGTCGCGAGGCACGCTCACAGCGCGGCCAGCACGGGTAGAAGCACCGGGACGGCGGCGGGTGCGGCTCGATCGATCACGGCGCGGGAGCGTACGGGGCCAGGCCGGGTGCTGGTATCGAGGTTGTGCGGCCCGCGTCGTCCCGCGGCGGCCCACGGCGGCCGCCCCACGGCCCGAGCGGACCCGCAGCCCGCACGGAACCGCGCCTGAGCGCTGTTTCGTGCACCGCCGGACCAGCCGACGGTGCGAACGGACCCGCGGGCGCGTCCCACGGTCCGCACGGACCCGCGGTCGGGTCCGACGGGACACACGAGGGCCCGGGCGCTCCGCACGCCCGGGCCCGTCGCGTCACCCGCCGTCCCTCATCCGCAGCCAGCGCGCCATCCATCGCCAGCGCGCCATCCGCCGCCGTGATCAGTCGTCCGCCACCTCGGTACCCGCCCCGCCGCCGTCGCCACCGTCGTCGTCCTTGCGGGTCGGCTTGCTGGCCTTGGCCCGCGCGAGCCTGCGGTCGATGACCTGGAGCGGGGTCTCCGACGGCGCCTCGACCGACTCGCGGCTGACCCGGTGCCGGAACACCCAGTAGCTCCACGCCTGGTACGCCAGCACGATCGGCAGGAACACCACCGTCGCCCAGGTCATGATCGTCAGCGTCAGGTCGCTGGCCCGGGCGTTCTGGATCGTGATGTCGAAGCCCGCGTCGATCGAGGAGACCAGCAGGCGCGGGTACAGGTTGAGGAACAGGGTCAGGACCGTCAGGGCGATCATCGAGGTGGTGGCGACGAACGCCCAGCCGTGCAGCTTCTCGCGCAGCAGGATCGGCACGGCGATCGCCGCACCCATCGCGGAGACCGGGATGATGCCGGGCACGACGCCGGTGTCCCCGAGCGCCACCGCGTTCAGGTAGGTCCAGGCGAGGAACGCGATGACCCCGAGGGCGGTCACCGCCGACAGCCACAGCCCGAGCTTCTCCGCGCGCTGCTGGATCTCGCCGCGGTCCTCGGTCTTGAGGGCGAGGTAGACGGCGCCGTGGGTGGTGAACATCAGCAGGGTGCCGACCCCGCCCAGCAGCGCATACGGGTGCAGCAGGTCGAGCAGGGTGCCGACGAACAGCCCGTCCGCCTCCAGCGGGATACCTCGGACGAAGTTCGCGAAGGCGACCCCCCACAGGATCGCGGGCAGCAGCGCGCCGTAGAAGATCGCCTGGTCCCACCACCAGCGCCACTTCTCGTCGGTGCGCTTGCCCCGGAACTCGAAGGCGACCCCGCGGACGATCAGCCCGACCAGGATCAGGAACAGCGGCAGGTAGAAGCTCGAGAACACCGTCGCGTACCACAGGGGGAACGCGGCGAACATCGCCCCACCAGCGGTGATGACCCAGACCTCGTTGCCGTCCCAGACGGGGCCGATCGTGTTGATCAGCACCCGTCGATCGGTGTCGTCGTGCGCGATCACCTTCGTGAGGATGCCGACGCCGAAGTCGAACCCCTCCAGCACGAAGTAGCCGATGAAGAGCACGGCGATGAGCCCGAACCAGAGGGTCTCGAGGTTCATCCAGTCCATCGTGGGTCCTCCTGGCGCGCCGGGCGCGATCTGGGGCGGAGCACGCCCGGGCTCAGTAGCCGCCGCTCAGCGGGGCGAAGGTGCGGTGCTCCTCGTCGACCTCGTCGTCGACCGCCTCCGGCGGGCCCTTGTCGATGTGCCGCTTGAGCAGCCCGAGGGTGACCACCATCAGCACGCCGTAGACGATCGTGAACCCGGCCAGGGTCAGCACGACCTCCCAGGTGGACACCGCCGGGGAGACGCCATCCTCGGTCAGCAGCAGGCCGTACGCCACCCACGGCTGGCGGCCCATCTCGGTCAGGATCCAGCCCGAGGTGTTGGCGATGAACGGCAGCGCGATCGCCCACGGCAGGACCTTGAGCCACAGTCGGTTGATGCGGCTGTCCGTGTCGGCGACGCGCCCGCGGAGCGAGGTGAGCAGCCCGTACAGCGCGAGCGCGATCATCACCATGCCCGCACCCACCATGATGCGGAACGACCAGTAGGTGATGATGACCGGCGGGATGTAGTTGCCCGGGCCGAACTCCTCCTCGTAGCGGGCCTGGACGTCGTTCATCCCCTCGACCTCGCCGTCGAAGGTGTTGGTCGCCAGCAGCGACAGGCCGCGCGGGACGCCGATGTCGACGATGTTCTCGCGGTTGTCGACGTCCCCGATCGCGAACAGCGAGAGCGGGACGCCGGTGCCGGTGTCCCAGTGCGCCTCGGCGGAGGCGATCTTCATCGGCTGGGCCACGGTGAGGTGCTGCGCCTGCTCGTGCCCGACGAACGCCACGCCGATCGAGGTGATCGCGGCGATGGTGACCGCCGTGCGGGCCGAGGTGGCGAACATCTCGACGTCACGCTTGCGCAGCAGGTACAGCGCCGACACACCGAGGACCACGAACGCGCCCGTCGTCCACGCCGAGAAGATCGTGTGGGAGAACTGTCCGGGCAGGTACGGGTTGGTCAGCACGGCCACGAAGCTGTCCAGCCGCGCCTGGCCGGTGACCGGGTCGATCGTGTAGCCGACCGGCTCCTGCATCCACGAGTTCGCTGCGAGGATGAAGAACGCCGACAGGTGCGTGCCGATCACGACCAGCCAGATGGTGGCGAGGTGGAGCTTCGGGCTCAGCCGATCCCAGCCGAAGATCCACAGGCCCAGGAAGGTCGACTCGAGGAAGAAGGCGAGCAGGGCCTCCAGCGCCAGCGGCGCCCCGAAGATGTCCCCGACGAACCAGGAGTAGCTGGACCAGTTCATCCCGAACTGGAACTCCTGGACGATGCCGGTGACGATCCCCATCGCGAAGATGATGAGGAAGAACTTGCCCCAGAACTTCGCCAGCCGGCGGTAGCGCTCCTCGCCGGTGCGCACGTACTGGGTGTGGAAGATGGCGACCAACGGCGCCAGCCCGATCGACAGCGGCACGAAGAAGAAGTGGTAGATCGTGGTCGAGCCGAACTGGATGCGGGCGAACTCGAGCGCTTCCACGGGTGGGAGCTCCTCCTCGGCGCCTGCCGTCGCCTGCGGGATGCCCGCGGGGTGCGGTCGGGAGCCGGTCGTGGTGCGGGGGGTGGTGCGGTGTGCGCCGTGCGGTGTGCGGTGTGCGGGTCCTGCAGCGTGCAGCGTGCCGTATCTGGCGGCTCCCGTGGTGCAGGGGTTGCGCTGGCCGGTGAGCGCGCGCGGGCGCGCGGGAGCGGCCGACCCACGGGACGCCGTGATGCTGGCCGCACGGTGCCCGGTCGACGCCGGTGCGCCCTAGGGTCGGGCAGGCCGTGGATCCGGGACCTTCGGCCCCACTCCACCTCGATGCCCGCTCCCGTGGGGCCGTCCGGCGGACGACCTGCGGGCAGAGGTCCCAACGGGGCGCATCGTCGCGGCCGCGGAGCGTCACGCCTGGGATGGCCGCGGCGACGTCGATGGGCGCCTGGCGGGGCGCTCCCGCCGTCGGGGCGCTCCCGCCCCGCCAGGTGCACGAAACAGCGCCTATCCGCGGTTCCGTGCACCACGTCGACCGGCACCGGGCGGCCAGGTGCACGAAACAGCGCCTATCCGCGGTTCCGTGCACATCGGGGCACACCAACGGAGCTCCGGCTGCACGGAACCCTGCGTGAGCACGGTTCCGTGCACATCGGGGCCCACCGACCGGGCCAGGGGCAACCCGGGGCGGGTCGGCTCGCAACCGTGACGAACGCGGCGGCGGTGCGGGTACCGAGGTGGTCAGTCGCCCATCGGTGGGGTGGACGGCAGGCTGACCCGCTGGCCGCCGCCGACGGCCTTGGCGGCGTACATGGCCGCGTCCACGGCCGCGACGTCGAGGTCGGCGGCGCGGAAGACCCCGACCCCGGCGGAGGCGGCCAGCTCCTCGTGGTCCGCCGGGGCCGGCAGCCGGGTCCGCGCCCAGGCGGCGAGGATCTCGTCCACGCGGGCCTCGGCACCCGCCATCGGGAGCGACGGGACGACCAGCAGCCACTGGTCGCCGTCGTAGCGCACCAGCAGGTCGGTGCCGCGGACGTGGGTCCGGACCACCTCGGCGAAGGCCTGGATCGCCGCGTCGCCGACGCTGCGGCCGTAGCGCTCGTTGATGCGGTGCAGCCCGTCGAGGTCGAACAGCACGACCGCGAGGTCCGGCGCGCGGGAGCCGACCCGGGACAGGTAGCCCTCGAGGAAGCGCCGGGGCAGGGCGCCGATGCGCGGGTCCGCCAGCGCGGCTCGCTCCGCCCGCTCGACCCGGGCGGTGAAGGTGAGCGTGCGCCACCAGCCAGCTTCGAGCTCCTCGCGCAGCACCTCCTCGCCGCGCACGGCGGCCCGGGCCACCGCTGCCCGGCCCGGCGCCAGCACCGCCTCGCGTTGCTCTCCCGGAAGTGCGGCCAGGATGCGTTCCGCCTCCGCGACGACCCAGGCCGGGTCGGTGGAGACCGCAGGGGAGAACAGCCGGCCGCGCTCCAGCGTGCGGGCGGCGACCACGGTCCCGAGGTCGGTGGCGATCAGGCCGGCGCTGACCGCCGGGGACAGCACGAGCACGTTCCACTCGTCGGCCAGCGGGTCGTCATCGGGGATCGGCAGCTGCTCGATGCCAGCAGGCAGATCGACCTCGCCGGTCACCCCGGCGAAGCCGACCACGACGCGGCCGTGGCGGGCCAGCTCGGCGTAGCGATCCCACTCGTAGGCGAAGTAGGCGGCGTCCTCGAACAGCGAGACGACCGCGAAGTCGTCGCCGCCGAGCGCCAGCTGCGTCGCGATGGCCTCCAGCGAGCGGGACACCGCCATCAGCGACCGTTTCGTGGCGTGGCTCCGCCCATCGACCGCACGCCGCCCCATCCCGGTCCGGATGAGATCCTGGATGTCCACCTGGTCGTCCTCCTGCGTGCCACCGCGCAGGGACGCGCTGATGCGCTCAGATGCGATGGGGCCGTACCGATGAGGTGCTCTGCTCGGGCTTCGGCCCTGCGGCCCGCGTGGTTCAGGTCCGGCCGGCTGGCGAGGTGGGATCCGCGAAGGCGCTCGGCGGCGGACAGGCGCAGACCAGGTGCCGGTCGCCGTGGGCCTGGTCGATGCGGCTGACCGGGGGCCAGTACTTGTCGTCCCGCACCGCAGGGGTCGGGTAGGCGGCGACGTCGCGTGGGTACGGGTGCGGCCACCGTGAGGCGAGCAGGTCCGCGGCCGGATGCGGCGCGTTGACCAGCGGGTTGTCGTCCCGTGGCCAGGTGCCGTCCTCGACCAGCGCGACCTCCTCGGCGATCGCGAGCATGGCGTCGGCGAAGCGGTCCAGCTCCGCCTTCGACTCCGACTCGGTCGGCTCGACCATGAGCGTGCCCGCCACCGGCCAGGACATCGTCGGGGCGTGGAACCCGTGGTCGATCAGCCGCTTGGCGACGTCGTCGACGCTGATCCCGGCACGCCGCTGCGCCGGCCGCACGTCCACGATGGCCTCGTGCGCCACCAGCCCGGCCGGTCCCGTGTAGAGCACCTCGAACGCCTCGCCGAGGCGGGCAGCGAGGTAGTTCGCGTTCAGGATCGCGATGCGGGTGGCCTGGGCGAGGCCGCTGGCGCCCAGCAGGCGCACGTACGCCCAGCTGATCTGCAGGACCCCGGCGGAGCCCCACGGTGCGGCGCTGACCGGCCCGGTGCGCAGCTCCGGGTCGAGCTCCGCGGCACCGTCGGGCCAGCTGGCCGGCTCCAGCGGGTGGCAGGGCAGGAACGGCGCCAGGTGGGCGCGTGCCGCCACCGGCCCCACCCCGGGCCCCCCACCGCCGTGCGGGATGCTGAACGTCTTGTGGAGGTTGAGGTGGCTGACGTCGGCGCCGAAGCGTCCCGGGCGGGCCAGGCCGACGAGCGCGTTGAGGTTCGCGCCGTCGAGGTAGACCTGCCCGCCGTGGTCGTGGATCAGGGCGCAGAGCTCGCCGATCGCGGTCTCGAACACGCCGTGGGTCGACGGGTAGGTGACCATCAGCGCCGCCAGGCGATCACCGTGCTCGGCGACCAGGCGTCGCGCGTCGTCGAGGTCGACGTTGCCGCGCTCGTCGCAGGCGACCACCTGCACGCGCAGGCCCGCGAGCACCGCGGAGGCGGCGTTCGTGCCGTGCGCGGAGCTCGGGATGAGGCAGAGGTCACGCTGGTCCTCCCCCCGTGCCCGGTGGTAGCCGCGGATCGCGAGCAGCCCGGCGAGCTCGCCCTGCGCTCCGGAGTTCGGCTGCAGGCTGACCGCGTCGTAGCCGGTCAGCTCGGCCAGCCAGCGCTCCAGGTCGGCGATGATCCGGCGCGTCCCCGCCGAGCGCTCCAACGGCGCGAACGGGTGCAGGTCCGCGAAGGACGGCCAGGAGACGGCCTCCATCTCCACCGCAGCGTTGAGCTTCATCGTGCACGAGCCGAGCGGGATCATGGACCGGTCGAGGGCGATGTCGCGCGCCTTGAGCTGCCGCAGCCAGCGCATCAGCGCCGTCTCGGAGCGGTGGACGTGGAAGCGCGGGTCGGTCAGGAACGCCGAGGTGCGCTGCAGGCCCACCGGGATGCCGTCGGTCGCCTCCGCCCGCGGCCCGACCACCGCGGCGTAGCGACGCTCCAGGTCGCCCGCCGCCACCTCGGTGCCCGTGAGCACCGACAGCACGGCCGCGACGTCGGCCAGGGTGGTGGTCTCGTCCAGCGCGACGCGGACGTGGTCGCCGTCGCCGGGGTGCAGCGCACCGTCGGCGCCGGGGCGTGTGCCGAGGTCGTAGCCCGCCTCGGCTGCGGCGGCCAGCAGCGCGTGGGCCCGGCCGGGGACCCGCAGCGTCACGGTGTCGACCCAGGCGCCGCCGAGCACCTCGAGCCCGCGGTCGACGAGCTCGCCACGGAGCACGCTGGCCAGCGCGTGGGTCCGACGGGCGATCCGGGTCAGCCCCGCGGGTCCGTGGTGGACGGCGTACATCGCGGCGACCACGGCGAGCAGGACCTGGGCGGTGCAGATGTTGGAGGTGGCCTTCTCGCGCCGGATGTGCTGCTCACGGGTCTGCAGGGCGAGTCGGTAGGCCTCGCGCCCCGCGGCGTCGCGGCTGACCCCGACCAGCCGGCCGGGCAGCTGCCGGGCGAAGGCCTCCCGGGTGGCGAGGAAGCCCGCGTGCGGCCCGCCGAGGAACCGCGGCACCCCGAAGCGCTGCGCGGAGCCGACGACCACGTCCGCCCCCTGCTCCCCCGGCGGGGTGACCAGGGCGCAGGCGAGCAGGTCGGTCGCGACGGTGACGAGCACGTCGCGCTCGTGTAGCGCCGCGATCAGGTCGCGGTCGTCGTGCAGCACCCCGTCGGTGTCCGGGGCCTGCAGCAGCACGGCGCGGACCCGTCCGAGCGCCACCTCGGTGCCATCGACGCCCACGACCGTGTCGCGACCGCCCACGAGCCCGGCACCGCGCAGGTCCGCGACGACCACCTCGGCGTCCAGCGGGGCGATCCGGCCGGTCACCACGTGGATCGTCTGCGGGTGGCAACGAGCGTCGACGAGCACGACCTCAGTCCCGACGTCCGCGTCGACGCGACGTCGGCTGACGCGCCGGCACAGCTGCACCCCCTCCGCCGCCGCGGTGGCCTCGTCGAGCAGCGACGCCCCCGCCAGCTCCCGACCGGTCAGGTCCGCGACCATGGTCTGGAACACCAGCAGCGCCTCGAGCCGGCCCTGGGCGATCTCGGGCTGGTAGGGCGTGTAGGCCGTGTACCAGCCGGGGTCCTCCAGGACGTTCCGCCGCACCACCGCGGGCGTGACCGTGCCGTGGTAGCCCAGCCCGATCAGCGGGGTGCGCGGGTCGTTGGCCGCCGCGATCTCACGGAGCTCGGCGAGGACCTCGCGTTCCGGGGTGGGCGCCGGGAGGTCGAGCGGTGCGAGATCCCGGATCACCTCGGGCACCGCGGCGTCGATCAGGTCCTCGAGCCGGTCGTAGCCGAGGTGGGCCAGCATCGCGGCCCGGTCGGCGGGGCCGACACCGAGGTGGCGGCGGTGGAAGCCGGCCCGGTCCTCGAGCCCACGGACGACGGTCGGATCGGGGCTGGTCATCGGGCGGACCTCGGGAGGAAGCGGCGGCGCGCGGCGGCCGCGATCGAAGCAGGCCCGGGCGCCGGCGGCGAACAGGGCCGGCGAGACCGCACGGGTAGCCTCCCCGCGCATGCTGCTCGGCGCCCACGTCCCCACCGCCGACCCCGTCGGCGAGGCTGCCGCCCGGGGGGCCGAGGTCGTGCAGGTCTTCCTGTCCTCCCCGCGCATGTGGGCGGCGCCCAAGCCCCGGCGCGACGTCGAGGCGCTGCGCGCCGCCGGGCTGCCGCTCTACGTCCACAGCCCCTACCTGCTCAACCTCGCGAGCGCCGACGAGGTGGTCCGGGCCCGCTCCCTCGAGCTGTTACAGGCCACCTGCACGGCCGCCGAGGTGGTGGGGGCGCTGGGCGTGGTGGTCCACGGCGGGCAGCTCGGTGCCGGTGAGGAGCGCGACGTCGGCCCGGCCCGGTGGCGTGCGGCGCTGGAGCGGCTGGCGTCCACGGTGCCGGTGCTGATCGAGGACACCGCCGGGGGCCCGCACGCGGTCGCGAGCTCGATCGATCGCATCGCGAGGCTGTGGGCCGCGATCGATGCCGTCGAGGTGCCGGTCGGCTTCTGCCTCGACACCTGCCACCTGCACGCCGCCGGGGAGGAGCTCCTCGCCGGGACCGAGCGCCTGCTGGCCGAGCTCGGCCGCGTCGACCTGGTGCACGTCAACGACTCGAAGGACGCGGCCGGCTCGGGGCGGGACCGGCACGAGAACCTCGGCGCGGGGCAGCTCGACCCGGACGCCCTCGTCGCCGCCCTGCGGCTCGCCGCGGCACCGGCGGTCGTGGAGACGCCCGGCGGCGCGTCACAGCAGGCCGCGGACCTGGACTGGCTCCGGGCACGGCTCCGCGCCGGAACCTGACGCGGCCGCGACGCAGCCCGGCGGCGCTCAGGCGTTGGCGGCCGGGTCGGCGGCGGTCGGCACGGTGGGGGCGACCTGTTCCGCCGCAGCGACCCGCTCGGTCGGGAAGGCGGTCACCTCGCCCTTGAGCTCCCGGACCACCGGGTCGATCGCGAGCGCGAACACCCCCTGGCCGCGACGCAGCAGGTCCAGCAACCGGGCGTCGTCGTCCAGGGCGTAGACGGTGGTGCCGTCGGAGATCAGGGTCGTCTCCGCCAGCGAGGAACCGGTCCGACGCAGCTCCTCGACCGCCAGACGCACCTTCTGCAGCGACACGCCGGTGTCCAGCAGGCGTTTGACGACCTTGAGCCGCACCACGTCGTCGAAGGAGTACAGCCGCTGCGTCCCCGAGCCCTCAGCCTTGCGGTAGGAGGGCTCGACCAGGCCGGTGCGGGCCCAGTAGTCGAGCTGCCGGTAGGTGATCCCGACGATCTTGCACACCGTCGGTCCGCGGAAGCCCTCGTACTCGTCGCCAACGTCCAGCCGGAGCTGGCCTGCGTCGCGTGCCATCGTCGGGCTCCTCTCACCTCGCCGGACCCGCGGACCCGTCCGGTGGAGCGGGGAAGTGCAGCATCCTCCACCGCCGGGGCGGCGCGCCAGGGGTGGAGCGCCGGACCGCGGGGACCCCCACCGACGAACCACAGCGGTGGAACTCCCGAGGCGACGCTACGCCGGTGCCCTCGGCAGCGTCAACGCCTGGTCGAGGGATCAGCGACTATCACCCTCAACCTGAGGCTTAGTATCTGCGGGCGAGCCGGGGCCTTGGGCGAGACGCAGCAGCATCGAGGAGCATCGAGATGCCGCGTGAGCAAGCACTTTCGCCACGCTCCGTGACGCACGAGCGGCCCCGTGTTCGGTCGACCGAACGCGCATCCAACGCGCAGATCACGCAGGGTCGCGCGCGCAACGTGGCGCCGGACCGCCGGGGATCGCCGGCGCATCGTGGCACGGCAGCACGCCCTGCCGACGACCGACGGGGCGAGGAGCCTCAGGGCGCAGGCCTCCGGCGCAGCGGCCTACTGCTCCTTGAAGTCCTCGGGCGTGACCTCGTCGAGGAAGGCCCGGAACTGGCGGACCTCCTCCTCGTCGTCACCGGTCGAGCTCGACGCGCCATCCTCGTCGTCCTCGATCTCCAGCCCGGCCTCGTCCATGACGGCCGGCGCGGCGAGGATCGGCACCTCCCCCAGCCGCGAGGCCAGGGCGATCGCGTCGGAGGGGCGGGCGGACACGGTGGTCGGCTCGCCGGCACGCAGCAGCTTCAGCTCGGCGTAGAAGGTGCCGTCGCTGAGCTCGGTGATGTGGACCGCGACCAGTTCGACATCGAGCGCCTGCAGGACGTCGACGAACAGGTCGTGGGTCAGCGGCCGGGGCGTCTCGACCCCCTGGAGCGCGAAGGCGATCGCGGTCGCCTCCACGGCCCCGATCCAGATCGGCAGGAAGCGGGACCCGTCGCGCTCCTTGAGCAGGACGATCGGTTGGTTCGCCGGGAGCTCGACCCGGACCCCGACCAGCTCCATCTCGATCACGGTGCCTCCCTGCTCCTCGACGACCGCCGCAGCGGCCCTGCTCCGAGGCTAGCTGAGCGACCGGAGTACGACCGGAGAGCGACCGGCACCAACGCTGCTGCCACCGGCTGGCGGGGGTGACCTCCGGCCCTGCTTGGGCAGCCGCGAGAACGGTTCACTGGTGGGACCTTCCGGGGTGCTGGGGATGCCCTGGGGAAGGCACGCGTGACATGAGCAGCACGTGGACCGCGCCGAGACCACGGGTCAAGCCTCACGACGAGCGAGCCCTCGAGCATGCTGCGCTCGCCTCCCCCGTCCGCCTGCGACTCCTCGACGAACTCGTCGCGCGACCGGGCCCGTCACACATCGATGACCTCGCGACCGGGATGGGCCTGCACGAGAGCACGGTGCGTGGCCACCTGATCATCCTGCAGGACGCCGGATTCGTCGAGCAGGTGGTCGAACACGCTGCGCGGCCCGGTCGCCCCCGGGTGCTCTACGGCGCGACGTCCAAGAGCCGCGTCGGCACCGCTGGCTGTCTCGGCTACCGCACCCTCGCGAACGTGCTCAGCGCCTACCTCCACCGGGAGGCTCGGGACCCGGCCGCGACCGGCGAGCGTGCCGGACAGGCGTGGGCGGCGCACCTGACGGAACACGTGCCCACGGTGCGCCGGTCCCAACATGACGCGCTCGACCGGACCCGACAGGTCCTGGAGAACGTCGGCTTCTCGAGCGAGCTCGCCGGCGAGCCAGACCAACCGGTCCTCGTCCATCGGACATGTCCCTTCGCCGGCGTGGTCGACGAGCACGGGCAGGTCGTCTGCGGCCTCCACAAGGGACTCCTGGAGGGACTGCTCGAGGCCTTCGGCGCGCGCCCAGTGACGACGGAACTGACGGTGGCGTCGGTCCCCGGCGACCCCTGTCTGGCGCAGCTGCGCGGCGCTGCCGACGAGTGGTGATCCACGCGGGAGGGGCGCCGATACGGCGCCCCTCCGTGCCCGAGGTCGGTTCCTCCCGAAGGCGGGTCACCGCCTCGCGACCCTGATGCTGGGCTCCTATCCGCTCTTGGACCTGCCCTGGCCCCGGACGACCGCGTCCTCGACATCGCTGCTGACGATCTCGTCCGGGACAGGTGGCTCGAGCTCCTCCTCGGCGATGCAGGCCACCACCGTGGAGAGCACGATGCTGCCGTCGGGCGCAACCTCGGTCACGGTGAACGAGCCGACCGACAGATCGGTCGTCGGGGTGCAGGATGTCGGCAGCCCGTCCACCTCCACGGCGGTCACCTGAACGGTGGTGCCGATGGGCAGATCCTCGTAGGTCGTCGATGGCGTCACCGGAACCGGCTCTGCCTGCCCGTCGACGGTGACCGTCACGGTCACCCCGAGCGTGCTGGCGTCCACGGTCGCCGCTGCCTCACCCAGGTCGAAGAGGTGGCTGATCTCCACGGACCCGAGCACGGGCGCGACGGTTGCGGACTCAACCGGTGGGGGTTCGGGGTCGGCGAGGGCTTGCGTGGTGACCTCGAGCTCGGCCGGCGGCTCGAGGGCCGCGCGCTGCGCCTCGCAGGTGTCGATCCCGACGGGGTCGGCAACCGGCAGGTACAGCGCGGAGAACATGTGGGTGAAGAAGTTCATCGCCCGGGCGTCCTCAGCCATCTGGGCGTACCCCGCGATGTTGGCGAGCGTCCCGTCGACCGCGTTGGGCGGCAGGTCCTGGAACAGGGGGGCACCCGAGCCGTCCGGGTACAGCGCGTCGAGGTACTCGACGACGACCCACTGCCCATCGGCGGGATCCAGGTACGTCGCGCAGCCGGGGAAGGTCGTTGCCCGGGTGTAGCTGAACCCCGAGTAGTCCACGAAGGCCTCACCGAGCACGGAGTAGTCATGGACCATCGCCGGCCACCCCGTCGAGGCGACCCAGTCCAGCGGGATGCCCATGATGCGGTCGTGGTAGGAGACCGCGTCGATGGTGATCGGCGTGAACTTGCTGGCTGCGCCGCCGATCGCGAAGCTCGACAGTTCCCAGGTGTTCCAGGAGGCGAAGTCCTCCGACACCAGGCGGAAGGGGAACGGGTACCCCGCGTCCTGCGCTCCGGGGACCGTGCCGCGTTCGAGGAGCGCCTCACGGATGCCCTGCAGCTTCGGGCCGGAGTCGATGCCCAGTCCGTCGAAGACCGGTCGTCCGGAGGTGTCGAGGGTGACCAGCGCCGGGTTGGTCATCAGGAAGAGATCCTCGATCTCCTTCATGTGCTGGAGCAGGACGTGCTCGGGGGAACGAGCGAGGTTCAGGCGCTCGAGCTCCACCTCGGTGGCGAAGCCGGCGTAGCTGAACAGGGTGTCATCGGCGAGTCGGATGACGAGCGGGTCGCACGGTTCGCCACCCTCGTCCACCTCCTCGCCCGGCTGACTGAGGGGGACGATCGCGTCGTCGGTGGAGGTCCGACCACCACCGCGACCACCGCCGCCACCACCGACACCGCCGCCGCCGGTGTGGCCGTCGTCCGGCGTGTCATCGATCTCCTCAGCCGGCAGGAACTCCGGGAAGTGCGCGAAGAGCGGGACCAACGTGACCTCGCGCCCGTCGACGAGGTTCGTCGTCGGCGTGAGGTACTCAGGTCCCGCTCCGTCGAGCAGGGAGTACGGGTTCGGGATCGCCTGGTAGCTGATCGGCTGCACGCAGTACTCGCTGCCGTGCTCACCGACGAACTCCCCGGTCGTGATCGGGACGCCGTTCACGTCGCGGTACAGGAGCAGCAGTTCGGAGTAGTCGGTCCCCGAGCCACCGCCACCACCACCACCACCACCACCACCGCCGCCGTTGCCCCCGGTCGACCCGCCGTTCCCGCCGCCAGGAGCGGCAGCAACAGGCAGGGAGACCAGCGAGAGGGCCAGCGACATCGCGATGGCGAGGAAGACACGTGATCGCGCTCTCGTTCTCATCGTTCCTGCCCTCCAAGCGGGCACGAAGCCCCTCCTTGCGCCCCTCCCAGCCGGCCAGCGGTGACGTCATCTGCCAATGAGCGGTCGGTGCCCGTCACCGACCGTGACGGGTTCCGGCCCGGCTGCGCCCTCGTTCCTCAGCCTGCACCCGGACTTGCGGCTGGGATACGGGGCGCTCGGCCCGTCGTCGCGAACAACCGACCATGCGCCGTTGCTACGTCACCGGCCGTGACAACCCCGGTCGTGCTGCCACGAGTGCCGCGCTCGTCGGCCGGAAGGGGGGGCCGGCCGACGAGCGGCTGGGAGGCGTCGAGCGAGCCGGCCGACAGCCGGCTGGCAGACCGGTCGTCGTGTTCGCCGGCAGGCAGACCGCCTCCGCGTGTCCCCGGTGCTTCCTGGAGCCCGGGAGGCGACCCGGGACCCAGCGATGCTCCGACGGGACCGCCGGATCGGACCATCCGAGGACACGCGACCTCAGGGTGCCACCGGCAGTGGCCAGCCGGCCACGGGCCGCTCGTCCCGAGATGCCGAACAACCGGCCCGTTGCCGTTGCTACGGGAGCGGCCACGAGAACGGGCATCGGCTGACGGACTCGTCGGCCGGCGGGGCGACCGGCCGACGAGCGAGGCAGGGGGGGTCAGTGCTGCGGGTGAGCGTCCGGTGCACCAGCCTGCTCACGGGTGTGCTGCTGTCCCTCCTCCTGCGCTCGGATCTGCGCGCCCGTCGCCTCGCGGGTCTGGACCCGGGTCTGGACCTGCCCGCCGACCGGAGCCGACGGGCCGTCCGCCCCATCATCGTCGGTCAGGCACCCGCCGTCGCGGTCCCGATCCCGCTGCCGGTCCCCGTCGGGTTCGCAGCTGTCGTCGCGCAGCTGGTCGCGGGTCCGGTCGCGATCGACGGTGCGGATCTGGTCCTGGTCACGGTCTGCCCCGACGGTGCTCGTGCTGGTCTCCGTCGGGCCCTGCCGGGCCTGCTGGCCGTCGCCGAGCGGCTCGGACAACTCATCGCGATCCTGCAGCCGCAGCTGCACCTGGTCGCCCACGCTGGTCCTGTCGACCTCGGTTCCGGTGACCGCGGCAGCCGAGCCGACGCCGATCAGGAGCAGTGTCACGGCCATCGATGTCAAGAGCCGGGTCCTCATGGTCTCCACCTCCTCGGATCGGGAGCGGGTCGTGATCGCCCTTCGCTGTCCTGAGCATCGCCTGTCGAGGTGGCGTCCCCGTGAGGATCGTGTGGAGGGCGTGTGGAGAGGGCACTCCTCCTCTGCCGGTGACCGGACCCGGGAGCTAGCGTGAGCACGCCTGGAGGGGGTCACCGTGGCTCCAGCGATCCTGGTCGTCGAGGACGAGCGCAAGATCCGCGACCTGGTCCGCGGCTACCTGGAGCGGGACGGTCACGAGGTCTTCACCACGGCCTCCGGCGCCGAGGCGCTGCTGATCGCCGCCGACCATCCCGACCTCTCGTTGGTCCTGCTCGACCTCGGGCTCCCCGACGTGCCGGGCGAGGTCGTCGCGCGTGAGCTGCGACGACGCTCCGACGTGCCGATCGTGATGCTGACGGCCCGGGGATCGGAGGTGGAGCGGGTCGCTGGACTGGAAGCCGGGGCCGACGACTACGTCGCCAAACCGTTCAGCCCTCGGGAGTTGGTCCTGCGCATCCGCGCGATCCTGCGTCGATCACCCGAACTGCGTGAACCGAGCGACCGCTGGTCCTTCGACCAGGGCGCCCTGGTGATCGACCAGGGCCGCCACGAGGTGATCGCGCGGGGCGAGCCCGTGCAGCTCACACCGACCGAGTGGGGCGTGCTGGTGGTCCTCGCCCGGACCCCGGGTCGGGTCCATTCACGCTACGAGCTCATCAACCGGGTCCGTGGCTACGAGTTCGAGGGATACGAGCGCACGATCGACAGCCACGTCAAGAACCTCCGACGCAAGCTCGAGATCGACCCGCACGAGCCACGGATCGTCCAGACCGTCGTCGGCGGCGGTTACCGACTCGGAGCCAGCCCCGATGGGTGAGGGCCGGTCCATCCGCTGGCGGGACCGGCTGAGCTCCCGGCTCGGCGTCGCCTTCATGGCCACCGCGCTGGCAGCGGTCGCGATCGTGACCGCCGTGGCGCTCTCCGCAAGCAGCCGGGGGATCACCGAGCTGGCGGCGGAGCAGCGGGCAGCCGTCGCCCGCGACGTCGTCGCGGCGCTGGAGGTGGCCCACGTCGAGGCTGGCGGGTGGGCGGACGCCGACCTGCTCCCCGCGCACACGGTGGCCGCGGCTGCCGGCGCGGTCCTGATCGTCACGACACCCGACCTCGGGGAGCTTCCGACGCCGCCCGAGCTCGGCCCGACGCGGCGACGTCTGCAGGCCCCGGCGGACGCAGAGCCCAGCAACGACGGGGTGGTCCCGCCGTCGCGCGACCAGCAGCACCCACCCGACCGTCGGCGCGGGGACGGCGGCTCGGAGGAGGTGCCCGACGGCGACGACGGGCAGACCCCGACCGCGCCCGCGCCTGGCGGTGCGGGCACCGACGCAGGCGGACCGGGGGGTACAGGCTCCCCCGGTGCCGACGGCGAGGGTGGCGCGGCAGGCGGTGGAGGGAGCAGCCCGACCGGCGACATCGAGGACGGCCGCGTTCGGGGCGGTACCCCGACCACCGGCGGTGCGGCGCAGGGACCGGCGACCGGGACCGCCCCGAGCCGCCCGTCCCAGAACAGCCAACCGGTGGGGCTGGGTGACGACTCCGACGGCTCCGCCGGCTCGGTCACCATCGTCTCGGCGTCCTGGACCGCCCGCGGCAGCGCCCTGGATGTCGCCGCCACGGACTGGCGTACCACGCACGAGACGGTCACCAGCGATGGCGTCGTCGCGGAAGCACCCATCCCTGGCGACGCCGAGGTCATCGAACACATCGACCTCCCGATCGTCATCGACGGCGCCGAGCTCGGGACGGCCACGCTGCTGTTCGTCGCACGTGTGCAGCCCGACCCGGTCGAGGCCTTCCGCACCTCCCTCCTGCCACGCTTGCTGCTCGGTGCGGCGACAGCGGCCCTGCTCGCGCTCGGCATCACGGGGTTCGTGACCCTGCGTCTCACCCGACCCCTGCGGCAGCTGACCGACGACGTCGACCATCTGCGCGACGACCCCCGGCGGCCATCCGTCGGGCCGCTCCCGGCGGCACCCGGCGAGCTGGGGCTCCTCCGCTCGGCCATCGATCAGATGGCGGACGACCTCCGGCGCCAGCAGCACCTGCGCCGAGCGTTGATCGCCGATGTCGGGCACGAACTGCGGACCCCGGTGACGATCCTGCTGGCGGAGCTCGAAGCCATCCGCGACGGCGTCCTGCCCGCCGACGAGGACCAACTCGGCTCGCTGCACGAGGAGGTGCAGCGGATCGCCCGGCTCGTGGAGGACGTGTCCTCGCTCGCCGACGCCGAGGCGTCGGGCTTCGCGCTCGAGCCGGAGCCCCTCGACCTCGCTGCGGTCACGGAAGCCGCCGCCTGTGCCTTCCAGGCCCCGCTGCGCGCTGGCGGGGTGACGCTCACCACGGCACTCGAGCCGGTCGCCGTCGAGGGTGATCGCCGTCGGCTCGAGCAGGTCGTTCGCAACCTGGTGTCGAACGCCACGAGGTTCGCGCCACCCGACAGCGCGATCGAGGTGGTCGTCGCGACCGACGGCGACGACGCCGTGCTCGAGGTCCGCGATCGTGGACCTGGCTTCCTGCCGGAGGAGCTCCCCCACGTCTTCGAGCGCTTCTGGCGGGGGCGCGAGACCGTCACGACCGGCGGGTCCGGCATCGGCCTGGCTGTGGTCGCCGAGGTGGCCGCGGCGCACGGTGGCAGCGCCGCGGCCACGAACCGACCCGAGGGGGGCGCGTGCCTGACGGTGCGACTGCCCCGTGCGAGCACGGCCGTCCTGCTCGCCCGCTAGCTCCCGAGGTCCTGGGTGGCAGCCCGGGCTCGCAGCGCCGCGTAGATCCCGTCCACCGCGGCGCGACCGATGGCCGCCGTCCCGTCCTCGACGGGTGCGGGCGCGCCGCTGCGATCGATCGTGGCCGGCACGCGGGCCACCTCCTGCTCCCCCACCCGCACGGGCACGTGCAGGTCGGCCTCCGGTGGGCGCGCCGCGACCGGGAGCTCGACCAGGGCCTGCAACCCGACGGGGACCACCACCTCGGTGTCAGCGACCACCACGTCGATACGGCCGCCGGCAACCGCGAAGCGGATCCGGGCGTTCAGGGTGCGCGGCTCGTAGGTGTCCAGGCCGAGATCCAGGAGCCGCGCGGCGATCGTGAACCGTTCCGGGTCCGGCCCGGCACCGAGGACGACCGCGACGACCTCCCGCCCGTCACGCGCGGCGCTGCCGACCAGGGAGTAGCCGGCCGCGTCGGTGAAGCCGGTCTTCACCCCCGTCGCGTCCGGGTAGCTGCGCAGCAGCTCGTTGCGGGTCAGCTGTGCTCCCTGCCCGGGGATCGTGACGACCTCGCGGGCGAGGATGGGGCCGAGCTCGGGGTGCGCGAGGCCCGCCGCCGACAGCAGGGCGAGATCCCGGGCCGACAGCAGGTTGCCGTCGTCCAGCCCGGACACGCTGACGAGCTCCAACCCCTCGACGCCGATCGCGGCCGCGTCCTGCTCCATCAGCCGCAGGAAGGCGTCGCGCGAGCCGGCGACGTGCACCGCGATCGCCTCGGCGGCCTCGTTCCCGGAGCGCGCGATCAGGCCGGCGACCAGCTCCTCGACCGTCCAGGTGTCCCCCGGCTGCAGTCCCACCCCGGACCCGGGGACGTCGAGCACCTCGTCGCCGACGGTGACCTCGTCGTCCAGGTCCGTGCGCTCCAGGGCGGTCAGGGCGGTGAGGACCTTGATGGTGGAGGCGACCGGTCGGCGCACGTCGGCGTCCCGTTCGGCCAGGACCTGTCCGGTGTCCAGGTCCAGGACCAGGTAGGCGGCGGCCTCGACGCCGATCGCGCGCGGCCAGCCCGGCTGCGGTGCCTCGATCAGCGGCGTCGGGCCCGGCTCCAGGGCAGCGATGGCCGTCCCGGGAGCGGCCACGAGCAGCGCCGCGAGGACGGCGACCAGCAGCCGGACCGGACGCGCGTGCGGCCGGTTGGCCAGCCGCATCACGGGTGCAGCAGGGCACGTAACCGCTGGACCAGCAGGGCCCGGTGCAGCGCCGCGCCGGCGTCCGCCAGCAGGTCGACCTGCTCACCCGCACGCGTGCGGCTGTCGGGGTTGCGTTGGCGCAGCAGGTGCCCGATGAGCTGCTCGGCCAGGGCGAGCTCCCGCTCGGCGAACTGGCGGTACATGCGCAGGTGCCGGACCTCCAGCCCACCCCCGAGCAACCGACCGGCCATCGTGGCGATCTCGACGGCCTCGGTGTCGTACGGCGGGCCGGCGAGCAGGCCGTGCTCGACCAGCCCGGCCACGTCGGCGACATCGAGGTCCGCAGCGGCAGCCAGTCCCTCGGTATCGAGGTGGGTGTCCCCGGCCACCGACCGCGACGGCAGGCTGACGGGCGCTACCGGCACGGCGACCGGGCCGCTCCCGGCTCCCGGGGGCGGCGGGACACGGCTGACCGGCGGGTGGCCGTCCGCGCTGCTCACGGTCTCGGGCGGCAGCGGCGCGAGCCCCACGTCGCGCCGGTCCAGCTCCTCGCGGATCACCTTCAGCGGCAGGTACCGGTCGCGCTGCGCCCGCAGGACGTAGCGCAGCCGGTCGATGTCGGCGGGCGTGAACTTGCGGTAGCCGGACTCGGTGCGGTCCGGCGAGATCAGGCCCTCGGTCTCCAGGAAGCGGATCTTCGAGATGGTGATGTCGTCGAACTCGTCCCGCAGCTGGTTGAGGACCTCCCCGATGGTGTGCGTCGTGGTCACGACGACTCCCCCAGCGCGAGCGCCGGGTCCCCGATGAACAGCAGCTTGAAGCGCCCGATCTGGAGCTCGTCACCGGTGGCCAGCGCGCGATGCTCCACCCGGTCACCGTTGACGTAGGTGCCGTTGAGGCTGCCGTTGTCGTCCACCGCCATACCCCGCTCCGCCCGAGCGACGATCGCGTGGCGGCGCGAGACGGTCACGTCGTCGAGGAAGATGTCGGACTCCGGGTGGCGACCGATGCTGGTCCGCTCCCGGTCCAGCAGGAACCGGGATCCGGCGTTGGGGCCACGGACGACCACGAGCATGCCGGTCCCGGGTTCGAGCTCCGGGAGTGCCTCGACCTCGTGCTGCGGGTCGAAGGCGCCCACCTCCAGCGCCGAGGTGGTGGCGTCGTCACCGGCCTCCGGGGCTGCGGAGGTCGCGATCGGGGCACCGCATGCCGGGCAGAAGTTCGCGCCCTCGGGTACCTGCTGGCCGCACTGGCTGCAGAACATGCGGGCTCCTGTCTGGGCCGGGCCGGGGGCCGGCGGGCGGCACCGTCGGAGGGCGGGAGCCGGCGTCGACCTCGAGGTCGAGGTGACGTCGAGGTCATCCGCACGTGCTCGGTCACGACGCCGGGTGCGTCGTGCCTGCAAGGGTAGACCAGCAGGTGACCGTCGCGCGTGGGTGGAGACCCGGGGTCAGCCGTCGAGCAGGGCGGCGTAGCCGGCGGCGTCCAGCAGCGCCTCGGCCTGCGCGGGGTCGGACACCCTGAGCGTCACGAGCCAGCCCTCCCCGTAGGGGTCGGCGTTGATCAGCTCGGGCCGCTCGTCGAGCTCCTCGTTGCGGCTGAGGATCTCGCCGGCGACCGGGGCGTAGAGGTCGGACACCGACTTGGTGGACTCCACCTCGCCGATCGCCTGCCCCTGGTCGACCGTGGCCCCCGCGGTGGGCAGGTCCACGTAGACGACGTCGCCGAGCTGATCCTGGGCGAAGGCGGTGATGCCGACGGTGACCACGTCCCCGTCGATGCGGACCCACTCGTGCTGGTCGGTATAGCGCAGGGCTTGGGGGATGTCCTCGGCCACGGGGTGCAGGTTCTCCTGGACGGCGATGGGCGACGGGCCACGAGGCGCGCGGCCCTCGCCGAGGACCTTAGCGCGGGCGACGGGCGACCTCGACGGCGTACTGGCCCGCGGAGACGTAGTAGAGCACCACGCTGACCGCGTAGACGACCCAGCCGAGCCCCGCCAGGACGACCTGCGGCTCGGCGGCGCCACCACCGACCATCGCGGCGACCAGCCAGATCGGGAAGGCCCACATCAGCCCGAAGGTCGCGGCCTTGCCGATCCGCGTCACCGCCGGTGGTGTCCTCCCCGCTACCAGCAGCGCCCCACCGACCAGGAGCACCGCGACGTCCCGCACCACGATCAGCAGCAACGCCCACACCGGCAGCAGACCGGCCACGACGAACGCGATGCCGACGACCAGGAACAGGGCCCGGTCGGAGATCGGGTCCAGCAGGGTGCCCAGCCGGCTGATCTGGTCGAGCCGGCGGGCGAGGTAGCCGTCGAGCCAGTCGGTCGCGGCGAAGACCACCAGGAGGACGAACGCCCGGGTCAACCGTCCGTCGACCAGGTCGAGGTAGATGAGCGGCAGCACGAGCAGCCGGGCGAGCGACAGGGCGTTCGGGATGGTCCAGATGCGGTCGCTGGCCTCCTGCGGCCCGTCCTTGGCACCGATGTCGAAGACGCGCATGCACCGTCCCTCGTCGCTCCGCCGCCCGGCGGTGCCTCGCACGCTAGCGAGCCGTACCCGTCGGGACGACGATGCCCCGGGCGCCATCGGCACCCGGGGCATCCCCGGTCGGGCTGGCCGGACTTGAACCGGCGACCCCTCGCCCCCCAGACGAGTGCGCTACCTGACTGCGCCACAGCCCGTGGTCGTGCGAGCACGGCGGATCGCCGCGTCGCCCCGCACGCTACCGCCTCGCTCGCGGTCGAGCCAACCGCCGGACGCCCGAGCGGGCACCCGGCCGGAGCCGCCACGGGCTGGCTCAGCGGCGGGCCGGCTCAGCGGCGGGCCTGCTCGCGGGCACGCCGGTGCCCGGCACGGGCCGCCGGGTTGGGCGGCCGGTCGTCGAGCTTCAGCGGGACCCCGGTCAGGTCGTAGGTCTCCCGCAGCATGCGCTCCAGGTAGCGCAGGTACCCGTCGGGCAGCCGTCCGTTCGTGAACAGCACGATCCGCGGCGGCGCCGTCTCCGCCTGGGTGGCGTAGCGCACCTTCAGCTGCCGGTTGCCGCGCCGCGGTGGGGCGTGGCGCTCGACCGCTTCGCCGAGCCGCGCGTTGAGCTCGCGGGTCGGGATGCGCCGCTGGTAGTTGGCCCAGACGGCCTGCAGCTGCGGCAGGAGCCGGCGCACACCCCGGCCGGTGGTCGCGGAGATGTTCACCCGCGGGGCCCAGGCGGCGAAGGACAGCAGGCGGTCGAGCTCGCGCTCGAGGTCGCCGCGGCGCTCCTCGTCGACCAGGTCCCACTTGTTGCAGACCAGCACCACACCGCGGCCGGCCTCGCGCAGCAGCGCCGCCAGCCGCTGGTCCTGCTCCCCCAGCGGCTCGGAGGCGTCCAGCAGGAACAGCACCAGGTCGGCCTGCTCGATGGCGGCGCGGGTGCGGTCCACCGAGTACAGCTCGGTGTCCTCACCGCGGCGGTAGTGCCGGCGCATGCCGGCGGTGTCCACGAAGACCCACGGCTGGCCGTCCAGCTCCAGCATGGTGTCGACGGCGTCCCGGGTCGTGTGCGGGACGGCGTCGACGATCGAGCGCTCCTCCCCCAGGATGCGGTTGAACAGCGACGACTTGCCCACGTTCGGCTTGCCGATGATGGCGACGCGCGGCACGGCGCTCTCGTCCGGGACCTCCACCTCGACGTCCGGGAGCGCCGCGACGACCTCGTCCAGCAGATCCCCGACCCCGCGGCCGTGCCGTGCGGACACCCCGTGCGGGGTGCCGAGCCCGAGCGTGTACAGCTCGTGGACCAGCGGTTCCTGGCGGTCACCGTCGATCTTGTTGGCCACCAGCAACGTCGGCACCCTCGACCGGCGCAGCAGCTTCGCGTAGCGCTCGTCGTCCTCCAGGGCACCGACGGTGCCGTCCACGACGAACACGACCAGGTCGGCGGCGGCCACCGCGGCCTCGGCCTGGGCCACGATGCGGGCGGCCATGCCCTCGGCGCGGTGCTCCCAGCCACCGGTGTCCACCACCACGAAGGGCCGGCCGGTCCACTCCGCGAGGTGCTCGGTCCGGTCGCGGGTCACGCCGGGGCGCTCCTCCACGATGGCCACGCGCGCCCCGATGATGCGGTTGACCAGGGTCGACTTGCCGACGTTCGGGCGTCCGACGACCGCGACGCGCGGCAGGGCCCGCCGGGCCGACAGCGGGTCCTGCGGCACGTGTTCGTGGGCGTGGTCGACCCCGGCGGCCACCTCGTGCAGGCGCGCCACGACGGTGTCGACCACCTCGGCGAGCTCCGCACCGGTGGTGTCCAGCACCCACGCGTCGTCCGCGGCCCGCATGGGCGCGGTCTCCCGACCGCCGTCGCGGGCGTCACGCTCGACGATCTGGGCCGCGAGCACGTCCACGTCGTCGCGGCCGAGCTGCCCGGCGCGACGCCGCGCCCGCTCCTCGACACTCGCGGTCAGGTAGACCTTGAGGTCGGCGTCGGGGGCGACGACCGTGCCGATGTCGCGGCCCTCCATCACCCCGCCGCCGTCCTCGAGCTGGACGCGCTGGGTCTCGAGCAGCTGGTCGCGGACGGCCGGATGGGCGGAGACCGAGGAGACCGCCGCGGTGACCGCGTCGCCGCGGATCGCCTCCTCGACATCCCGACCGTCCAGGAAGGTCCGGTCCCCGCGCCGCTCGATCCGTGCCGCGCGGACCACGGCCGCGCACGCCTCCCCGTCGTCGAGGGGGACCTCGGCCTCCAGGCAGGCAAGGGCCGCGGCCCGGTACAGCGCCCCGGTGTCCACGTGCCGCAGTCCCACCCGGGCCGCGACGAGCCGGGCGACGGAGGACTTGCCCGAGCCGGCGGGGCCGTCGATGGCGACGACCAGGCCGCGGAAGGCCTCGGCCGGGTCCCACTCGACCGACTCGCCCGCGACGTCGAGGTCGCCCACGACGGACGGGTCGGAGGGTTCGGTCACGGCGGGCTCCCTGCAGGTGGACGGCGGCGCGGGTGCTGGCTGCGCCAGCGGGCGGCACGGACGCGGACGGCCACGTTCCCGCGCGGCGAGCCTATCCCTCCCCGCCGTCGGGGACCCTGCTGCAGGCGGGGTGGGCCCGCCTCGACTCAGCGACGTAGGCGCTCGAGCACGGCGAAGTAGTCCGGGAAGGTCTTGGCGACGCAGCCGGGATCGGCGATGCGGATCCCGGGTGTGGTCAGGCCCAGCAGCGCGAAGCTCATGGCCATGCGGTGGTCGTCGTAGGTGGCCACGACGCCGGGCCGGGGGGTGCCGGGGTGGATGAGCAGCCCGTCGGGCTCCTCCCGGGCGTCGATCCCGAGCCGGGCGAGCTCGGTGACCATCGCCGCGATCCGGTCGGTCTCCTTGGCGCGGATGAAACCGATCCCGGTGATCCGGGTCGGCCCGTCAGCGGCGACCGCCACCGCCGCCAGGGTCTGCGCCGTGTCCGACATGTCGCCGAGGTCCACCTCGATGCCGTGCAGGCGGCCGGTGCCCACCACCTCGATGCCGGCGTCATCGATGCGCACCGCAGCACCCATGCGCGCCAGCACCTGCGCGAAGCCGACGTCGCCCTGGCGGGAGCCGGCGCCGAGCCCCGGGACGCGCACCCGCCCCCCCGTCAGGGCCGCGGCGGCCAGCAGGTAGCTGGCCGCGGACGCATCGGGCTCGATCGCGTACTCCCGTCCGTGCAGGCCGGTGCCGGGAAGGTGGAAGGTGCGCGCATCGGGCCGCTCGAGGCGCCCGGCGAAGGCGGCCAGCACCTCGGCGGTCATCGCCACGTACGGCTCGGAGACGAGCGTGGTGGTGAGCCGGACGGTGAGCCCTTCGGGCAGGGCCGGACCGAGCAGCAGGAGGCCGGACAGGAACTGGCTGGAGACGTCTCCGGCCACCTCGACCGTGCCACCCCGCACGGGTCCGCCGCGGACGGTGATCGGCAGGTGACCCGGCTGGTCGCGCTCGTCCACCCGGCAGCCGAGCTGACGCAACGCGGCGATGCTCGGGCCCATCGGCCGGCGTCGGAAGGGTGCGTCGCCGTCGAGGTGGCTCGTGCCGGTGACCAGCGCGAGCACGGGCGCCAGGAACCGCGCGGTGGTGCCGGACAGGCGGACCTGGATGCTCGGGTCGGCGACCGGTGGGCGGCCGGCGACGCCCGCCACCTCGATGCGGGTGCCGTCGTCGCCGACCTCGATCGGCACCCCGAGGGCGCGCAGGCCGGCCAGCATCGCCCGGGTGTCGTCGGCGTCGAGCGCCCCGGTCAACCGCGACGGCCCGGCGGCAAGCGCGGCGGCGACCAGCGCCCGGTTGGTCAGGCTCTTGGAGCCGGGGACCGTCACGGTCGCATCTGGTGGGCGCGCGAGCGGCACCACCTCGTAGGGCGGGGTCACGTCCCGGGCTCCACGTGCGCCGCCAGGCCGGCCGCCGCCAGCACCGCGACGGCGCGCGCGGCGTCGGCGGCCGCGACCTGGACCAGCAGCGCGCCGCGGCCGCCGTCGCCGGCGTGACGCAGCGCGAGGTCCTCGACGTTGACCCCGGCGGCGCCGAGCGCGGTGGTCGCGGTGGCGAGCTGACCGGGCCGGTCATCCAGCGGCACGAGCACGTCCGCCACGGCCGTCGGGGTGGCCTTCGGCACGAGCTGCTGCCGGGCCGCGCTGGCCCGGGCCAGCAGCGTGGCGAGGTCCGCCCAGCGCTGCTCGGCGACGGCGGCGCGCACGTCGGCCAGCTTGGCGCCGTAGGCGTCCAGCGCGTCGAGGACCGCCTCGCGGTTGCCGGCCAGGATCTCGATCCACAGGGCCGGGTCGCTGGCGGCGATGCGGGTGGTGTCCCGGAACCCGCCGCCGGCCACGGCCAGCACCGCGTCCCCGGTGGCCTCGATCGCGTCCGCGGCCACGGCCGCCAGGGTGGACGCCACGACCTGCGGCAGGTGGGAGACCACGGCCACCAGCTCGTCGTGCCGGGCCGGCGCCAGCGCCACGACGCGGGCACCGAGGGTGCGCAGGAAGGCCGCCACCCGGGTCAGGGTCTCATCCGCGGTGGCCGCGGTCGGGGTCAGCACCCAGGTGGCACCCTGGAACAGCTGGGCGTCGGCGGCGTCCGGGCCGCTGCGTTCGCTGCCGGCCATCGGGTGGCCGCCGACGAAGCGGGACGGGTCGAGGTCGAGCGCGGCCAGCCGGGCCGTGACCTGTGCCGTGGTGGTGGCCTTCAGGCTGGCGGCGTCGGTGAGCAGGGCGCCCACCGGGGCGGCGGCCGCAGCGGCCACCAGGACCTCGGCGACGGCCCCGGTCGGCACCGCCGCGACGACGAGGTCCGCGTCGGCGACGGCGTCCTCGAGCCGGTCGGCGACCGGGGCGAGCTCGAGGGAGCGGACCCGTGCGCGCACCGCGGGGTCCGCATCGGTGACCACCACCTCGGCGACCGTCGGCCCGGCCGCCCGGGCGGCCAGCGCGATGGAGCCGCCGACCAGGCCGGCGCCGAGCACGGCCACGCGCAGGCCCGCGGTCGGCACGGCCGCGGGGTCGGGGACGGGGACGTCGGCCACCTGAAGGCTCACTCGGGCAGGTCGGTGCGCAGCTGCCGGGCGTCGTGCAGGTAGACGTGGCGCAGCTCGCGGGCGCTCCGGGGCGTGTAGGCGTGGACGAGCACCCGCACGCAGCGTTCGATCCCGCCGTCGATGTCGAGCTCGCGGGTGCACAGCAGGGGGACGTGGGTGATCCCGGCCTCCCGGGCCGCCTCGGCCGGGTAGGCCGCATGCACGTCGTCGGTGGCGGTGAACACGATCGAGATGAGGTCGTCCTCGTCGAGGTCGTTGCGGGTCAGCAGCGCGGCGATCAGCTCCTGGGTGCGGGCGAACAGGTGCGCCCGCTCGTCGCGCTCGAGCGTCGTCGCGCCGCGCAGCGCCCGGACCCGTGGCGTCTCGCTCACCGGCGACCTCCGGGCCGACCCACCGAGCGGGGTGCCTTGCCGCGTCCGACCGCGGCCTGCAGCAGCGAGACCTCCGCCGGGTTGAGGAAGCGCCACTTGCCCTGGCGCAGGTCACCGAGCTCCACGCCGCCGTAGGAGATCCGGGCGAGCCGCTCGACCTGCAGCCCGAGGGCGCCGAGCATGCGCCGGACCTCGCGCTTGCGCCCCTCGGCCATGACCACCTCGACGAGCGCCTTGGACCGCTGGGTCTCCAGCACCCGGGCCCGCACCGGCCTGGCGAGGCCGTCCTCCAGCTCGACCCCGGCGCGCAGCTGGGCCAGGGTGCGGCCGCGTACCGGCCCCGGGACCAGCGCGAGGTACACCCGCTCCACCCCGTAGGACGGGTGGGTCAACGCGTTGGTCAGCTCGCCGTCGTTGGTGAGCAGCAGCAGGCCCTCGGTGTCCTGGTCGAGCCGGCCGACCGGGTACAGCCGCTGCGGCAGGTTGATGAGGTCCATCACCGTCGGTCGGCCCTCCGGGTCGTCGACGGTGGTCACCACCCCCTGGGGCTTGTTCAGCATCAGGTAGACCCGGTCCGGGTCGACGTTGACGCGCTCCCCGTCGACGGTGACGACGTCGCGCTCCGGGTCGACCTTGCGCCCGATCTCAGCCACCTCGCCGTTGACGTGGACGCGGCCGGCGACGATCAGCTCCTCGCTGGCGCGCCGCGAGGCGATCCCCGCCGCGGCCAGCACCTTCTGCAGACGCTCCTCAGCCACGCTCGGCCTCCTCGTCGCGCTCGTCGCGCTGGTCGTCGCGGTCACTGCGGTCGCTGCGGTCGTCGCGCTCGTGGTCGCGGTCCTCGGCGGAGACCGCGGCGCGCAACCGACCCATGGCGTTGCGGGCCGCGGCCTCGAGCCGGGTGCTGAGCTCGTCCATCTCCGGGCCGGCGGCGGGGGGACGACCGGCCGTGGGCGGCGGCATCGCGTCCTCGTCGTCGTCGGGCTCCTCGGCGCGGCGGCCGGTGTTGGTCTGCGCGGCGGAGCGACCCCCCAGGCTCGGCAGGTCCTCCCCCGCCGCCAGGCGCCGACGGACCTCCTTGAGCCGGTCGAGCGCCGGCTCGTCCGGCGCCGGCGCCTCGGGCAGATGGTCGGTCAGGGGGGGGAGCTGCTCCAGCGAGTCGAGCCCGAGCCGCTCCAGCAGCAGGGTCGTGGTGCCGTACAGGACCGCCTGGCCCGGACCCGGGTCCCGGCCGATCTCCGCCACGAAGCCGCGGGCGACGAGGCTGCGGACGGCGCCGTCGGCGTTGACCCCGCGGATGTCGGAGATGGCCTGGCGGGTGATGGGCTGCTTGTAGGCGATGACGGCCAGCGTCTCCAGCGCCGCCTGGGTCAGCCGGCCCGTGCGGCCCAGCAGGGCGAAGCGCCGTGCCACCGCCGCACCCGCCGGCGAGGTGTACAGGCGCCAGCCACCGGCGGCGCGACGGACCTCGATGCCGCTGCCGGCCTCCCGGTACGCCTCGGCCAGCGCCTCCAGTTCCGCCTCGGTCTCCTCGGGGTCCGCGTCGACGAGCTCCGCGAGCAGGGCCAGCTCGACGGGCTCGTCGGCGAGGAAGAGCACGGCCTCAAGCCCGGGCCGGCGGGCCGCGACCGCGATCGGCTCACCGATGGCGACGGGGCTGCGTCCCGGGGCGTGGCCCGGCGTCGCACCGTCGGCCGGAAGCGTCGGCTGCCCGCTCACGGTGCCACCTTCACCGGGTCCGCGGCAGGCTCCTCGACGTCCACCCCGGGCACCTCGACGTCCACCCCGGGCGACTCGACGTCCACCCCGGGCGCCTCAGCGTCCGTCGGCTCCGGCTCGTCCTCGACCAGCGCGTCGAGGTCGAGACCCCCGGCACGACGCGCCACGAGCAGCGGTGCCGCCGGCTCGGGCTGCTCCAGGTCGACCTGGCCGAGCTTGAACAGCTCCAGCAGCGCCAGGAACAGCACCACCCGGTCACCCCGCTCCCGGTCGGCGGACAGCTCCGTGAAGGCCGCCCGGGCGCCGGGCTCCTCCAGCCGGCCCAGGACCTGCAGGGCCGCCTCGCGGATCGTCAGGTACGAGCGGCGGATATGGCTGAGGTCGACCTCGGCCTCCGGTTCCGGCGCCAGCGCCGCCGCCGCGAGCCGGGCGAGACCGACCGCATCGATCGGCAGCGGCGTCGTCGGCACCAGGCGTTGCAGCCAGCCCTCCAGCGGCACCTCCCGGGCCAGGGTGGTCTCGTGGTGGTGCAGGCGGTGCTCCAGGATGCGGGCCACGTCCCGGAAGGCCCGGTACTCCAGCAGCCGCGCGTAGAGCCGGTCCCGGGCGTCGCCGAGCAGGTCCTCGAGCTCCTCGCGCTGCTCGACGGGCAGCAGCCGGGCCGCCTTGAGCTCCACCAGGGTGGCGGCCACCACCAGGAACCGGGTCGCGGTGTCGAGGTCGAGCTCCTCGATGCCGTCACCGAGGTGGGAGACGAAGTCCGCGGTGATGTCGGCCAGGTCGATCTCGGTCACGTCCACCTGGCGGCGCGCGATGAGGTGCAGGAGCAGGTCGAAGGGCCCCTCGAAGACCTCGAGCTTGACCTGGTAGGACATCGGGCGCGGCGATCCGTGACGGGCGGGTGCGGGACCGCATGAGCCTAGCGCCCGCCCCCACCGGCCCCCGGCCCGACCGTGCTGCGCTGCACCGCGGCCGCCAGGGCCTGCAGCACCGCCTCGGCCGCGACCCCGGGGGGCGGCAGCGGCGCGACCTTGCGGACCAGCAGCCCGGCGACACGGTCGGCGGTGCCGGTACGCGCGGGCTCCTTGAGCTCCGGCAGGCGCCGGACCGTCTCACGCAGCAGCCCGTACTCGCGCGCGGTGATGCGCGAGGTGTCGACGCGGGCCACCCAGTCCTCGGAGCCGGGCGGCGGCACGAAGGTCAGGGCCTGCGGCGCGGGCGCGAGGCGGCGCTCGCGGACCACGACGGTGCCGGCGGCGAGGTCACCGAGGCGCTGCCCCCGCGGGGACAGGAACGAGGACAGGCTGGCGAGCAGCCCCCAGGTGGCCAGCAGCTCGAAGGTGGCGGTGGCCGCCCGGATGGCGGCGTGGCGCACGCCGACCG
Organism: Nitriliruptoraceae bacterium; assembly: GCA_047921175.1. Lineage (GTDB taxonomy): Bacteria > Actinomycetota > Nitriliruptoria > Nitriliruptorales > Nitriliruptoraceae > T1Sed10-7. Next base: position 22,019 of record JBLRWQ010000013.1, on the reverse strand, counting down.
GGGCACCCTCGACCGTGACGACCCTCAGCCCCATGGCGGCCTTGCCCAGCGTCCGGCCGCGCCACAGGGTCTCGAACGCGATCGCGTACCCGAACTGCCACGCGAAGGCCAGCACCAGCGCGATCGCGGCCCCGAGCCCGGTCGTCAGCCAGGCCCCGTCCGTGAAGGCGAGCTGGACCAGGAACAGCACCAGCAGCCCGGTCAGGAACAGCGCCAGGTCGAGCACGTAGGCGATCCCCCGGGAGCCGACCGTGGCCACGTCGAGGTCGAGCGCGACCGCGTCGGGGCTGATCACCAGCCCCTGGCCCGCCTCCCGCTCCACCCCGTCTCCCTCCGTGCCGGCGCCGTACCCTGCGGCGACGGTACCGAGCCCCACGAGCCGCCGAGGAGCGACGATGCGCACGATCGACGCCTTCATCGCGGCCCACGAGCAGCGCTGGGCCCGTCTGGACGAGCTCGTGGCCCGGGCCGGCCGCACGCCCCGCTCGCTCACGCCGGACGAGCTCGACGAGCTGCTCGCGCTCCACCTCGCCGTCAGCTCGCACCTGTCGACCGCGCGCACCCACCTCGGTGACGGCGACCTGGTGGCCGCCCTGTCGCGCCGGGTGACCCGCTCCGCCGCGGTGGTGCACGGCACCCGGGCACGCAGCTGGCAGGCCGTCCGCGACGGGCTGGTACGCACCTTCCCGGCCGCGGTCTGGCACCTCCGGCTCCCCATCGCGGTGTCGACCCTGGTCTTCGTCGCGAGCTTCGCGGTGATGGCCGTGTGGCTGGCCCTGTCCCCCGCCGCGGTGGAGGCCTCCGCACCCGAGGCGGTCCGGCAGGCCTACCTCGAGGAGGACTTCGAGGCCTACTACTCCTCCGAACCGGGGACGGCCTTCGCGGCGCGGGTGTTCACCAACAACGCGGCGGTCGGGGCGCTGGCGTTCGGGACCGGGATCGCCTGGGGGCTGCCGACGCTGGGCGTGCTGGTCCTCAACGGGATCAACGTCGGGCTCGCCGCCGGGCTGTTCCACGCCGCCGGGGACGCGCTGACGTTCTGGACCCTGATCCTGCCGCACGGGCTGCTGGAGCTGACCGCGGTGTTCATCGCCGGGGGGACGGGGCTCCGGCTCGGCTGGGCGGCGCTCGCCCCCGGGGACCGCACCCGCACCGCCGCGGTGGCCGAGGAGGGCCGGCGTGCCATCGTGGTCGTGCTCGGGCTGGTGGTGGTGTTCCTGGTCGCCGGGCTGCTGGAGGGCTACGTCACCGCCGCACCGTGGCCGACCTGGGCCCGGGTCGGGACCGGCGCCGTTGTCTGGGCGGCCTTCGTCGGCTGGGTCGTGACCGCCGGGCGCCGGGCGGCCGCGGACGGCCTGACGGGGGCACCGGGCGAACGGGCGGTCACGACCTCCCTCGCCGCGGTGGCGCCGCTCACCAGCCCCCGCGGGTCTTGATGTCGAGGTAGGCGTCGCAGGCCTCGGCCGCGAGGCTGGACGGGGGCGCGTCGACCACGCGGGCGCCGGCGGCGCGCAGGCGCGCTGCCAGCCGCTCCCGGGCCGCCAGCACCTCCCCCGCCGCGGCGGCGGCGAAGGCGTCGTCGCTGTGCTCCGGTGGCCGGAGCGTCATCGTCTCCAGCGCCGGGTCCCGGACCGCCGCCACCACCACGGCGTGCTCGCGGGTGAGCAGCGGCAGGGCCGGCAGCAGGGTCTCCTCCGCGGCGCCCGGGGTCAGCTCGGTCAGCACGACCAGCAGGGCCCGGCGTCGGAAGCGGGCCAGCACGGTACGGAAGGCCGCCAGGTAGCCGGCCTCGGCCAGCTCCGGTTCCAGGGCGTGCAGGGCGGAGGACAGCCGGCGAAGCTGGGCGGCGTCCCGGCGCGGCGCCAGCACGGCCCGGACATCGGCGCCGAAGGCGACCAGCCCGGTGCGGTCACCGAGGTGGGTGGCGACGGTGGCCAGCGCCAGCGCCGCATCCATCTGGTGGTCCAGCCGCGGCACCGCCTCGACCAGGCCGGCGGTGGTCCGGCCGGTGTCGAGCAGGAGCAGGACCTGCTGGTTGCGCTCGGCACGGAAGGTCCGCACGATCGGGACCCCACGCCGGGCGGTGGCGGCCCAGTCGAGGTGGCGGAACTCGTCGCCCTCGACGTAGTCGCGCAGGGTCTCGAACTCCGTGCCCACCCCGCGGCCGCGCACGGACCGCAGCCCCTGCTCGAGGATGCGGGCCCGCCGCACACGCAGCTCCGCCGCGGCCCGTGACCGGAAGCTCGGGTGGACCTCGATGCGACCGGGCAGCTCGCGGCGGGCCTGTCGGGTGGCGAGCCCCAGCCGGCCGGTGACCCGCACGGTCGCGGCCCTGGGCGTGAACGTGCCGCGCCGGCTCGGGGTGAGCTCCGTGCGGGCCCGGACCTGCCCGTGGGCGGGGACCGTCGCGACGACCCGACGGGCGGCGGCCCCGAGCGAGGGCGCCAGCTCATCGCTCACCGTGACCGTCACCGGCCGGGCGGTGGGGTTGGCGAGGTGCCAGACCACCGTCGCGGTCCGCTCCAGCGGCACCACGGACGGCAGCTCACGGGCCAGCGCGAGCCGCCAGGGCGCCGGCGCGCGCCACACGTCGACCGCAGCGACGACCAGCAGCACCACGGCGAGGACGGCCGCCGCCGGGGTCGGCAGCACCAGCGCCGCGACCGCCACGACGGCCATCGCGGCGGCCAGCCGTCCGGTCGGGACCGGGACCACCCCCGCCCACCAGGTCCGGCTCCCGCGGGCCGGCGGCGGTGCCGGCGCGGGGACCGCCACCTCGGTGCCGGTGGCGTCGATCACCGTGGGACCGGCACGGAGGCGAGGAGGCCGTCGAGCACCTGGTCGGGATCGGTCCCGTCCAGCTCGAGCTCCGGCCGCAGCAGCAGCCGGTGCCGCAGGGTCGGCTTGGCGACCGCCTTGATCTCGTCCGGGGTGACGTAGCTGCGGCCCGCGAGCCAGGCCCAGGCCTTCGCGGCGTGCAGCAGCATCGTCGCGCCACGGGGGGAGACCCCGAGCGCCACCGCCGGGGCCTCACGGGTGGCCCGGACCAGGTCGACCAGGTAGCCGCGGACCTCCTCGCCGACGGTGACGTGGCGGACGGCGGCGCGGGCGGCGTCCAGCTCCGCCCGCCCGGCCACCGGGGTCACCTCCGCGGCGCTGGCACCGCCGGCGTCGTGGCCGACGGTGTGCCGGGCGACGATCTCGAGCTCCTGGGCGCGGGTGGGGTAGGCGACCTGCAGCTTGAGCAGGAAGCGGTCCAGCTGCGCCTCGGGCAGCGGGTAGGTGCCCTCGTGCTCGACCGGGTTCTGGGTCGCCACCACCAGGAACGGCTCCGGGAGCGGCCTCGGCGTGCCGTCGACGGAGACCTGGCGTTCCTGCATGGCCTCCAGCAGCGCGGCCTGGGTCCGCGGGGGGGTGCGGTTGATCTCGTCCGCGAGCAGCAGGTTGGTGAACACCGGCCCCTCCCGGAACCGGAAGCCGTCCCCGGACCGCTCCAGGATCATCTGACCGGTGACGTCGGCGGGCATGAGGTCGGGCGTGAACTGCACCCGGGCCGCCGCGAGGTCGAGGCTGCGGGCCAGCGTGGTGACGAGCAGGGTCTTGGCGACGCCGGGCACCCCCTCGAGCAGGACGTGGCCCCGCACCAGCAGGGCGGTGACCAGCCCGCTGACCACCCCGTCCTGGCCGACGATGACGGTGCCGATCGCGTCACGGACGCGACCGAGCGCCTCGCGGGCGGCCTCAGCGGCGTCCGCATCGCCCGGCCGCGGCGGCGCGGGCGGGCCGGTCGGGTCGGCGGGTCGGGACGGCTCGGTCGGCGGCATGGGGGACCTCACGGTGTCGGGGACGAGGACGGAGCACGGCTGGTGGGGCGAGCGAGCGCGGCGCGCAGCCGGTGGACGGCGGTAGCGACGGCGAGCAGGGCGCCGTCGTCGGGGACGGGTGCCGGGACCAGGGCGAGGCGGGCGTCGTCCGGCGCCAGCAGGCCGCGGTCCACGACCGCGCCGACCAGGGCCTCCGGCGCCTGTCCGGTCGGCAGGCCGCAGGCGTGGCGCACGGTCCGACGCGCCTGCCGGCGTAGGCGATCGGCGGCGTCCTGCCGGCCGCCGCTGCGCTGGAGCAGGCCGGCGAGCGACCGCGCCAGCTCGGCGCTCGGGAGCACCGGCGGGAGCTGCTCGCGGACCACCGGCCCGTCACGCCGGGCCTGCCAGACCACCGCGAGGACGAGCGCGAGGGCGAGCAGCCCGAGCAGCCACCAGACGCGGTCCGCAACGAGCGCCAGCAGGCCGTCGTCGCCGACGTCCCCCGGCCGACGCGTCGGCGGCACGATCCGCAGCCGGTCCCCGGGCGACGGACCGAGCAGGCTGGCCGCGAGCACGGCGTTGTCGGCCTCGTCCAGCAGGGCGTTGGTCAGCGGCTGCGCGCTCCCGAGCGCGACCAGCCGACCGGCACCCCGGGGCTGCGCCACGAGCCAGGCCCCGGCTCCGTCCCCGATCGGGAAGCAGGCCTCCGCGCCCGCAGGGACCTCGAGCCCCTCCCAGTCTCCCTGTCGGACCTCTCTGACCTCGGGGAGCAGCGCGCAGGCCGGTGCGCGTGCGCTGCGTCCCACCAGCTGGTCGCTGCCCACGCGCTCGAGGCCGTGCAGCAGCGAGGTGGGGTCGGCCACCACCAGGGTGCCCCCCGCCTCGACCCAGGCCAGCAGCGCCTCCCGGTCGTCCGCGCCGAGCCGGTCGCGGGCCACCAGGACCCGGGTACCGGCCTCGTCCGGCGGGGTGTCCGCCACCTCGACGTCGACGTCGAGGGCGGTCAGCACCTCCACGAGCCCGCGCAGCCCGCCCGGGTCGACCCCGTCGGGATCCAGCGGCTGCCCCGACGGCGGCGGCCCGAGGACCAGCACCGCGGCGACCAGCGCTGCGAGCCCCAGCGCCGCGGCCAGCAGCTGCCGGGTCCGACCCGTTCCCTCGGCGCTCATCGGGACGCTCCGACCTCGACGCGGCCGGCGGAGCGCACCGCGGTCAGCGCCGCGTCGACCACCTCGAGGTCGCCCCGGGTCGCCTCGTGTCCGGCGAACACCACCGGCTCGACCCGACGGCCCGCCGCGGCCAGCCGGGGCGCAAGCTCGGGAAGCCGAGCCGCCAGCTCGGCATCGAGCTCGCGGATCGTGCGCCCCGGCCGGCTGGCCAGGAGGCCGCGCTCCTCCAGGGTGACGACCGCGGCGACGTAGCGGGCGCGCAGCGCGGCGTCGAGGTCGCCGGCGGTGAGGTGGCGGTCGGCCTCGGCCAGCCAGTCCGCGGCCGCACGCACCCGACCGGCGTCCGGGACCGCCCGGGTGAGACGCCGGCCGAGGGTGGCACCACGGGTCGCGCGCCAGACGACCGCCGCGAGCAGCGCCAACCCGAGCAGCGCGATCGCCCAGGCCACGGCGGGCGTCCCTCCGACGACGCCGAGCGCATCACCCAGCAGGCGTCCGATGGCGTCCAGGATCGCGTCGATCGTCCGGCGCAGCGTGCCCGGCTCCCCAGCGCGGTACGGGGGGCCGCCGAGGATCCGGTCCGCGAGGTCCCCGACGACGTCCGGATCGTGCCCGAGGGCGGCGAGCTGCGGCACGCTCACGCGCCGGCCAGCTCATGGACCCGGACCTCGAGGTCGAGCCCTTCGGTCCGCACGCGCACGTCGAGGTAGACCAGCAGGGCCGCCGCAGCGCTGAGCGGCACGCTGAGCAGCTGGCCGGCCGTGGTCCCGAGCGCTTCCACGGCCCAGCCACCGGCGGGCACGACACCCGCGAGCAGCAGGACCGGCAGCTGGACGCCCAGAGCCAGGATGCCGACCACGATGGCCATCAGCAGGGTGATCCCGGCGATGGCGAGCGGACGACGGGCGACGATGGTCACGGCCCGGGTCAGGGTCTGGATCGGCCCGCCCCGCTCGACGACGGCCACGGGCACGACCACCGAGGTCAGCGCGACCGTCAGGGCGAGCCCGGCCAGCAGCACCGGCAGGACCACGAGCACGAACACGATCGGCCCGACGACCGGGAGCACGAGCACGATGATGCTGACCACCAGCACGGCGAGCCCGACGGAGCCGGCGAGGCTGCTCAGCAGGAACGAGGCCACCAGGACGGCGACCAGGACGCGCGCGGCGACGCGTAGGGCGGCGCCGAGCGAGGGCGGCTCGCTCCGGTCCAGGGCCAGCAGCAGGGCGACCACCCCCGCGGAGGCGAGCAGCGACAGCAGGTAGCCGAACAGACCCGCGAGCAGGTTGACCAGCACCAGCGGGCCGGCGGCGAACTCCGCCGTCAGGAACGACTCGGGGTCGAACATCCCGGCCAGGCCACCCCCGACCAGCCCCGGCGCGATCCGGCTGATGGCCAGGTTCGTCAGCAGCTGCAACGGTCCGAGGACCACGAGCACCAGCGCGATGGTCGGGGCGACGACGCGGCGCACCGCCCGCACCGAACCGTCCAGCACGTCCGCCGCGGTCAGTGGCCGCAGCGGCAGGACCCGGCCGAGGATCGGCGGTGCGGCCGGGACCGGGGCTGCCGGGGGTGCACCCGTCGGCGGTGGACCCGTCGGCGACGACCCGGGCAGCGGTGGGGGGCCTGCCACCTCGCCTGCTCCGTTCGTCGGGGACCGCTGGGTACGGTGCGGGCGGCTCCGCCCGCGCAGGCGCCGACGGTAGCGGCCGGGTGCGGGGGCAGGTCGGAAGGAGGCGGCCGGATGGTCCGCGACACCGAGCACGGGCTGGCCGGCACCTCCGACGCCCCGGCCTGGCTGCAGCGTCCCGGTGACCGGCTCGCCCACGCGATCGCCGCGGCCGGGCTGGAACGCTGGGCGCGGTTGTTCGCGACCCTGCTGACCGTGCTGCTGCTGCTCGTGGACCCGGTCAGTGGGCCGGCGCTGCTGCCGGTGGTCGGGCTGAGCGTGTTCGTGGTGGTCACGGGCCTGGCACGTCGCGACCGCTACGTGCGGGCCGCCGACCTGCTGGCTGCGGTGGCGCTGGTCATCGCCGTCGGGCCCGGCACCCCGGCGACCCTGCCCTTCCTCGTCGTCGCGGTGGCCGGCCCGTCGGCGCAGGGCGGGGTGCTCGCCGGGCTGGCGGCCGGCGGCACCCTGACCGTGGTGATGGTGGGTCTGGGACTGGTCGAGGGTGGCGTCTCCGGGCTGGCCGACCGGGGCGTGCTGCCCTTCGCGCTGCTGCTGCCGATGGTCGGGGTGATCACGGCCAGCGCCGGGCAGCTGGTCGCCGACCGCACCGTGCGCGACCGGCTGACGATGCAGCAGGCCAACCGGCTGCTCAGCTCCCTGCACCGCCTCGCCCAGGACCTGCCCGGCGGCCTGGACGTCGCCACGGTCGCCCGGGCGATCGTGGCCGAGCTCGACACCGTCCCGGGTGCCACCGCGGGCGCCGTGCTGCTGCGTGACGGCGACCGGTACGTGGCGCGCGCCAGCACCGGCCTGCCGCCCGGGCCGCACCTCGAGGTCCGTCCCGGTGCGCTCGACGGCCTGCTCGGTCGCCGACGGCCGCTGCGGGCCGAGCCGGACCTGCCAGGCAGCCTGCGGGCCGGGCTCGGCGACCAGCCGTGGTGGCGCGCGGCACGGCTCGGCGGGACCGAGGACCAGCCCGGCGCGATCCTGCTGGTGGGCTTCCCCGAGCAGGAGGCGGCCCGGACCGCGCGGCAGCGGGTCCGCAGCCTGGCCGACGACGGCGGGCTCGCGCTCGACAACGCGCGGCTGTTCGAGGAGACCCAGGCCCGGGCGGCGACGGCCGCACGCCGGCGCATCGCCGCCGAACTGCACGACGGCGTGGCCCAGTCGCTGGCGCACCTGAAGCTGGAGCTGTCGCTGCTGGCCCGCAGCGAGCACCACGACCCGACCGAGCTGCGGCGGCTGACCGGGGTGGCGGACGGGGCGCTCGGGGAGCTGCGGGAGACGATCGCGGGCCTGCGCTCCGCCAGCGGCTCGGAGCTGCCGGCCCTGGTGGCCGGCCACCTCGAGGCGGTCCGGAGCCTGCGCGGCCCGCAGCTCCGTCTGGCCGCCGGGCCGCGTATCACCCTCGACCCGGCGCGGGCCGACGACGCGCTCCGGGTCGTCCAGGAGGCCGTCTCCAACGCCCAGCGGCACGCCGCCGCCGAACACGTCGACGTGGCGCTGGAGGCCGATGCGACCACCGTCCGGATCACCGTCAGCGACGACGGGCGCGGCATCGACCCGGCACGTCCCGGCGAGGGCGGCGGGGTCGGCCTGTCGTCGATGCGGGAGCGGGCCGCCCGGCTCGGGGGGGAGCTCCGCGTCGCGCCCGCTGCCAGCGGCGGCACCGAGGTCGACCTATCGTTCCCCCGGGAACCCCAGCTCCCGACCAGGACCGACCGATGACGATGCGGGTGGTGGTGGCCGACGACCATGCCCTGGTCCGCCAGAGCATCGTGAAGGCGGTGGCCAGCGAGCCGGGGCTGGACGTCGTCGCCGAGGTGGCGGACGGGCTGGCCGCCCTGCAGGCGGTGGCGACCCACGAGCCGGACCTGGTCGTCCTCGACATCGCGATGCCGGGCAAGGACGGCCTGGAGGTGGCCGAGCAGCTGCGCAGCACCCACCCCGAGGTGGCGGTGCTGTTCCTGTCGATGCACGACGACGACGGCAGCCTGCAGCGGGCGGTGGCGCTCGGTGCGCGCGGGTTCGTGTCGAAGTCCGCGTCGATCGACGAGCTGCTCGACGCGTTGCGCGCCATGCGGGAGGGCCGGTCCTACCTGAGCTCCGCGGTGGCCGCCCGGGTGATGGAGATCGCGGCGGGTCGCTCGGCGACGGGCGACCTCGGGCTGACGAACCGGGAGCGGGAGATCCTGGCCCTGCTCGCCGAGGGCCGCCGGCCCGGGGACATCGCCGAGGTGCTGTTCCTGTCGGTGAAGACGGTCAAGAACCACCTCACCGCGGTCTACCAGAAGCTCGGGGTGGAGACGGGCGCGCAGGCGGTGGCGGAGGCCTACCGGCTCGGGCTGGTGCGCCGCAGCTGATCAGGCGAGGCCGACCCGGTGTGCCACCAGGGCCGGGGCCGCGACCGGCTCGTCGCGCACCGCCAGCACACTCGGCAGCTCCGCGAGGACCGCGTCGGCGTCCTCCCGGTGCCGAGCGTGGACACGCACCGCGACGGTGTCGTCGTCCAGCACGTCCCCGGTGCGCACCAGCACCTCGAGCCCGACGGCGAGGTCGAGCTCGTCCCCGGCCCGGCGGCGGCCGGCACCGAGCCGGCCCGCCAGCTCCCCCAGCCGCCGGCAGCCGGTGATCTGCACCGTGCCCGCACCGGGCCGCCAGGTCTCGACGATCGGCGCGGCGGGCAGCAGCGCCCACGGGTCGTCGGCGACCGCCGGGTCGCCGCCCTGGGCGGCGACGAAGTCCCGGAAGCGCGCCAGGGCCTGCCCGCTGGTGAGGACCTCCTCGGCGGTCGCCTCGGCTTCGTCGCGGTGCCGGCCCGTCAGCTCCAGCGCCGCGGCGGTGAGCCGCACGCTCAGCTCCGCGAGCCGCCCGCCGCGCCGGCCCTGGAGCACCTCGATGGCCGCACCCACCTCGAGCGCGTTGCCGATCGCGTCGCTGAGCGGCTGCGACATGTCGGTCACCAGCGCGCCGGTGCGGCGGCCGCGGGCGGTCCCGATGCGCACGCACAGCTCGGCCAGCGCCACCGCGTCGTCCGGGTCGGCGAGGAAGGCGCCGTCGCCGTGCTTGACGTCCAGCAGCACGTGGGACGCCCCGCCGGCGAGCTTCTTGCTCATCACGCTGGAGGCGATCAGCGCCGTGCTGGCGACGGTCGCGGTCACGTCACGCAGCGCGTAGAGGCGCTTGTCGGCGGGCACCAGCTCGGCGGTCGCGGCCGCCACCGCCAGGCCGACACGCTCGACCTGGGCACGGAGCGCCTGCGGGGTGAGGTCGACCCGGAAGCCGGGGATGGCCTCCAGCTTGTCCAGCGTCCCGCCGGTGTGCCCGAGGCCGCGCCCGGACAGCTTCGCGACCTGGCACCCCGCGGCCGCCAGCATCGGCCCCACGACCAGGGTGGTGGTGTCGCCGACCCCCCCGGTGGAGTGCTTGTCGACCGTCGGGCCGGTCAGGCTGCTCAGGTCGACGGTGTCCCCCGACGCGAGCAGCACGTCGGTGAGCGCGATCGCCTCGGCCTCGGTGAAGCCGCGGATCACCCCGGCCATGAGCAGCGCGGCCATCTGCGCATCGTCGACGTCGTCCGCGAGGTAGGCCTCGACGAGCTGGCGGAGCTCGTCGGCCTGCAGCTCGCCGCCGTCGCGCTTGCGGGCGATCAGGACCGGGACCTCGAGCTCGCTCATGGGGCACCTCCGCCAGGTCACATCCCGCCGCGGGTCATGCGCCGCAACGACGTCCTCGCAGCGTAGACCTCACGGACACCGGGGGGCGGGGGGCGTGGCGCACCGGCACCGCGCAGCCGGGCGGGCCGGCCACCCGTCTCCCCGTCAGCCCTCCGCGCGGGGATGCGCCCGGCGGTAGACCTCCTGCAGGGCGGCCCGGCTGACCAGGGTGTAGATCTGCGTCGTGGTCACGCTGGCGTGGCCGAGCAGCTCCTGGACCGCACGGACATCGGCACCGCCGTCGAGCAGGTGGGTGGCGAAGCTGTGGCGCAGGGTGTGCGGCGAGACCCGGTCGGCCAGCCCGACCCGTGCCGCGTGCCCGGTGATCAGCTTCCAGGCGCCCTGCCGGGTGAGCCGACCGCCGCGGGCGTTGAGGAACACCGCCGGCACGCGCGGGGCCAGCCGCGGACGGCCCCGGACCAGCCACCCGTCCAGCGCCTCGGCCGCGGGCTCGCCGTAGGGCACCAGCCGGTCGCGATCGCCCTTGCCGCGCACGGCGACCAGCTGCTCGCCACGGTCGAGGTCGTCGACGTCGAGCCCGACCAGCTCCGAGATGCGCAGGCCCGCGCCGTAGAGCAGCTCCAGCATGGCCCGGTCCCGCAGGGCCAACGGGGCGTCACCGACCGGCGCGGCCAGGAGGCGTTCGACCTCCGCCTGCGACAGCGCCTTCGGCAGTGCCCGGCCCGCGCGCGGCGTCGTCACGACGGCGGCGGGGTCACGGTCGGTGAGCTGGTCGTGCAGCAGGAAGCGGTGGAAGCCGCGCACCGCCACCACCGCCCGGGCCAGGGAGCTCGGCGCGTAGGGCTGCCCGGTTGCGCTGCGCCGGGCCCGGAGCCAGGCGACGTAGGCCTCCAGGTCCTCCGTGGCGACCTCGGTGGGGTCCGCGATGCCGACCGAGGCGAGGTAGCGGGCGTACAGGGCCAGGTCGCGGGCGTAGGCGCGCAGGGTGTTGTCGGCCAGGCCACGCTCCACCGCGAGGTGCGCCAGGTAGCCGTCGACGTGCGCGAGCGGCGGGGCCGGCTCAGCCACCGAGCCGGCGTGCCGCGAGCAGCAGCCCGATCACGGTCTTGGCGTCGGTGATCTCCCCGTCGTGGACCGCGGTGAGCGCGTCCTCGACGGCCAGCGAGACCACCTCGAGGTGCGCCTCCTCGGCCTTGGGCGTGAACCCGTCGGGGGGCGGTGCCGGCTGCAGCTCCCGGCCGAGGTAGACGGTGGTGCGCTCGGTGCTCCACCCGGCGGAGTTCCAGAAGGTGGTCAGCGGGGTGAGCGTGCCGGCCCGCATGCCGAGCTCCTCGATCAGCTCCCGCTGGGCCGCGTCCGCGGGGTCCTCCCCCGCGACATCGAGCAGGCCGGCGGGCAGCTCGATCAGCGGCCGGCCGACCGGCTGGCGGTACTGGTGCAGCAGCAGCACCCGACCGTCCGGGGTGACGGGGACGACCGCGACGGCGTCGTGGCGGACCACCACCTCGCGCTCGACCTCCTCGCCGTCGGGGGTGCGGACCCGGTCGACGCGGACGCGGGCGAACCCCTCGTAGACGTCCCGGGACTCGATCGTCTCGAACCAGGCGCCGCTCATGCGTGGTCCCCCCGGCTCGCGGCGCCGGCCGGCAACCGGGTCGCGCTGGCGAGCTCGTCGGCTGTCGGCTCGTCCAGCTCCACCGGCAGGCGGCCGGAGGCCTCCCGCTGGTGCTTGAGCCCGGCCCGGACGAACCCGTCGAACAGTGGGTGCGGCCGGTTGGGTCGGGAGGTCAGCTCCGGATGGGCCTGGGTGGCGACGAAGAAGGGATGGTCGGGCAGCTCGAGGAACTCGACCAGCCGCTCGTCCGGCGACAGCCCGCTGAAGCGCAGGCCGGCCTGCTCGAGGACGGCCCGGTAGCGGTTGTTGACCTCGTAGCGGTGCCGGTGCCGTTCGGTCACGACCGGCTCGTCGTGGTACAGCGCACGCACCTGAGAGCCCTCCGCGAGCCGGGCCGCGTAGGTGCCCAGCCGCATCGTGCCGCCCTTGGCGGTGATGCCGCGCTGGTCCGGCATCAGGTCGATCACCGGATGCGTGGTGGTCGGGTCGAACTCCGCCGAGTGCGCGTCCTCGAGCCCCGCGAGGGACCGGGCCACCTCGATCACCGCCGACTGCAGGCCCAGGCACAACCCGAGGAACGGGACCCCGTGGACCCGGGCGTAGCGGATCGCGGCGATCTTGCCCTCGACCCCGCGGAACCCGAAGCCACCGGGGACGACCACCCCGTCGACGCCGGCGAGCTGCCGCGCCACCCGGGCATCGACCTCCGCCTCGCTGGCGCCATCCGGTGGGGCGAGATCGTCGGAGGCGATCCAGCGCAGCTCCACCTCGATGCCGTTGGCGAGCCCCGCATGGCGCAGTGCCTCGACCACGGACAGGTAGGCGTCGGGCAGGTCGACGTACTTCCCGACGATCGCGACCGTGGTGCGGTCCCGGGCGGCGCTGACCCGGGCGACCAGCTGCTCCCACTCGGTCAGGTCCGGCTCCACCGCAGGCAGGCCGAGCCGGCGCACCACGACCTCGTCGAGCCCCTCGTCGCGGAGCATGAGCGGGACCTGGTAGAGCGACGGGGCGTCGACCGCCGCGATGACCGCCTCGAGGTCCACGTCGCACTGCATCGCGACCTTGCGCCGCAGCTCATCGTCCAGCGGCCGGTCGGCCCGCAACACCAGCACGTCCGGCTGGATCCCGATCGAGCGCAGCTCCCGCACCGAGTGCTGGGCCGGCTTGGTCTTCAGCTCCCCCGAGGCGGCGATGTACGGCACCAGGGCGCAGTGCAGGTAGAGGATGTTGTCCCGGCCGACCTCGGCACGGAACTGCCGGATCGCCTCCAGGAACGGCAGGCCCTCGATGTCGCCGACGGTGCCACCGACCTCGACGATCACCACATCGGCGTCGGCGTCCTCGGCCACCGCACGGATCCGCAGCTTGATCTCGTCGGTGATGTGCGGGATGACCTGCACGGTCTTGCCGAGGTAGTCGCCGCGGCGCTCCTGCTCGATGACCGACAGCCAGATCTGGCCCGATGACACGCTGGAGCCGCGGTGCAGGTTCTCGTCGATGAAGCGCTCGTAATGTCCGAGGTCGAGGTCGGTCTCGCCGCCGTCCTCGGTGACGTAGACCTCGCCGTGCTCGAACGGGTTCATCGTGCCGGGATCGACGTTGAGGTACGGGTCGAGCTTCTGCAGGGTGACCTTCAGCCCGCGGGCCTTGAGCAGCCGACCCAGCGACGCGGCGGTGATGCCCTTGCCGAGCGCCGACGCCACCCCGCCCGTGACGAAGATGTACCGCACGTCGTTCCGCACCGACACGAACGCTCCTTCAGCTCAACCGGACCGCCGTGCGCGGTCCGAGCGACCGTAGCGGCCGAGGTCGCGTCGGCCAACGTCCCGGCGCACCAGCAGGCGCCGCCCGATCATCCGGCCCGCCGCCGGCGCGCGGCCGTCAGCAGCTCCCGGGCGTGGTCACGCCCGGCCTGCGCGGTGGCCTCGCCGCCGAGCATGCGCGCCAGCTCGCCGACCCGGTCGTCCTCGGCCACGCGCCGGGCGGTCGTGACCGTGCGCCCGCCGGACAGGCCCTTCTCCACCACGTGGTGCACGTCGGCGAAGGCCGCGAGCTGGGCGAGGTGGGTGACGCACAGCACCTGCCGACCCCGCTCGCCGGCGGCCAGCCGTGCCAGCTTCTCCCCCACCTTGAGCGCGGTGGTACCGCCGATGCCGGCGTCGACCTCGTCGAAGACCAGCACGCTGGCGTCGTCGACGTCCGCCAGCGCCACCTCGATGGCCAACGAGACCCGGGAGCGTTCCCCACCCGAGGCGGCCTGGGCCAGCGGCCGCGGTGGCTCCCCCGGGTTGGCGGCCAGCAGGAACACGATCCGGTCCGTGCCGTGCGTGGTCGGGACGGCGTCGGGCGCCGGCTCCACCGCCACCGAGAAGCGTGCGTGCGGCATCCCCAGGTCGACGAGGTGGCCGTCGACGGTCCCGGCGAGCTGCTCGGCCGCCAGGCTGCGGCCGCGATGGACCTCCGCGGCCGCGCCGCGCAGGGCCACCTCGGCGTCGGCGACGCGTGCGGCCAGGGAGCCGGCGTCGGCCTCCTCGGCCTCGAGCGTCGCGAGCCGGTCGCGGGCCTGGTCGGCGTAGGCGAGCACGGCGGCGACGTCCTCGCCGTACTTGCGCTCGAGATCCCGGACCAGCTGCTGGCGCTCCAGCAGCGCGGCGAGCCGGGCCGGGTCGCCCTCGATCGACCCACCGTAGTCGCGCACGTCACCCGCCAGCGCCGCCAGCTCCTCCGCCAGCGCCACGGCCCGGTCGCTCAGTGCCTCGAGGTCGCGGTCATCCACGGCGGCGCGACGCAGCAGGGCCACCGCGACCCCCACCGGCTCCCCGGCACCGTCCGATCCGAGCGCCGCCGCCGCCCCGGCCGCCGCCTGCTGGAGCTCCTCGGCGTGCGCCAGCCGGTCGATCCCGGCGGCGAGGTCGCCGTCGCTGGCCGGGTCGAGCTCGGCCCGGTCGATCTCCTCGACCTCGAAACGCAGCCGGTCGAGCTCCCGCGCCCGTTCCCGGGCGTCGGCCTCCAGATGGGCCTGCCGCGCGGACAGTTCCTGCCAGCGCGCATGCTGCTCGCGGTAGGTGGCGAGGGCCCGGGCGTGCGGCGCGCCGGCGTAGCGGTCGAGCAGGTCGCGCTGCACCTCGGCCCGGGCGAGCCGCACGTGCTCGTGCTGGGCGTGGACCTCGACGTGGGCGCCGAGCACCTCGGTCAGGGTGCCGACGGGCACCGGCCGGCCGTCGAGGCGGGCCCGTGACCGGCCGTCGACGGGGACCTCACGGGCCACGATCAACGGTTCGTCGCTGGCACCGAGGTGGTCCGCCGCCTCGGGCGGGCGTGGGGACAGGACCGCGTCGACGGTGGCGGCCGGTGCCCCGGCACGCACGAGCGCACTGTCCGCGCGGGCGCCGAGGAGCAGCTGCAGCGCGGTGACCAGCATGGTCTTGCCGGCGCCGGTCTCGCCCGTGACCACGGTCAGCCCGGGGGACAGCGTGAGGTGGGCGTCCTCGATGACGCCGAGCCCGCGGATGTGCAGCTCCTCGATCACCCCGGGAGCCTACCCAGCCGGGGTGACACGACCGGGGCACGGGCCCGGGGCTGTGGACGGGCTCACCGCAGCCCGAACTTGCGCCGGACCAGCGTCGGGAAGTCGATCAGCCCGACCCGCGCCAGCTGGACGGGCCGGCCGCCGCCGACCACGGTGACCGCGGCGCCGGGTCGCAGGGGCACCGGCACGCGCCCGTCGCAGGACGCCAGCCCCTCGGCCTGGCCCTCCAGCAGCTCGATCCGGATGACCTCGTCGGGGCCGGCCACCACCGTGCGGTCGAACAGGCTGTGGGGCGCCACGGGCACCACCAGGGTGGCCGCGACCTGGGGCGACACGATCGGCCCACCGGCGGACAGGGCGTACGCGGTCGACCCGGTGGCGGTGGCCAGGAGCAGCGCGTCGGCGGGGACGCGCGCGAAGAAGGTGCCGTCGATGTGGACGTCGACGAGGACCAGACGCTGGCGGACCGTCTTCTCGACCGCCACCTCGTTGAGCGCCCAGTCGGTGGCGAGCGGTTCCCCGTCGGCGTCGGTGACCTCCATGGTCAGCGTCGCCCGGTCCTCGACCCGCCACGACCCGGCGGCCACCGCCCGGAGCGCCGGACCGAGGTCGTGCCGCTCCACCTCGGCCAGGAAGCCGAGCCGCCCCAGGTTGACCCCGAGCACCGGCACGCCTTCGTCGCGGCACAGGTGGGCGGCACGCAGGAAGGTCCCGTCCCCACCGAAGGAGATCGCCAGGTCGAGCCCCTCGGCGAAGGTCTCCGACGGGGTCATCGGTGCCAGATGGGCGAGCTCCCCGGGCAGCTCCGCGTCCGCGCCCCCGACGGTGGCGACCACCTCGACGCCGAGCTCGTCCAGCAGCCGGGCCGCCTCGCAGGCCGCCTCGCGTGAGTCCGGGCGACCGGCGTGCACGATGAGCCCGACCTTCACGGTGTCCTCCTCGGCTCGGCTGGCTCCTGGCCTGCTCGCCGCAGCATGCCCTCCTCGATGGCGGCGTCCAAGGCGGCGGCCGGGTCGTCGACCCCGGGGCCGTCACCGAGGTGAAGCAGGAACTCGACGTTGCCCTTCGAGCCGAGCACCGGCGAGGCGGTTGCGCCGTGGGCCCGCCAGCCCACCTCCGCCCCGGCGGCGACCACCCGCTCCAGGGCACGACGCCACACGAGCGGGTCGCGGACGATGCCGCCGGCGCCGACGTCACCGCGGTCCGCCTCGAACTGCGGCTTCACGAGCAGCACGGCCTCGGCGGGGGTGGCGAGCAGCCGGCGCAGACCCGGCAGCACGAGCGCGAGCGAGATGAACGACAGGTCGGCGACCAGCAGGTCCGGCAGCGGCGGGGGGATGTCGGTGGGGGCGAGCGCCCGGACGTTGGTGCGCTCGGCGACGACCACCCGCGGGTCGGTCCGGATCGACTCGTGGACCTGCCCGTAGCCGACGTCGTACGCGAGCACCCGGACCGCACCACCCTGGAGCAGGCGGTCGGTGAACCCGCCGGTCGACACCCCGGCGTCCAGCGCGTGGCGCCCGGCCGGGTCGACCTGGAAGACCCGCAGGGCGTGGTCGAGCTTCTCGCCGCCGCGGGAGACGAAGCGTCGTGGCGGCGCGGCGACGTGCAGCGCCTGGTCGGAGCGGACCTGGGTGGCCGCCTTGAAGGCGGGGGCCCCGTCCACGGTCACGAGCCCCTGGGCGATGGCCTCCTGAGCGAGGGTCCGGGTCGCCACGAGCCGACGGCGTACCAGCTCCGCATCCAGGCGGCGGCGCGAGGAAGCCAGGGTCAGACCTCGTCCAGCGCCGCCAGTTCGGCGGCGATGGTGCGGTTGACCTCCTCGAGCACCTCGACGTGCTCGGTGACCGGCCGGTCCTCGAGGCCGTCGAGCGCCCCGAGGACCCGGCGTGCGATCGGGTCGCCGACCTCGTCGACGTGCACCTCGGCCGGCTCGGTCATCAGGTGGCGCTCTCGGGCGACGCGGTCCCGGTGGTCTTGCGCACCGCGGTCTTCTTCGCCGCCGTCTTCTTCGCCGCGGTCTTCTTGGCCGCCGTCTTCTTCGCCGCGGTCTTCTTCGCCGCGGTCTTCTTCGCCGCCGTCTTCTTCGCCGCCGGCGCCGCGGTCGCGCCGCCGGCACGCTGTACCTCGCGCTTGAGGTCCGCGACCTGCTTCTGCAGCCGTTCCACCTCGTCGGTGGTGGCCAGCCCCATCGAACGCACGGCCTTGGTGGTCTCGTTACGCACCAGCGAGGAGATCGCTTCGCGGTTCTGCTTCTGCCGTTCGACGAGCTCCTCGACGAGCTCACCGACCTGGTCGCCCGCGGCCTCGCCGGATCGGACCAGCTGCTTGACGATCTGCTCCGCCTTGTTCCGGGTCAGCTCGGTGAGCCCGGATGCGGCGTCGAGGTAGCGTTGCACGGCGGCGTTCATGGTCCCTCCCAGGTCTGCCGGACGTTCGCGACTCTAGCTGCTCGCACCAGCGGTGCGAGGGGTGACCGGCCAGCCGTCCGCGCGTGCCGGGAGGGGTCGGCTGGTAGCGTCACCCCGCCGTCACCGCACGGCCGACCGGGAGCACGAGATGGCGACGCTCGATCAGGTGGAGACCATCCTGATCGAGCTGCTGCAGAAGCTCGGTCACGTGGACGACACCACGCGTGCCATGCTGCCGAGTCGGCGCACGATCGAGGCCCGCTGTCCGGATCTCGAGCTGGTCCGCTATGCCGAGTGGCGGCGCGGCGATCTCGAACTGCTCGACGACGAGCCGATCCGGCGGCCCGAGATCCGCATCAGCGTCCACTCCGACGACCTGCTGCGCATCGCCTCCGGTGACCTGCCCTTCTCGCGCGCCGTCGCGTCGAACCGGCTGCGCATCGACGCGTCGATGCCGGACCTGCTCCGGCTTCGCGCGGTGCTGTGACCGCTCGGATCGAGGAGGTGGGCACGGGCCATGCTGCCCATCGGTGACGTCACCCCCACGAGGCGCCGTGCCGTCGTCGTGTGGCTGTTCACCCTGGCCAACCTCGCCGTCTTCCTGCTCGTCCAGCTCCCCTTGGAGGGGTGCGCCCAGCAGCAGCTGACCTACCGGTTCGCCGCCATCCCCCGGGAGCTGACGCAGCTGGCACCGCTCAGCCCCGCGGACCTCGAGGCGCTGCTCGGTAGCTGCGCGACGGGTGCCCCGGCCAAGAACGTGGCGCTGTCGCTGGTGACCTCGCTGTTCCTCCACGGGAGCCTCGGCCACCTGCTCGGCAACCTGCTGTACCTGGTCGTGTTCGGCAACAACGTCGAGGACCGGCTCGGGCACCTGCGCTTCGTGCTGTTCTACGCCGTGGGTGGGGCCGCCGCCACGCTCGCGTACACGGCCTTGCGCCCCGACTCGATCGTGCCCCTGATCGGGGCGTCGGGCGCCATCTCGGCCATCCTCGGGGCGTACCTGCTGTGCTATCCGCGGGCGCGCATCTTCACCCTGGTCCCCTTCCCGCTGTACGCGTTCGCGTGGCTCGTCCCGGGGATCCGGATGGTCCGCTGGCTGGTGGTCGTCGCCGTCATGACCGCACCCGCCTGGCTGCTGCTCGGGGTCTGGTTCGTCCTGCAGTTCACCGCGGCGAGGACCCCGACCGGCGACCAGATCGCCTACGAGGCACACGTCGGCGGGTTCCTGGCCGGCATCGTGCTGCTGCTCGCCCTGGATGGCTGGCGCCGCCGTCGGCACCGGACCCCGTTCCACCCGCCGCGCAGGACCCACCGCTAGGAGGCATGCCATGACCACCGCGGGGATCGAGCAAGCGTTCCGGACCTACCCGGACGGCGTCATCGCGATCGACACGCGGACCGCCGGACTGCCGCAGGTCACGGCGGGCTACCTGCTGGATGCACCGCGTCCAACCCTGATCGAGTGCGGTCCGGCCCTGACCGTCGACACCGTCCTCGCCGGCCTCGCGCAACTCGGGCTGGAGGCGGGCGACCTCGCCTACCTGGTCCTGTCCCACATCCACCTCGACCATGCGGGTGGCGCCGGCGACGTGGCCGCCGCGTTCCCCGAGGCCACGGTCGTGGTGTCGGAGCACGGTGCCCGACACCTGGCCGACCCGACCCGGCTCAACGCCTCGTCCGCCCGCGTCTACGGACCCTTGTTCGACACCGTCTACGGCGCCTGCACGCCGGTGCCCGCCCCACGGCTGCGGACGGTCGGGGATCACGCGCAGCTGGACCTCGGTGGTGGTCGGGTGCTCGAGCTGCTGCACACCCCGGGCCACGCCAAGCACCACCTCGGCGTCGTCGACCCGACGATCGGTGCGGTCTTCTCCGGCGACTCCGTCGGCGTGCAGCTGCCGGGGATGCGCACGATCCGGCCCGCGACCCCGCCCCCGGAGTTCCACCTCGAGGCGGCACTCGCCTCCCTGGAGCGCTACCGCCGGTACGAGCCCCACCGCATCTACCTGGCGCACTACGGACCGACCGGCCCCGCCGACGCCGTGCTGGACGAGGCAGGCGACCAGCTGCGCCGCTGGGTCGAGGTGGCGAGCGACGCGGTCGACGAGGCCGCCCGTCGCGGCCTCGACCAGGTGCACGAGCTCACCCACGTGGCCGAGACCCTGCAGCGGCGCTGCGTCGACGAGCTGCAGGCCACGGCAGAGGAGGACACGGACCATCGTCCGGTGCTCGAGCTGCTGAACGACACGCGCGCCAACGCGGCCGGCATCGTCCGCTACCTGCGGCGACGGCGCGAGGGCACGCTGACCCCGCTCGGCTGACCCTCAACCGTCCGTGACAGCGTCGAGCCGCTCCGCGACGTCGAGGAAGTCCCCGGCGATGGCCGCGATGAGCTCGAGCTGCCGGCGCGCCTCGTCGCGATCCCCGGCCTGCTCGGCCAGGTCCGCGGCGACGTAGCGGACGCGCAGGTCGTGCTCGGCGTCACCGGAGCGCGGCCGTTCGAGGAAACGACGCACCACGGCCCGACCCGCGCCGATATCGCCCGCATCCGCCAGCGCCGCGGCCCAGACGATCGCCGCCTCGGCGCGACGGTCCTCCGGCGCCTGCGGGTCGGCCACGAGCGGTTCGGCTGCGTCGGCGACCTGCTCGATCCCGCGCCCCAGCGCCCGCAGGCAGTCCGCGATGAGGTGGTTCTGGTCCGTCCGCCCGGTCAGCCGCCGGTAGCCCTGGAGCTCCGCGAGCGCGTCGGCCCAGCGTTCCGCCTGGTAGAGCGCGGCCCCGTACGCCTCTCGTACCAGCGCCAGCCGAGGAGCCTGGTGGCGGGCCCAGACGAGCACCTCGAGGGCGATGTCCGGACGCTCCTCCTCGAGTGCCTGGGAGGCGATGCTCAGGCACAAGGCGACATCCCGTGCACGCGGGCCCGGCCCGAGCACCCGGTCGATCTCCTTGCGTACGGCGCGCGGCAGCAACGGCTCCTCGTCCGGCAGTGCCGGACGGGCGGGTGCGTCGTCCTTGCGCGGCCGCTGCGGCCGGGGCGGGGCGTTGCGGGACCGTGTGGCACGGTCGCGGCCGATCGGCTCGCCGTCGTGGCCGGGCACGGAGAGACCACCGCTCCCCGACTCCTCCGGTCGGCGGCTGCGGCCGCCTCGACCACTCGACGACCGACCGATCGGGCCGCCATCGCGCGCGGGCGGGCGTGGCATCGGCTGCTCCTGTGTCTGCGGCAGGACGTGCAACGAGGTCGAGGCCGCCCCCGAAGGGACGGCCTCGACCTCGAAAGAGGTTCCCGCGGCGACCTACTCTCCCACCGGGTTGCCCCGGCAGTACCATCGGCGCTGGAGGGCTTAACTTCCGGGTTCGGAATGTGACCGGGTGTGTCCCCTCCGCTAAGGCCACGGGAGATCGTGGAACCTTGGTGGACGTTGTGCAGGTGACCGAGGCCACCGTTGTCTTCGGTTCCGTGGAGCGTCGACAGACGGTCCTCGGAACTCCATAGCGAGCGCGAGCGCGAGTACGGCAAGTCCTCGGGCTATTAGTACCGGTCAGCTCCACGTGTTGCCACGCTTCCACTTCCGGCCTATCGACCCAGTCGTCTGGCTGGGGCCCTTACTCCCTCGAAGGGATGGGTGATCTCATCTCTAGGTGGGCTTCGCGCTTAGATGCCTTCAGCGCTTATCCCGACCGTACGTAGCAAACCGGCCGTGCCCTTGGCAGGACAACCGGCACACCAGAGGTACGTCCACCCCGGTCCTCTCGTACTAGGGGCAGCTCCTATCAAATCACCAACGCGCGCAGCGGATAGGGACCGAACTGTCTCACGACGTTCTGAACCCAGCTCGCGTACCGCTTTAACGGGCGAACAGCCCGACCCTTGGGACCTGCTCCAGCCCCAGGATGCGATGAGCCGACATCGAGGTGCCAACGGGAAACGCTGGGTAGCTACGTACGGAGTGGATAACTGCTGAAAGCATCTAAGTAGGAAGCCTACCTCAAGATGAGTGCTCTCTTAAGATCACGGTAAGACTAACCGTTTGATAGGAGTCAAGTAGAAGGCTTGTAAAAGTTGTAGCTGAGACTTTCTAATAGATCGATAGAATTTGACCAAAAATTGATCCCCTTACAATAGGGGATCAGCTT